>JBIOES010000001.1:0-47405 GCA_044446265.1 Solirubrobacterales bacterium
GGTCTGCCTCGCCCAGCGGATCCCCGCGCGCACGATGACCGAGCGATGACCGAGCGGTTTCCCGCCGAGGCCCCGGTCGAGGTCGACGCGACCGAGGGCCTTGATCTGCTGCTGCGCGATCTGCGCAGCTCACGGATAGGGCTCACCACTCGCGAGGCCGCGCGGCGGCTCGTGCAGTATGGGCCCAACGAGCTGCGCCGGCGTGGCGGAGCGCGCTGGCCGGGTGAGCTCGGACGTCAGCTGACCCATCCGCTGGCGCTGCTCCTGTGGCTGGCGGCAGGCTTGTCTTTCGCTGTTGGCAATCAGACGGTCGCCATCGCGGTGCTGCTCGTGATCTTCCTGAACGCCGCGTTCGCGTTCGTGCAGGAGATGCAGGCCGAGCGGGCCGTGGAGGCGCTGGCGCGTTACCTGCCCCAGCACGTCAGAGTGCAGCGCGACCGCACCCCGATGACGATCGAGGCCGTCCAGCTCGTGCCAGGTGACATCGTGCTGCTGGAGGAGGGGGACCGCATCGCGGCGGACATGCGCCTGCTCTCCGGTGCTGTTGAGGTCGACCTCTCGGCGCTGACGGGGGAGTCGGTATCCGTGCTGCGCGCGGCCGACCTGATCGACCTGGGTGTGCCGCGGTTGAACGCTAGGGACCTGGTGTTCAGCGGGACGACCTGCATCGGGGGCGAGGCGCAGGGCGTTGTGTTCGCCACCGGCATGCACACCGAGCTGGGCCGCATCGCCTCGCTCTCAGAGCGCGTCGAGGAGCAGCCGAGCCCGCTGGAGCAGCAGGTGCGCCGCGTGGCGTGGCTGATCGCGGGGGTCGCGATCGGGCTGGCGGTGGCATTCGTTCCCCTGGCGATCTTCGGCGCCGGGCTTTCGCTGCAGAACAGCGTCGTCTTCGCCGTCGGGCTGCTCGCCGGCAATGTGCCGGAGGGGCTCCTGCCGGTCATAACCCTGGCGCTGGCGGTCGCCGTGAGCGCACTTGCGCGCCGCGGCGCGCTGGTCAAGCGCCTGAGCGCTGTGGAGACGCTTGGCTCCACCGATGTCATCTGCACCGACAAGACGGGGACACTGACGGAGAACCGCATGCGACCGACGACCGTCTGGACGCTCAACACCGAGGTCGATCTCCACAACGCCAGCGGGCTCGCCCGGGAGCATGAACCACGGGACGCCGCCGTGGCGGCGCTGGCCGAGACGGCAGCGGCATGCAACAACTCGCGGCTCGACGCCGGCGAGGGCAGCGTGGGAGACCCAACCGAGGTCGCGGTCCTGATGGCGGCGAAGGCGCTCGGCGGGAACGTCGACCCCGAGCAGCGCGAGCGCAGGCGCAGCCACCAGTACAACTTCGATCCCGAGCTCAAGCTGATGTCCACGCTCGACATCAACGGCGCGGAGGGCTGGCTGCACACCAAGGGCGCGCCCGAGGCGGTGCTGCCGCGCTGCATCGGCACTCTGTCCGCCGGCAACGATCTGCTCCCATTCGACGTTGCCGAGCGTGAGCGGGTCTCAAATCAGGTGGAGAGCTTCGCCCGTCAGGGCCTGCGCGTGCTGGCGTTCGCGCGCAGAGCCATGCCCGTGAAAGGCGGCCAGTCGGACGCGGAAGGAGGCAGATCGGATGCCGAAGGAGACGGATCGCAGGGTGGGCGGCCGGCGCGCGCGCAGGCCGAGCGGGAGCTGTGCTTCCTGGGGCTGGTGACGATGCTCGACCCGCCCCGCGCGGAGGTGGCCGAGGCAGTGGCACGCGCTCACAGCGCCGGCATCCGCGTGATCGTGATCACCGGCGATCATCCCCTCACGGCCGCCGCGATCGCGGGTCAGGTGGGAATCGGTGGCGCCCATCCCCTGGCGGTCGATGCCAGCCGCATCGACCACACCCACGAGCGCGAGCTGCATGAGCTGCTGGCCGGCGGCAGCGAGCTGATCTTCTCCCGCGCCTCGCCGGAGGCCAAGCTGCAGATCGCCGAAGCACTGCGCGCGGAAAGCCACGTCGTGGCGATGACCGGCGACGGCGTCAACGACGCGCCCGCCCTGCGCTGCGCCGACATCGGCGTGGCGATGGGCCGCTCCGGGACCGACGTCGCCCGCGAGGCGTCCACGATGGTTCTCACCGATGACAACTTCGCCACGATCGTCGTGGCGATCGAAGCGGGCCGTCAGGTGTATGACAACGTGCGCAAGTTCATCCAGTACATCTTCGCCCACGCCACCCCTGAGGTCGTGCCGTTCCTCGTGTTCGCACTCGCCGGTGGAGCCATCCCCCTGCCTCTCACGGTGATACAGCTCCTGGCCTTCGATGTCGGCAGCGAGACGCTGCCATCGCTCGCGCTGGGCCGCGACCCGATCGAGCCGGGAATCATGCACCGCCCCCCGCGCCCACGCTCGGAGGGGGTCATCCAGGGGCCGATGCTCCTGCGCGCCTGGCTCTTCCTGGGCGCGATCGTCGCCTGCCTGTCGCTGGCGGGGTACTTCTGGGTCCTGACGGGCGCCGGATGGCACCCCGGCGACCCGGTCGGCGCGGGGCACCCGCTCCATCACGCCTACCTGCAGGCCACCACTATGACCTTCCTGGGGATGATCATGGGCCAGATCGGCACCGCGTTCGCCGTGCGCACGAGACGGGAGTCGCTGTTCTCCGTGGGCGTCTTCAGCAACCGATACCTGCTCGGCGCCATCGCGGCGGAGCTGGCGCTGGCGGCGATCTTCGTCTACGCGCCACCGCTGCAGTCGCTGCTGGGAACCGCGGCGCTGCCTGCGCACGACCTTCTCTTCCTGCTCCCCTACCCATTCATCGTCTGGGGAGCCGATGAGCTGCGACGCTGGCTGCTGCGCCGCCATTCGCGCCGGGGGCAATCTGCTCGCCCTCTCACCGCGACGTCATGACGGCATTGGGAGGGGCGCCCCTCCAAGTACGGTTCGGACCTGCCGGGCGATTTCGAGATCCTCGCGGGCGGTGAGCACCAGCGTACGCACCGCAGCCCCGGCCAGGCCGATCTCGGTGTCCGCCGCGGTATCTCGGTTGCGGTCCTCGTCGATCGCGACGCCCAGGAACGCCAGCCCCCTCGCGGCTCGCGCACGCACCTCGGCCGCGCGCTCGCCCACGCCGCCGGTGAACACGAGCGCATCCAAGCCGCCGAGTGACGCCGCCATCGCGGCTATGCCGCCGCGCAGCCGATGGGCATAGACATCCAACGCCAGTCGTGCCGTCCGCTCACCGGCCGTGGCGCGGGCGATGATCTCGCGCATGTCGGCGCTGCCCGCGAGACCGAGCAGGCCGGAGCGGTGCTCGAGCGCATCGGCGAGCTCTGCGGCCGACAGCTCCTCGTGCTCGAGCAACCACAGCAGCATCCCCGGGTCGACGCTGCCCGAGCGCGTGGCCATCACGAGTCCCTCGAGCGGCGTGAACCCCATCGTCGTGTCGAGCGAGCGCCCGGCCTCGATCGCGCACAGCGAGGCCCCGGCCCCCAGATGAGCGCTGACGATCCGCAGATCCGCCGTCGCTCGCCCGAGCAGCTCCGGTGCGCGTCGCGCGACCCAGGCGTGGGAGAGGCCGTGAAAGCCGTAGCGGCGCAGACCCCAACGCTCACTCCACCCCGCGGGCAGCGCGTAGGTGGCCGCAGCAGCGGGGAGAGTGGCATGAAAGGCGGTGTCAAAGCAAGCGACCGCGGGTAGATCCGGCAACGCCTCCGTGATCGCGTCGAGCGCCGCGAGCGACTCGGGCTGGTGCAGCGGAGCGAGGCCCACGAGCTCGCGTAGAGCCACCTCCACGTCCGCCGTGATCGCGACAGCATCTCGGAAGCGCTCGCCGCCATGCACGATGCGGTGGCCGATGGCATCGGCTTCGCGCAGCGGCGAGTCGAGCTCCTCGCGCAGCGTGCGGCGATCGATCCGCGCCTGGGGCGTCGGCAGCTCGCGCTCGACGAGCGTGCTGTCCTCGCCGTCCAGCAGCGCCAGCTTCAGCGTGCTGGACCCAGCGTTGACGACCAGGACACGCACGGCTACAGCGCGCTGTGACCGGGGGCGTCCGCGCCCTGGGGCTCGGTGCCTGGCACATCCGCGCCCTGGGGGCCGGCGCTCACTGCGACAGGCCAGCGCCAGTCCGTGACGTCGGGCGGGTCCAGTCCGTGCTCGCGCGTGTAGGCGCGGTGGCGCAATCGCTCATCGACCATCTGCTGGCGCAGATGAGCCGCGTGCTCGGATAGGCCGGGCACGCGGTCGATCACGTCCATCACCAGGTGGAAGCGGTCGAGGTCGTTGAGCATCACCATGTCGAACGGGGTCGTGGTGGTGCCCTCCTCCTTGTAGCCCCGAACATGGATGTTGTGATGGTTGGTGCGGCGATAGGTCAGGCGGTGGATCAGCCAGGGGTAGCCGTGATAGGCGAAGATCACCGGCCGGCCGGTCGTGAACAGCGCGTCGAACTCCACGTCGGACAGGCCATGCGGATGCTCGCTCTCGGGCTCCAGGCGCATGATGTCCACGACGTTCACCACCCTCACCTTCAACGTGGGTAGGCGCTCGCGCAGTATCGCCGCCGCGGCCAGCGTCTCCAGCGTCGGCACGTCCCCCGCGCAGCCCAGCACCACGTCGGGCTCCTCTTCGCCATCGCTGCACGCCCACTCCCAGATGCCCACACCGCGCGTGCAGTGCGCCACGGCATCCTCCATCGAGAGGTAGTTGAGCGCGGGCTGCTTTCCCGCGACGATCACGTTGACGTAGTCGCGGCTGCGCAGGCAGTGATCGGCCACCGACAGCAGGCAGTTGGCGTCCGGCGGCAAGTACACCCGCACGATCTCGGCCTTCTTGTTGAGCACGTGGTCGATGAACCCGGGGTCCTGGTGGGAGAAGCCGTTGTGATCCTGGCGCCACACATGCGAAGACAGCAGGTAGTTCAGCGACGCGACCGGCGCGCGCCAAGGGATGCCCCGCGTCACCTTCAGCCACTTGGCGTGCTGGTTGAACATCGAGTCCACGATGTGGATGAACGCCTCATAGCAGTTGAACAGCCCGTGACGACCCGTCAGCAGGTAGCCCTCGAGCCAGCCCTCGCAGAGGTGCTCGCTCAGGACCTCCATCACCCGCCCGTCGCGTGCGAGGTGATCATCGCTCTCCAGCCGCTGCGCCTCCCAGGTGCGATTCGTGGCCTCGAACACCGCGCCCAGGCGATTGGAGGCCGTCTCGTCCGGACCCATGACCCGGAAGCGTTCGGGGTTGCGGGCGGTCACATCGCGCAGGAACACACCAAGCACACGCATGGGCTCGCTGCTGCTCGCTGTCGGAGCGGGCACCTCGACGGCGTAGTCGCGGAAGTCGGGCAGCTCCAGCTCGCGCAGCAGCAGGCCGCCGTTGGCGTGCGGGTTTGCGCCCATGCGCCGCTGGCCCCGCGGGGCCAGCGCGGCCAGCTCCGCGCGCAGCGCGCCACGCTCGTCGAACAGCTCCTGCGGGCGGTAGGAGCGAAGCCACTCCTCCAACTGCGCCAGGTGCTCCGGGCTGCCGGCGACGTTGGCGATGGGCACCTGGTGGGAGCGAAAGGACCCCTCCGCCGGCAGCCCGTCGACCTGCTTGGGGCCGGTCCAGCCCTTCGGCGTACGCAGCACGATCATCGGCCAGCGCGGTCGCGCCGCGTGGGTGGGGTCTTCATCCGGGGCGGGGGTTTCTTCATCCCGCGCGAGGTCTCCAACCTCGCGAGCGCGGCGCTGGATCTCCGCGATCTCCGCGGTGACCTCATCGAGCGTGGCGGCCATCAGCCGGTGCATCGTCTCGGGCTCCGCTCCCTCGACGAAGCGCGGCGCGTACCCATACCCCTCGAGCAGCGAGCGCAGCTCGGCATGAGGGATGCGCGCGAGCACGGTGGGACTCGCGATCTTGTACCCGTTGAGATGCAGCACCGGCAGCACCGCCCCATCGCGAGCGGGGTCGAGGAACTTGTTGGAGTGCCAACTGGCCGCCAGCGGACCCGTTTCCGCCTCGCCGTCGCCGATGACACAGCACACCAGCAGGTCGGGGTTGTCGAACGCCGCCCCGTGGGCATGGGCCAGGGAGTAGCCCAGCTCGCCGCCCTCGTGGATCGACCCCGGCGTCTCCGGCGCAACATGGCTCGGGATGCCGCCGGGGAAGGAGAACTGGCGGAACAACCTGCGCAGGCCCTCCTCGTCGCGACCGATGTGGGGGTAGACCTCGCTGTAGGTGCCCTCCAAGTAAACGTTTGCGACGATCCCTGGGCCACCGTGACCGGGGCCGATGACGTAGATCGCGTTCAGGTCGCGCTCGCGGATCACGCGGTTCATGTGCGCGTAGATGAAGTTCAAGCCGGGGGTCGTGCCCCAATGGCCGAGCAGGCGGGGCTTTACATGCTCGATCGCAAGCGGCTCGCGCAGCAGCGGATTGTCAAGCAGATATATCTGTCCGACCGAGAGGTAGTTGGCCGCGCGCCAGTAGGCATCCAACGTGCGCAGCTCTTCAGCAGATGGGGGCGCGTATGCAGCGCTGATCGTGGCATGTTCGATCACAGAGGGAACTCCGCTCGTTTGCGGCCGAGTAGTGAGGTTAGTCTCCCATGGGAGCAGAGCTTGCCCAGTAAAAACCCGCAGCTACTCAAGTGGTCCTCCCCGGATGCCGCCGGGGCCGTCGCGATCTAGCGTGTTTGCCGATCCCGACAAGGAGACTCATCAATGTTCAAGAACGTGCTCGTGGGGGTGGACGGCAGACCCAACGGCCGCGACGCCATCGCGCTTGCCTCCCGCCTCACGGACCCCGATGGGAAGCTGACGCTCGCTCATGTGCGCAGCGGCGCGCTACACCCGGGGCACGCCATCGCCATCGGCCGGCTGACAGAGGAGCGTGAGGCTTCCCACAAGCTGATGGAGCAGGAGCGCACCGCGGCCGATGTCCAAGCGGAGCTTCTCAGCATCGTGGCGATGAGCCCCGGTCGCGGCCTGCACGAGCAGGCCGAGGAGCAGCAGGCGGACCTGATCGTGGTCGGCTCCTGCAGCCACAGCGCTATCGGGCGCGCGATGCTCGGCGATGACACGCGCGCCGCGCTGAATGGCGCTCCCTGCGCGGTCGCAGTCGCTCCCCTCGGATATGCCGACGGGCGGGCCTCCATAACCAAGGTCGGCGTCGCGTACAACGACTCACCCGAGAGCAAGGCGGCGCTCGCGATGGCACGGACGCTGGCGGCTCCAACCAGGGCAACGGTTCACGCATTGGAAGTCGTCCCGATAGCAAGCTACGCCTACACCGGGATCATTCCCCCAGCGATCGGGGAGAGCATCGACGTGCTCCTCCAGGAAGCAAACGGCCGCATGAAAGAACTACCCGACGTCGAGGGTCACGCCGTGTACGGCCTCCCGGGTGAGGAGTTGGCCGCCTTCGGCGATCAGGTGGACATCCTGGTGGTCGGCTCGCGCGGCTACGGGCCAGTCAAGCGCCTGGTGCTCGGCAGCACCTCCGACTACCTGGAGCGCCACGCGCGCTGTGCACTGCTCGTGCTGCGCCGCGCAGCCACCAGCCCCGCTGAGGACTCCACGACTTCAAGTGAGCTCCAAGCTGAAACCCCAGCAGGCACAACCGCCTGATCTCGGAAACGGCACGGCATCCGCAACTCGCCGCAGGTAATCGACTGTTGGGTCGATACCTTCATGGCGATGACCAACAAAGACGCTGCACCCCTAGACGCTGCCACGGCGGGGGAGGTTTCCTCCTCGGAGCCGATCCGCATCGTTCTCGCTGACGATCACGAGGTGGTGCGCAGTGGGTTGCGGATGCTGCTCGACTCCGAAAGCGACTTCGAGGTCGTCGCCGAGGCCAGCGATATAGAAAGCGCCCGGCGCTACGTGCGCGGGCATCACCCCAGAGTGCTTGTGCTCGACCTGAACATGCCCGGCGGTTCGAGCCTCGAGGCGATCCCGGTCATCCGCGAGGAGTCGCCCGACACGCAGATCGTCGTGCTGACCATGCAGCGGGAGCCTGCGTTCGCTCGCGAGGCTCTTGGCGCGGGGGCGCTTGGCTATGTCCTCAAGGAGGCCGCCAACAGCGAGCTCGTCGAGGCGGTGCGGCGGGCCGCCGTGGGAGATGGCTACCTGAACCCCAGGCTGGGTGCGCGCATCGCTTCAGAGCCGCCTCCGGGCCCGCCGGACGATCTCTCAGAGCGCGAGGTCGAGGTGCTGCGGCTGATTGCACGCGGGCACACCAACGCCGAGACCGCAGCGCAGCTGTACCTATCGGTGCGCACCGTCGAGACCCATCGCTCGCACATCCAGCAGAAGCTCAGGCTCTCCACCCGTGCCGAACTCGTCGGCTACGCGCTCGAGCGCGGACTGATCAGCGATGCTGGCAAGAGCTGACTCGACCTCGCCGGGGCTCTGACCCGGTGCGGTGTCACGCGCATGACACCACTGAAGGCCCTCTCGGGAACATAGTCCCTGCTCGGTGATCGACCTGCACTGCCATATCCTGCCGGAGCTCGACGACGGCGCGGTCGATCTCGATGACAGTTTGGCGATGGCGCGCCAGGCCGAGGAAGACGGCATCGCGGTCGTGTGCGCGACACCCCACATTCGACACGATCACAACGTGCGCATCGAGGAGATCGCCGCGCGGACGCATGTGGTGCAGAGGCACCTCGACGATCATGGCGTCCACGTTCGGATCGTGCCGGGCGGGGAGCTCGCTCAGACTGAGGCCACTCGCCTGACCGACGCCCAGCTGCGCTTGGTGGCACTCGGCGGGGCGGGTGGATGGGTACTGCTGGAGCCGGCCCCCGGATCGCTCGGGGGTGACCTCGAGGCGTGTGTCGAGAGCCTTGCAGAGCGAGGGCTCCAGACGGTCGTCGCTCATCCAGAGCGTCACGCCGGGGTCGACTTCGAGGAGCGCCTGCAGAGGCTCGCCGGCGCCGGATGCCTGATCCAGTGGACAGCCGAGTTCGTCGCCGACACCCCTGGAGACCTTGTACCGCGACTGGCTGAAGATGGCTTGGTGCACCTGCTCGGCAGCGACGCCCACTCCTCACACGCAGGGCGCCGCGTGGGACTGGCAGCAGGCTTCGCGCGCCTGGCCACCGTCTGCACCCCGGCGCGGATCGCGTGGATGATCGACTACGCGCCGCAGGCGATCCTGCACGGGGAATCGGTCACTCCCGCACCCCCGTGAGCGGATCGAGCCCGACGCTGTCCACCAGCCGCTCGACGACCTCGCGGGAGGCGCTGCCCAGTCCACGGCGCAGGAAGTTGGCGGCGCCCGCCGCCGCGCCGACCCTCACCGCCGCCTCCAAGCTCTCGCCCTGTGCCCAGGTGGCGGCGAGCGCGCCCATCATCGCGTCGCCGCAACCCTCGCGGAACCCACGTGTGAAGGCGGGCGGCGTCAGCCACCACGCCCGCTCGCCCGCAAGCACCAGTCCCGGCTGCTCGCCGCGAGTCACGATCACCGCCTGCGCGCCCTCCTCGCACAGGCGCCGCGCCGCGGCGTGCAGCTGCGCCGGCTCGGATACGGGGCCGCGCACGAACTCCGCGAGCTCCCAGTCGTTGAGCTTCACCAGGTCGGGTTTCCCCCGCAACGCGCTGTCCAGGCGTGGTGTGGAGAGGTCGACCAGGGTGCGGCAGCCGCCCGCGCGCGCGTCAGCGATCAGGTCGCCGTAGATCTCCAGCGGCAGCGCATCTGCGGGCATCGGGTTGGTGACCACCAGCCAGCCGTCCGCGATCGCCTCCGCGCACGTGATCGAGAAGAGCTCGTCGACCTCGTGGCGGGAGGGAGGGTCGCTGAGCGTACAGGTAAGCAGCTGGCGCTCACCCGAGCGACGATCGGTCACATAGCAGCCGCTCGCGGATGCGGTGCCCACCAGGCGCTGCGCCCCGCCGAGCCGCTGCAGCAGCCCACCCAGCAACACACCGCTCTCCCCACCCAGAAATCCGCAAAGCACCGGCTCGGCGCCCAGGCAGGCGACCATCCGAGCCACCCACACGCCCTGTCCACCGGGGTGGAAGTGGACCTGCTCACGCCCGGCTCCCTCCCGCTCGAGGGTGACCGTGAGCAGCGGGTGAGGCGCAAAGACGGCCACCCGTGGACACCGCTCCTTGACGCTCTCCTCGCAGTCTTGGGTCCTAGGCATGTACGCAAGCCCCGGCGAGCGCAGCAACCCAAACGGTCATGATCTCACTCTCTCAGATGGTCTCGGGGATCATTTCGATGGCCCCGCACGGGCACTCCTGCACGCAGATCCCGCAGCCCTTGCAGTAGTCGAGGTCGAACGCGTAGCCGTCTCCCTCCTCGACCTTTATAACGGCGTTGTCGGGGCACACGCCGTAGCAGTTGTCGCAGCCAAAGCAGTTTCCGCACGAGAGGCAGCGGCGGGCCTCGAACAGCGCGTTGGTCTCGTCGAGTCCCTGCGTGACCTCATCGAACGTGGACTGGCGGCGGATGACGTCGAGGTGCGGCGCGACGGTCTTCGGCGCGTCCGCGTAGTACCACGTGTTGAGCATCTCAAAGCTCGCGAGCTCTGATTCGGATGCTCGCGCGAGCTCGGCGCTGCGCAGCCATGCGTCGATGTTGCGCGCAGCCTGCTTGCCGTGGCCGACACCGACCGTGACGGTACGCTCGGCAGGCACCATATCCCCGCCGGCAAAGATGCCCTCGTGGCCGGTCATCATGCGCTCATCGACCCGCACGACGCCCTCGTCGATCTCAAGGCCGGGCACCCCGTCGAGCAACGAGAGATCGGCCTCCTGGCCGAGGGCGAGCACGAGTGAGTCGGCCTGCAGCTCCGCCAGCTCGCCGGTGGGCTGCGGGAAGCCGGAGGCGTCGAGCTCCATCCTCTCCAGCAACACCCTGCCCTCGCTGGCGTGGCGGATTGTGGAGAGCCACTTCATCATCACGCCCTCTTCGAGCGCTTCCTGCACCTCGGAGTCGTGGGCGGGCATGCGATCGCGCGTGCGCCGGTACACGACGATCGCCTCGCTGGCGCCCAGGCGCTTGGCTGTGCGCGCGACGTCCATCGCCGTGTTGCCGCCACCGTAGACGACGACGCGCCGGCCGAGCAACGGGCGCTCCTCGCCCTCCATGCCGTGCAGCAGCGTGATGGCGTCGAGGATGTGCGCCGCCTCGCCGGCGGGTATGTACGCGCGCTTGCCGATGTGCGCGCCGACCGCCAGGAACGCGGCGTCGAAGGAGCCCTCGCGCATCGCGTCGAGAAGGTTCGTGACCTTGGAGTCCAGTTCGAGCGTCACGCCGAGGTCGAGGATGCGCTGCACCTCGGCGTCGAGGACCTCGCGTGGCAGCCGGTAGCGCGGGATGCCGAAGCGCATCATGCCGCCCGCCATCGGCCCTGCCTCCCTGATCGTGACCGCGTGGCCGCGGCGCGCGAGCTGGTAGGCGGCGGACAGCCCGGATGGGCCCGCGCCGACGATGAGCACGCGCTTGCCGGTCTGCTCGTCCGCGGCCGGGAGCTTCCACCCCTGCCGGATCGCCTCATCGCCGAGGAACCGCTCGACGCCGTGGATGCCGACGGTGTCATCGACCTGCGCGCGGTTGCAGGCGGTCTCGCACGGGTGGTAGCAGACGCGCCCCATGACAGCGGGCAGCGGATTGTCCTCGACGAGCTCGCGCCAGGCGGTCTCGTAGTCGCCGGACTCGGCGTGGTAGAGCCACTGCTGGATGTTCTCCCCGGCGGGGCAGGCGTGGTTGCACGGCGGCAGGCGGTGAACGTACAGCGGGCGCTCCTCGCGCCAAGAGCCGGTCTTGTTGGCCAGGCTCGAACCGACGTCGAGCGTGATCGCGAAGGGCTTGTCCATCACTCGGCCCCGCGAGCCTCATCGGTGGTTGTTGTTGGGATGAGGCGCCCCCCTGGGGGGCGCCCCGCGGCGTTCGCAGCGCGTGTGACGGGCGTGTCGCACGTACCGTGTCGGGTCCCGTCTGCCTCGAGCAGCCCGAAGCGGCGGATGTTGCGATCGGCGCCGGCCTGGATGCGCGCGATCGTCTCGCTCCTGAGCTCGGGTGCGAACAGGTGCGCGAAGCGCCTCTGTGGGCGCAGGTAGTCCTCGACGGGCACCTGCCGGCGGATCTTCGAGACGTCTGTCAACTCGCCGTCGCGCGCCTCGAACACCGGGAAGATGCCCGACTCCTTCGCGAGGCGGGCGATCCTGATCGTGTCCTTCGATGCGCTCCCCCAGCCGAGCGGGCAGGGAACGAAGACGTGCAGGTAGCGCGCGCCGCGAATCTCCATCGCGGCCTGGACCTTCGCCTCCAGATCGCGCAACTCCGCGACGGTGGCGGTCGCGACGTAGGGGATCTCGTGCGCCATCGCGATCAGCGGAGCGCTCTTGCCCTGGCCAAAGACGTTCCCCGGCTCGGGGCCGACGGCCTGCGTCGTGGTCGTGCGCGCGGCCGGCGGCGTGGCGCCCGAGCGCTGCACGCCGGTGTTCATGTACGCCTCGTTGTCGTAACAGATGTAGAGCACGTCGTCGTTACGCTCGAACATCCCCGAGAGGCACGCCATCCCGATGTCCACGGTGCCGCCGTCGCCACCCTGCCCGACGACGCGCACGTCATCTCGCCCCTTGGCCCGCAACGCCGCGGCGATGCCACTGGATACGGCGGGCGCGTTGGCGAACAGCGAGTGAATCCACGGAATCCGCCACGAGGTCTCCGGGTAGGGGGTCGAGAAGACCTCCAAGCAGCCGGTCGCGTTGGCGGCGATCATGCGGCCGTTGGTGGCCTGCATCGCTGCGTCCAGGGCGTAGCGTGCGCCGAGCGCCTCCCCACAGCCCTGACAGGCGCGGTGCCCGCAGGTGATCGAGTTCGTGCGCTGCTCGCCGGCCTGCACGGAGCGCTGCTCGGGATCGAGCAGGCGATTGCCGACAGCGAAGCTGCCCGTCTGGTAGAAGCGGATCGGGGGCGCCTTCATGCTCGTGGGCTCCTCATACCGGCCCCGCCGCAACGGGTCCCACATCGCGCAGGATGTTCTCGGCGTGCGGACCCGAGGTGCGCGAGGACTCCATGCGCTCGAGCTCCCGGTTCACGACATCCCAATCCATGTCGAGGAACGTCAACGGCTCCAGCTGATCGGCCACCGCGTCGGCGAGGAGCCGGTGTAGTGACGCCTTCGTGATCGGCCGCCCGCCGAGGCCCGCGATGACCGTATAGCCGTGCAGGTGGATGCCGGCGAGCGCCATGCGTACGTTCGCCGAGACGATCCCGCCGATGCCGACGGCGAGCGCCTTCTCTAACACGACCACGCGCTGCGCGTGGCTGAGCGCCGCACGCACGGCATCCAGAGGGAACGGGCGGAAGGACGTGATCCCGACGACGCCGATCTTCACGCCCTGCTCGCGCAGCTCATCGACCGTGTCCTCGAGCGTTCCGAGCACCGAGCCGAGCGCGAGCACGATCGTCTCCGCATCCTCGGCGCGATATGGACGGATCAGACCACCCGAGTCGCGCCCGAACGCGCCTTTGAAATCCGCGGCGATCTCGGGAATCAGCTCCAGCGCCCGCATCTGCTTGGCGTGCGCGAGGTACTTCACCTCCATGAACGCCTCGGGGCCGACCATCGCGCCGATCGAGATCGGCTCGTCGGGGTCGAGCGCCTGACGCGGCGCAAACGGCGGCAAGAACGCGTCCACCTGGTCCTGGGTAGGCATCTCCACCCGCTCTACGGCGTGCGTGAGGATGAAGCCATCCATGCACACCATCACCGGCGTCGAGAGCTCCTCGGCGAGGCGGAACGCCTGAACATGAAGATCGAGCGCCTCCTGGTTGGTCTCCGCGTAGAGCTGGATCCAGCCGCAGTCGCGCTGAGACATCGAATCCGAGTGGTCATTCCAGATGTTGATCGGAGCGCCGATCGCGCGGTTGGCGAGGGTCATCACGATCGGCAGGCCAAGCCCCGAGGCGTTGTAGAGCGCCTCGGCCATGTAGAGCAGACCCTGGCTCGCCGTCGCTGTGTAGGCACGCGCCCCGGTGGCCGAGGCCCCGATCGCAACGGACATGGCGGCGAACTCAGACTCGACGTTCACGAACTCGCATGGCGCGAGCTCGCCGCTCTTCACGAGCTGCGAGAGGTTCTCGACGATATGCGTCTGCGGGGAGATCGGGTACGCGCAGATGACCTCCGGCCGGCACAGCGCCACCGCCTCGGCCACCGCTCGCGAGCCCTCAACCTGCCGGAACACCGCTGCACTCCCTCAGCTCGTCCGCGACCCAGGCGTAGGCTGCCATCGCAGCCGCCACGTTGCCCTCGGCGACGCTCGGGCTGAAGCGCTCGCGGATTGCGCTCACCACGGCGTCGAGCGAGATCAACCCGGTGAGCGCGGCGAAACCGCCGAGCAGCGCGGCGTTCGCGACCGGCCGCCCGGTGTGTTCCCGCGCGAGGTCACTGGCGGGCACGGTCAGCAGCCGCTCGCGGCGGAAGCTCCTCACGAACTCGCCCAGGCCGAGCTCGTCGAAGCTCTTCGCGGTGTTGATGAGGATGAAACCGTCCGCTCGCAGGCCGCTGAACAAATCCACCTGATGCAGCAGCGTCGGGTCCTGGACAATCAGCGCATCGGGCTCTACCACCGGCTCACGCACGCGGATCTCGCGATCGTCGATCCGACAGAACGACACCACAGGAGCGCCCATGCGCTCCGAGCCGAAGCTCGGGAACGCCTGCGCGTAGCGGCCCTCCTCAAACGCCGCGAGCGAGAGCATCTCCGCCGCCGTGACGACACCCTGCCCGCCACGGCCGTGGATGCGGACCTGCAACACCGCCCACCCCTCAGCGCGCGCCGAGACTGCGCGCTCGGTCCTTTTGCTCGCGTGCTCGCGCGGAGTCGAGCAGCACGCGCTGCTCAGCGGCCGCCACCAATGACCGCGTTCGGTCGAGCGCATCGACGCTGACCGAGATCGCGTCGATCCCGGCGCGCACCAACAGCTCGGCGTACTCGGGGTGAACAGAGGGGGCCTGGCCGCAGATCGAGGTGCGCAACCCCAGCTCGCGCGCGCGGGGGATCAGCTCGCGCAGGTAGGCCGTGACCGCCGGGTCGCGCTCGTCGAAGGTCTCCGCCAGCACCTCGTTGTCACGGTCGGCGCCCAGCAGCAGCTGCGTGAGGTCGTTGGAGCCGATCGAGATACCCGTCACACCCAGCCTTGCGTACTCCGCCAGGTTGAAGAGCACCGAGGGCACCTCCGCCATCACCCACAGCTCGAAGCCGGGGCGATCGAGCAGGCCCGACTCGGCGATCAGCTCCCGGCAGCGGCGCAGCTCGCGGGTGCTGCGCACGAACGGCAGCATCACGTGCAGGTTGCGCCGGCCGGTATCCCAAACCCGGCGTACGGCCTCCAGCTCGAGGGCGAAGACGTCGGGCTCGCGCGTGTAGCGCAGCGCTCCGCGATAGCCGATCATCGGGTTGGCCTCGTGCGGCTCGAAGCGCTCGCCGCCGCGCAGCCCGGAAAACTCGTTGGTGCGGAAGTCGATCGTGCGGTAAGTGACCGGCCGCGGCGCGAAGCCGGCCGCGAAAGTGCTCAGCCCCTCGGCCATCCGAGCGACGAGATCCTCGCCGCGTCCTTCCTCGAGCAGGGTGCGGGGATGGTCGCCCGCCAGCGCCTCGAGCACCATCATCTCCGCGCGCAGCAGACCGACGCCATCGACCGCCAAGCCCTTCACGCGCTCCACCTGCGAGGGCTCGGACAGGTTCACGAGAATCTGCGTCGCAGTGACGGATCCGCGGGCAGAAGCCGCTGCCCAAGCGCCATCCGCTACAGGGCCACCAGCGCTCGCGACCGCGGAGCGCGCGACCCCCAACCCTGGCCCGCCGGCAGGCGGGCCCTCATCCAAAACCTGAATGCCCTCCAGCACGATCCCGCGCGTCGCGTCCACCGTGACCGCCTCGCCGTCACGCAACACGCGCGTCGCCTCGCCCGTGCCGACCACACACGGGATGCCCAGCTCGCGCGAGACGATCGCGGCGTGGCAGGTCATGCCACCGGAGTCGGTGACGATGGCCGCCGCGCGGCGCAGCAGCGGCAGCCAATCGGGGGAGGTCATGTGGGTGACGAGCACCTCGCCATCGCTCAAGCGCGCAGCATCCGCGAGCGATGTGAGCACCCGCGCGCCGCCGCTGGCGCTGCCCGGCGCTCCACCCAGCCCACGCAGCAGCACAGTCTGCGGCTCAGAGTGCTCCGCCGCCGTGACGGTCGTGGGTGCGTCCTCGTGGAGGGTGGTGATCGGGCGGCTCTGCAGCATCCACAACGCACCGTCGGGGTCGAACGCCCACTCGGTGTCCTGCGGCGAGCCGTAGTGCTCCTCGATGCGTAGGCCCAGCTCGGCCACAGCCATGACCTCTCGCTCATCGAGAGCCGGTTGCAGGCCCTCCTCTCGCGAGAGAGTCCGCGTGCGGGTGCCCCCGTCGGGGTCGTATTCGATCGCCAGCTCCTTGCGGTGCACATCGCGCCGGCGGAGCATGAGCGGGTCCTTCTCGACCAGATAGCGGTCTGGTGAGACCGACCCGGAGACGACGGCCTCGCCGAGACCGAAGGAGCCCTCGATGACGAGCTCGTTGCGCTCGCCCGTGGCCGGGTTGACGGTGAACATCACCCCGGCGCGCGTCGATGCCACCTGGCGCTGCACGACGACCGCGATGTCCATCTCGGCCTGCGCAAAGCCGTTCATGCCGCGGTAGTAGATCGTGCGTGCGCCGAACAGCGAACGCCAGCAGCGGCGCACCGCGTCGATCACCGCGCCCGAGCCGCGGATGTTCAGGAAGGTCTCGTTCATCCCCGCGAACGAAACCTCGGCGGTGTCCTCCGCCGTCGCGGAGGAGCGCACAGCCACCGGCCCCTTGGCGTCCTCGCCCACCAGCTGCTCGTAGGCCGAACGTATCTCGCTCCGCAGAGGCTCCGGTATCGGGGTGTCGTCGAACAGCTCGCGGGCGGCGCTGCTCGCCGCTTGCAGCGCGGCGGTGTCCTCGACGTTCACGCCATCCAGCAGCTCCGACAGGCGCTCGCGCAGCCCGGTTTCGGCGCAGAACGCCGCGTATGCCGGAGCGCCCACGACAAAGCCCTCGGGTACGGGCAGCCCCGCGGAGGTGAGCTCACCCAGGTTCGCGCCCTTGCCGCCCGCGTAGGCGATGTCGTCTCTGCCCAGAGACGCGAACGGCCGCGCGAGCCCCATGCGCGACCGTGTATCGATATCGCTGGCAACGCCCATCGGCTTTCGCTCCTCGGCTGCTCGGTGCTTCCTATGCAGAGAAGTCAAGCCAACGAGACGACTCACAGCCACCGCTCTTCACACTGAACACGCTCGGTAGTTCCCACCCATGCCTGCGGGCCAGCGAGCGGCCAGATGCTGCTGGGGCTGGACTACCAGTCGGTGGACGACCTCAAGCGGGCGCTGGACGAGCTGCCGGCAGTGGCTCGATAAGCAGTCCGGTGCTATCGCGCTCGCCCGGGCGGTCCTCGGCGGCGCGGCGGGCGTGCAACTCGATCAACTCGAGCTGGAGGTTGCGCGGGCTCTCATCCGGCCCCGGCGAGCGACGCTGCCATACCCCGTCGGGCTGGAGCTCCCACGAGGACTGGTTGTCGGCGAAGGCGCGCTCCAGGGTGTCGAGCAGCTCCGCGCGCAACTCGGGCGTCTCCACAGGCACGGCGAGCTCGACGCGGTGGTCGAGGTTGCGCGGCATGAGGTCGGCGGAGGCGATGTAGACGGTGTGCTCGCCGTGGCGTTCGAAGCAGTACACGCGCGAGTGCTCGAGCAGGCGCCCCACGATCGAGACGACGCGGATGTTCTCGGAGATGCCCGGGAGGCCGGGGCGCAGGCAGCAGATGCCGCGCACGTTCAGATCGATCCGCACCCCCGCCTGCGAGGCGGCGTAGAGCGCGCGGATGCAGCGCCCATCGACGAGCGCGTTCATCTTCATCGCGATGCGCGCGGGGTGCTCGGGGGAGTGGGCGGCGACGGTGCGCTCGATCTGCTCCAGCAGCCCATCGCGCAGCTGCGAGGGAGCGATGAGGACCTTGCGGTAGTGCAAAGGGCGCCCGTAGCCGGTGAGGTAGTTGAACATGTCGGTTACGTCCGCGCCGATCTGCTCGTCGGTGGTGAACAGCCCAAAGTCGGTGTAGAGACGGGCGGTGGTCGAGTGGTAGTTGCCGGTGCCGATGTGCACGTAGTTGCGCACCCCATCGCCCTCGCGGCGCACCACGAGCACGCACTTGGCGTGGGTCTTCAGCGCGGGCTGGCCGTAGACGACGTGCACGCCGGCCTCCTCCATCGCCTTGGCCCACTGGATGTTGGTGCGCTCGTCGAAGCGCGCGGTGAGCTCCACCAGCGCCACCGCCTGCTTGCCGCGCTCGGTGGCGTCGATCAGCGCGGGCACGAGCGGGGAGTCGTCGCTGGTGCGGTACACGGTCTGCTTGATCGCGAGCACGTTGGGGTCGGCGACGGCCTGCTCGACGAAGCGCTCCACGGAGGTGGCGAAGGACTCGTAGGGGTGGTGCACGAGCAGGTCGCCCTCGCGCATCGCGCTGAGCACGTCGGGGCGCTCGCCCTCGTGGCGCTGCAAGCGCGGATGGGTGATGCCGATCATCGGCGGATCGCGCAGCTCCGTGAGGCCGGGGAGCTTGACGATCTGCCACAGCGCGCCCATGTCGAGGAGGCCGGCGACGGGGTAGATCGCCTCCTCCTCCATCCCCAGCAGCGCGACGAGCGCGCCGCGTAGCTGCTCGGAGCAGCGCTCGCCCACCTCGACGCGCACGACCCCGCCGAAGCGCCGGCGGCGCAGCTCGTCCTCGACGGCCTGGAGCAGGTCGGCGGCGTCGTCGGAGACCTCCAGGTCGGCGTCGCGCGTGACGCGGAAGACGTCGTAGTCGACGATCTCCATCCCCGGGAAGAGGGCGTCGAGGTGGTGGGCGATCACGTCCTCCAGCGCCACCAGCGTGGTCGCGGCGCCGCTGCCCACCCTGACGGTTACGAAGCGGGGGAGGATCTCGGTGGGGACCTTCACGCGCGCGAACACCGTCTGGTCGGTGGAGGGGTCGCGCACGAGCACAGCCAGGCTGAGCGACAGATTGGAGATGTAGGGGAAGGGACGCCCCGGAGCCACCGCGAGCGGGGTGAGGGCGGGGAAGATCGTCTTCTGAAAGCGCCCCGCGAGGTAGGCGCGCTGCTCCTCGCCGAGCTGCTCGTAGGAGACGACTCGCACGGAGTGCTCGGCGAGCGCGGGGCGCAGGCGGCCTTCGAAGCAATCGGTGAGGCGCACGCCCAGCTCGCGCACGCGCCCGCGGATCGCGGCGATCGTCTCCGAGGGCGTGAACCCGTCCTGGCTGGGGTTCTCCACGCCGGCCTCGATCTGGTCGAGCAGACCGGCGACGCGCACCATGTAGTACTCGTCGAGGTTGGTGGTGTAGATCGCGCAGTACTTCACGCGCTCGAGCAGCGGCACCGTCTCGTCCTCGGCGAGCTGGAGCACGCGTTCGTTGAAGTCCAGCCAGGAGAGCTCTCGATTGAAGTAGAGCGAGGGGTCGCTCAGCTCGCGTGGTCCATCGTCGCCTCGATCCGCGTTTTCGCTCGTGGGCATCGACCCAACGCTAGCGTCTCAAACGCTACTCTGCGGGTAGGAGGATGTGAGGCATGGCTCGCCAGCTTTGGTTGCTACGTCACGCGGACGCCGAGCCCCACGGTGCTCGGCTCGATTCCGAGCGCAGGCTGACTGCGCGCGGGGAACGCCAGGCGCGCCTGGCGGGTGTCGCGCTGGCGCGCCTGCATGTGAACCTGGACGCGATCCTGGTGAGCCCCAAGGTGCGCGCCCAGCAGACCGCCCAGCTGGCGGTCGAGGACTGGAGCGAGTCCCAGCGGGCGCTGCAGACCCACCTGCCGCTGGCGGGCGGCTTCGACGCCGTGCAGGCGCTCGATGCGCTCGCCGCCGTGGGCCCCGAGGGGCATCTGATGGTGGTGGGTCATGAGCCGGACCTATCGAGTGTGGTGGCCGAACTCACCGGCGCCCGCGTGGACCTGAAGAAGGGAGGCCTGGCGGTGGTGAGGCTAGGAGGCGGAGGAGGCGAGCTCGTGATCCTGCTGCGCCCCCGCGAGCTTGCGCTGATCGCCGACGTCGCGACCGCCGACGTCTAGCGCGCCCTCGGCACCGGCGACTGCCTCAGCGGTGCCCTGGGGCTCTGCGGCGAGCGCGTCCTCGGCGGAGCTGCGGGCGGCGCCGATGGCCTCGGCGGCGAAGCGGTAGCCGATCCCGAAGTGGGTGTGGATGTAGCGCCACTGCGGCGAAGCCTTCTCGAGCTTCTGGCGGAGCTTGCGCACGAAGACATCCACGGAGCGGTCGCCGCGCACCATCGCGTAGCCCCACAGGCGCGAGTAGATCTCCTCGCGCTCCAGCACGCGCCCCTCGGCGGAGGCGAGCAGCTCGATCAGCTCGAACTCGCGGCGGGTGAGGTCGATCGAGGCGCCGTTGACGAACGCCTGGAAGCGGTCGGAGCGAATCTCGACCTCGCCGGCCGTGACGGGCTTGATCTCGCCGCGGCTGGCGGAGCGCCGGCGGCGGCGCACGACGCTCTGCACCCTGGCGATGACCTCCTCGGGGTGGCAGGGCTTGGTGATCCAGTCGTCGGCCCCCAGGCGCAGCCCGCGCACGCGCTGCGCGACGGTGGAGGGACCGGTGCAGACGACGATGCCGAGCTCGGGCAGCGCGCCGCAGAGGCGCTCGAGCCACGTCCACGCCTGCGGCCCCAGGATCGCGAGGTCCACCACAAGCGCGGAGAGGCGCATCGAGACAACGGCGTCGGCGGGGACGGGGCTACCGAGCACGCGGTGCTCCCAGCCGAGGCGGTCGAGGCGTTTGCTCAACACCTGGATGAAGCCGCTGTCGCGATCGAGAACCGCGATGCGCAGAGGCGATGTCGTTGAGGACGCGCCGCGGGCCTCCGATGTGCCCCCCTCAGCGCGGGTGCCGCTCTCCATCATCGAGGCGAAAGTGTATGCGAGGAGCGCGAGGAAATGTTTGCCGCGACGACAGAAGTCACAGGTTGTTCACAGAGAGGCTCGCAATTAGCGCGGATCAGACCGCGCCGCCGCCGGTGGCGCCGCCCACGCCCATCGGGTGCGAGGAGTCGGAGAACTCGCGGAAGAGGCCCGTGACCACGAAGGCGACCTGCTCGCCGATGTCCACGGCGTTGTCGCCCACGCGCTCCAGGGCGCGCGCGACGAGGATCATGTGCATGCCCCATTCGCGGATGTCCGCGTCGTCGCCGATCTCGAGCGCCATGCGGAAGATCTCGCGGTTGAGGCGGTTGATCTCGCTGTCCTGGCGCACGAGATCCTCGGCGAGTTCGACGTCGCGGTTGGCGAAGGCGGTCTTCGACTGCGTGACCTCCGAGCGCGCGAGCGCGCCCATCTTCATGAGCGTGTCGAGCAGTTCGCGGCGCACCGGGGGTTCGTGACCGGAGAGGGGGATCAGCTTGGCGATGTTCACACACTGGTCGCCCATGCGCTCGACGCACTTCATCACGTGCAGGAGGGCGGCCACCAGGCGCAGGTCGCCCGCGACGGGGGCCTGGAGGGCGAGCAGCGAGAGGATTCCCTGGTGGACCTCCAGATAGCGCCCATCGACGCGGTCGTCGTCGTCGATCACCATCTGGGCGAGCTCCACGTCCTGGTGGTCGAGCGCCTCGAGCACGCGATCGAGCTGCTCGACGATCAGGTCCAGCCCGCCGAGGGCGCGCGTCTGCAGCTCGTGCAGCTCCTGCTGGAAGTGCGCGCGGCCCTGCTTGCGCGCGCCGATGGAGTCAGCCGAACTTTCCAGTGACATATTCCTCGGTTCTGGAGTCGGAGGGGGCGGTGAAGATGTCCTGCGTGGGCCCGACCTCGACCATCTCGCCGCTGAGCATGAAGGCGGTGCGATCGGCCACGCGCGCGGCCTGCTGCATGTTGTGGGTGACGATCACGATCGTCACGCGCTGCTTGAGGGTGGCGATCAGCTCCTCGATCTTCAGCGTGGCGATCGGATCGAGCGCGGAGCAGGGCTCGTCCATCAAGAGCACCTCGGGGTCCACGGCGAGCGAGCGCGCGATGCACAGCCGCTGCTGCTGTCCGCCGGAGAGGCCGATGCCCGGCTCGGAGAGGCGGCCCGAGACCTCCTCCCACAGACCGGCGTCGCGCAGCGCGGTCTCGACCTTGGGGCGCAGCTCGCTGCGGCCGATGCCCGTGAGGCGCAGCCCGGCGGCGACGTTGTCGAACACCGACATCGTGGGGAAGGGGTTGGGCTTCTGGAAGACCATGCCGACCGCGCGGCGCACGGCGATGACGTCGACCGAGGAGTCGTAGAGGTCGAGGTCGTCGATCAGCACCTGGCCCTCGGCGCGCGCGCCGGGGATCTCCTCGTGCATGCGGTTGATGCAGCGCACCATCGTGGACTTCCCACAGCCGGAGGGCCCGATGATCGCGGTGACCTGGTTGGCGGGGAACTCCAGGTCGATGCTCTTGACCTGTTCGGCGGAGCCGTAGAAGGCGCGCAGCTTGGCGAGGCGCACCTGCGGACCGCGTTTGACGACGCTCGCTGGCGCCGCCGGTGCGGAAGCGGTTGTATCCGCGGGGGGCGCTGGCTGGGAGCCCGGCTGGAGCATGGCTCCCCGCTCAGCCCCGGCGGCCTCTGCCGCCGCCGGAGGGGCTGGGGGTGATGGAGCGCCCGCCGATGTGGGAGGCGATGCGTCGGGGGTCATGCAAGACGGCTCCTTCGGGATACCAGACGGGCCACGAGGTTGAGGATCAAGATAAGCACAACGAGGGTCAGCGCGGCGCCCCATGCGCGATCGACGACCGATTGGGTGGGGGAGATGATGTCGTCGTAGATCTGCACCGGCAGCGAGTTCATCACCTTGCCGAGGTCGGAGCTGGTCTTGTTGGTGGCGCCCGCGGTGAACAGCAGCGGCGCCGTCTCCCCCGCGGCGCGCGCAATGGCTAGCAGCACTCCAGTGACCAGGCCGCTGAGCGCGGTGGGGAGCACGATGCGGAAGATCACCTTCCAGCGCTCGGCCCCCAGCGCGAGCGCGGACTCGCGCAGGGCGCCGGGCACCAGCAGCAGCACGACCTCGGCGGAGCGCGTCACGACGGGCAGCATCAGCAGCGCGAGCGCGAAGGCGCCCTTGTAGCCGGAGAAGCCGGTGCCCACCACGAGCACGATGTAGATGAACAGGCCGAAGACGATTGAGGGCACGCCCGTGAGGACGTCCACGAAGAAGCGCACGAGCTGCGCGAACCAGTGGCCCTTGCCGTACTCCACGAGCCACACCGCCACGCCCACGCCGACCGGAACGGCGATCGCGGAGGCGAGCGCGACCATCTCGATCGTGCCCAGCATCGCGCTGCGGATGCCGCCGATGTCGGAGTTCTTGAAGAACGTGTTCCCGGTGGGGTCGGTGCTGAAGAAGTGGGGGCTCCACGCCCCCAGACCTTCGCGCAGGAGGTAGTAGATGACCAGCACCAGCGGCACCAGGGCGATCACGGTGCCGGCGAGCACCGTGCCGCGCGCAAAGCGGTCGGTGCGCCGCCGCCGTGGGCTCACCGCGAAGCGCTCGAGGCGGTTCATGCTCCCACCGCCGCCGCCTCGGCCGCGTCGGCCACGCTTGGCTTGGCCCCGCCGCCACGGGACTGGGCGCTGCTGCGCCCGGCGCGCAGCACGACCAGCCGCGCGAGCGCGTTGACGAGCAGGGTGAGCACGAACAGCACCAGCGCGGCGGCGAACAGCGCGGAGCGGTGCAGCCCGGTGGCCTCGCCGAACTCGTTTGCGATCACTGCCGCGAGCGTGTAGCCCTGCCCGAACAGATGGGCGCCGAGCTGGGGGGCGTTGCCGATCACCAGCGTCACCGCGATCGTCTCGCCGATCGCGCGGCCGAGGCCGAGCATCGCGCCGCCGACGATGCCGGGGCGGCAGTAGGGCAGCACGGCGATGCGAATCATCTCCCAGCGCGTGGCCCCGAGCCCGAGCGCGGCCTCCTTGTGGTCGAGTGGCACGGTGGCCATCACCTCGCGCGCGATCGCGCTGACGATCGGCAGGATCATGATCGCGAGGATCAGCCCGGCGATGAAGTAGTTGGGGATCGTCACCACCCCGCCGCCGATGAAGGGGACGAAGGAGAGCTTGTCCGCCACCCACTGCTCGGCGGGCTGCAGGCGGGGGGCGAGGAAGAAGATGCCCCACAGCCCATAGACGACGGAGGGCACCGCCGCGAGCAGCTCGACGAGCACCGTGATCGGACCCTTCGCGCGGCGCGGGCACAGCTCTGTGATGTAGAGCGCGGTGGCGATCGCCACCGGCACCCCCATCAGCAGCGCCAGCGCGGATGTGATCAGCGTGCCCACCACGAGCGGCAGCGCGCCGAACTGTTCGGCGCTGACGTCCCAGTTGTTGGTGAAGGCGAAGCCGAGGATGCCTTCCTTGGCGAACGCTGGGCGCGCTTCGCCGACGAGGCGCACGAAGAAGTAGACGATCAGCGCGAGGATCAGCGCCGCGAGCAGCGTCAGCCCGTAGCGCAGCGCGCGATCGGGAAGCCGCGCAAGCGGTGACCGCCCGAGCTTCGAGCGGCCACCGCCTGGAATAGATGCGGCCTCCAAGGTGTCTTCAGGCTATGTGATCGGTGAGCCGTTGCACTGCAGACCGGCGACCGCTTCCTTGGACTTGGCGAGAATCGACGCGGGCAGCGCCGCGTAGTCGGCCTGCGCGAGCACGCTCTGACCGGCCGAACCCAGCCCGTATTCGAGGAACGCCTTGACGCCCTTGGCGGCTCCTTCGCCACCGGGGGTGCCGGCCTTGCAGAGGTCCTTGTTGACCACGATGAACGTCTGCGAGGCGATCGGGTAGGCGCCCGCGCCCGCGGGGTTCTTGATCGCGAAGCCCAGGTTCGCGGGGACTTCGATCCCTTCGGCGGCCGCGCTCGTGGAGGCGAGCGTGGGCGCGATGTAGTTGCCGGCCTTGTTCTTCACGCTCGCGTAGGTGAAGTTGTGCTGCAGGGCGTATGCCTGCTCCACGTACCCCACCGCGCCGGTCGTCTGCGAGATCGCGCCCGCGACGCCCGCGTTGCCCTTGGCGCCGGTGCCCGTGGGCCACGGCACGTCCTTGCCCGAGCCCACCTTGCTCGCCCATTCGGGGTCCACCGCGGCGAGGAAGCCGGTGAAGCCGGCGGTGGTGCCCGAGGAGTCCGAGCGGTGGATCACCGTGATGGCGGTGCTCGGCAGGGTGACGCCGGGGTTCAGCGCGGCGATCGCCGCGTCGTTCCACTTGGAGATCTTGCCCAGGAAGATGCCCGCGAGCGTCGTGCCGTCGAGCTTCAGGCCGGTCTTCACGCCGGGGAGGTTGTAGGAGACGGTGATCGCGCCCAGGAACATCGGCACCTGCACCGCGGGGCTGCCGTTCTTTTCCAGAGCGGCTTCTTCGGGGGCCTTCAGCGGCGGATCGGAGGCGCCGAAGTCCACCGTCTTGCTCACCAGGGCGGTGATGCCGGCGCCCGAGCCGACGGGCTGGTAGTTGACCACCAGGGGCGCGAGCTGCGAGGCCCACTGCTCGTACACCGGCGCCGCGAAGGTGGAGCCCGCGCCGGAGATCGTGCCGGACACGCTGCTGCTGTCCGTGGTGCTGGAACTGGAACTGCTCGAACCACATGCGGCAAGGGCGAGCGTGAGCACGCCGGCGCACAGCAGCGCGCCTACATTGTTCTTGGTCACTGCGTCTCCTCTGGCTCTGAGTGTTGACGGCGGCAGCCCGAGCCGTGCCCTTCAGGGCAGGGGAGCGTCTGGTCTGCCTGCCAAGTGCCTTTCGCGCAGTCTGATCAGATGGGTACCGCCTGCGTGTGAACATCTCGTGAAGGTTGGGGCTGGAAGCGATAGCCGAAGCCCGGGTGGGTGTGGATGAAGCGGCGATCGGGCATCGCGACTTCCAGCTTGCCGCGCAGCTTGGAGACGTACACGTCCACCGAGCGATCCCCTGCGCGCAGCTCTCGCTCCCACACGCTGGTGTAGAGCTCCTCGCGGGTCACGATCGCCCCCGCCCGCTTGGCCATCGCCACCAGCAGCTCGAACTCCCGCACCGACAGCGTGAGCGCTCGGCCGGTGGCGAGCACGAGGCCCTCGCCGAGCCTGATCTCCAGCTCGCCCGCGTACAGTGTGCCATTGTCGCGAGACTCCTCCATCGACCGGCATGATGGATCTCTCCGCACGCCATCGCGTTGCGATCCAGTGATCGGTAGGTGAAAAAGTCGTGAAAAAGTCGTGGCCGACGCGGAGGCGTCAATATCCTGCCCCGATGTCTTTCCTGAGCCGCGCCCCCGACGCGATCCTGATGGCCCTCGTGGAGGAGGCAGGGCGCAACGTGCAACGCTCGGGCCTCTTGCTGCGCGACCTGCTCGCCGACTTCCCCGAGCACGCCTCGCTCGCGCGCGATTTGAAGGTGTGCGAGCAGGAGGGCGATCGCATCACCCACGACATCATCCACCGCCTCACGGGGGGGAGGCGCGTGAGCGCGCCCTTCGACACCGGCGACGGCTACGCGCTGGCGACGGCGCTCGATGACATCGTCGATCACACCGAGCAGGCCGCCGCGCAGCTGGGGCTCACGGCGTGGAGGCTCCGATGGAGCAGTCGCTGGAGTTCGCCGAGGTGCTCGTGGGCGCCGGCGAGCAGATCGCCCGCGCGCTGCGCTGCCTGCGCACCGGCACCGAGCTCGCGCCCCACCTGGTGGAGATCCACCGCCTGGAGAACGAGGGCGATCGCCTCCAGCGCGACGCCGTCGCCTCGCTGTTCGCGGGCGGCATCGACCCGATGGTCGTGATCCGCTGGAAGGACATCTTCGAGTCGCTCGAGGCCGCCGTCGACGCCTGCGAGACCGTAGCCCACGTGCTGGAGGGCATCACGCTCAAGCAGCGTGGGCGGCGACGCTAGGGCCCACGGCCCTTACCGTGCAAAAGATCTTCGGGCAGAAGAACTTATTGCGCAATAAGTTCTTGCGCAATAAGAAGCCTTGCGTTGGCGAAGCTCCTAAAGCGTGCTCGCCGGAGCGCTCACCTGCAGCTGCGTGCCCCGCGGATTGCCGATGAAGAACACCTGGAAGGGTGTGCTCTGCCCGGCGGGGACTTCCGGGAGCACCGCTCGTCCCGCTGCCACGATGCGCCCCGCGCGGCGCCCGACGGCGTACACCACGAGCTTCTGCTGCGTCACCTTCGAGGCGTTGAGCACCGTGCCCTCCTCGCCCACGCCGTTGCTGGGGTCTTCGAAGACGTGCACTCCGCGCACGCTCAGCTGAGGCGTCGCTCCGCTCGAGTTGGCGGGTTGGCCTGGCTGCCCGCCCACCGCGGTTGGTTCGCCCACCCTTGCGTTCACCCTCGCGGGCGCCGTAGCGGTCGTGGGGATCTGGTCGTCCACCCATACCGTTTCCCGCCCCGGCTCCAGCAGCGGCACCGAGACAAGCGTGGGGTCGAGGCCCGGCGCGTTGTTCTGGTAGAGAGTCCTGCCCGCGGCGTCGCTGACGGAGATCGCGATCGGCGTGTTGCGCAGCGCCCCGGTGGAGGTATTGCGCAGGCTCACCACCACCGCCGTCCCGTTTTCGTCGTGCACCGCCACGGCCTCCACGACCTTCACATGGGGGCTCTCGCGCGTCACCACCAATCCCTTCTGCACGGCCACGGGGTGCGCCAGGCGCTCCTTTTCGAGCTTCGCGCTCCGCTCTGCATTCGTCTCGCAGCCGCTCACCGCCAGCGCGCCGGCCAGCGCCATGAGGACGGTTGCCACCACGCGGCCCGCTCGGCCGCCCTTTGACTGGGATCCCGCCAGACCTGGGACCCAGCCGGCCCTTCTCCTCCTTCCCTTCCCTCGGCGTGGCATGTGCGTCGTCCGTTGCCCTGCGCCCCGGCTCACCCGAAGGCGCCGCTGATGTACTCGCGCGTGCGCTGCTCGCGGGGGCGATCGAAGACCTGCTCGCTGGGGCCGTACTCGATCAGCTCGCCGAGGTGCATGAAGGCGACGTGATCGGCCACGCGGAATGCCTGCTGGAGGTTGTGCGTCACGATCACGATCGCCACGCTCTCGCGCAGGCCCACGATCAGCTCCTCGATCGTCGCGGTGGAGATCGGGTCGAGCGCCGAGCAGGGCTCATCGAGCAGCAGCACCTCCGGCTTCACCGCCAGCGCCCGCGCGATGCACAGGCGCTGCTGCTGGCCGCCGGAGAGGCGCAGCGCCGGGTGATCGAGGTCCGCCTTCACCTCCTCATGGAGCCCCGCGCGCCGCAGCGCCTCGATCACCGCGGGTTCGAGCTCCCTGCGCCCTCGCCGCCCGCGCGCGCGGCGAGCGCCGCGGCGCTCCTCGCGCAGCGCATACGCCACATTCTCGAACACGCTCATCGGGAACGGATTGGGCTGCTGGAAGACCATCGCGATGCGCCTGCGCAGCGCCGTCACCTCCAGCTCATCCACATCTTGCCCATCGAGCGCGATCCGCCCCGCGCGCGAGGCTCCATCGGTGACCTCGGTGAGACGGTTCAGCGAGCGCAGCAGCGTCGTCTTGCCCGAGCCCGAGGCGCCGATCAGCGCCAGCACCTCGCCCTGGCGCACCGGCAGCGTCACATCGCGCACTACCCATCGCTCGCCGTAGGCGAGGGACACGTTCTCGATGCGCATCCGCTCGATCGCGTTCGCGGCCGGTGCCCCAACGGTGCGCGTCGCCGCCGCGGCGAGCGCTCCTCCTGGCTCGCGCGTCCCGCCCGAGCCATTGGCTGTGCGCGTTCCGGGCAGGATCCGCGTGCGGGCTGGGTGGGGTCCACTCTCCGGGGGCTCCACCACCGTCGGCTCGCGCTCCACCACATCCTGCGCACGGGCGGGGGCATCAGCGGGTCCACGGGATCCACCTCCACATCATCTCCGGGGTCAAGCCCCACAGCCAGCGCCGCCTGCCCGAGCCCGAGCTTGCGCTCAGGCGCGTCACCAGCATGTTCAGGGCCAGCACTATCATCAGCAGCACGAACGCCGCCGCGTATGCCTTCTCCGGCGCGTTGCCTTCGCCCGCGGGCGAGTTTTCGAAGACGTAGCTCGTCAGCGTCCCGCCCGTTCCACGCAGCGTGGAGAGCAGCGGCGCTCCACCCGCGCCTTCCAGGCGCAGCGAGCTGCCCAGCAGGATCACCACGATCGCCGTATCGCCGATTATGCGGCCCATGCCCAACGTCGCGCCGCTGGCGATGTTCGGGCGAATCGAGGGCAGCAGCACGCGCCGGATGGTAGTGGCCCGGGTCTTGCCCAGCGCGTAGGACGCCTCACGCATCTGCGCGGGTATCTGCGCGAGCCCCTCGCGCGTGGCTGCCACCACGAGCGGCAGCGCCAGCAGCGACATCATCGCCCCCGCCGCGAAGAACGAGCGCCCGTACACCGCGCCTCCCGCCGAGGTCTGCGATAGGAACGCCAGCGCCGGCCGCGCGAACACCAGCAGCCCGAAGAACGCCAGCACCACGCTCGGCGCTCCGGCGATCATTTCGACCCCCGACTCCACCGCCCGCGCCAGTCCCTCCGGGCGGCGGTACTCCGTCAGCCACACCGCCACCGCCACGCCGATCGGCGCCGCCAGCGCGATCCCGATCGCGGTCAGCAGCAAAGTGCCCTCGATCGGGTCCAGGAACCCGCCCGAGCCGAGCTGGTTCTGGCCCGCGGGGTTCGGGTGTTCCAGCAGCAGACCAGGGTGCAGGAAGGAGATGCCCTTCACCAGCATCACCCCCACGATTATCGCCGCCAGCACGCACAGCAGCAGTCCGGCGGCCCAGCACGCCACGTACCCCACGCGGTCCACCAGCGGCCACGAGGAGATCGAGTCCTGCCCCCGCGTGCGGGGGCGCTTGGCGGGTCCGGCGACCTGCGATGCGCTGGCCATCAGGTGCGGATCCCGTAGCGCTTGAGAGGCTGCTTCACCGCCCACGCAGCCAGCGAGAGCATCGCGGTGGACACCAGCACCACTGCCGCCATCGCGTACAGCGTCTGGCTCATCGGCACTACCGTCAGGTTGTCCTTGTAGGTGATGATGCTCGCCGCCAGCGGCCGCACCGGCTCATACAGCGAGGTGAGCCCATCGAGCAGGTTGGGCGCGAACCCGCGACTGCCGCCCACCATTGCGAGCATGATCGCCTCGCCCAGCGCGCGCGCGGTGGCCAGCACGGTGCCCGCCACGATCGCGGGACGGGCCGCCCGCACCGACACCCGCCAGATCGTGCGCCAGCGGTTCACCCCCAGCGCCGCCGAGCCCTCCGTCCACGAGCGCGGCACGGCCGCGAGCGCGTTCACGGTGATCGCCACCATGATCGGAGTGATCATCACCATCAGGATCAGGCTCGCCGTGAGCAGCCCCGCGCCGTTGAGCTGCACCACTTCGGCCACCGACTGCTTGCGCGCCTGGGAGATCAGGTGTTCGTTGACCCACGGCACCACCACCAGGATCCCGATCAGCCCGAAGATCACCGAGGGCACCGCCGCGAGCAGCCGCACCACCGGTTCCAGCACCCGTGTGAGCGTTCGGGGGGCGAACTCCACGATGAAGATCGCGCTCAGCAGCGACAGCGCCAGCCCCAGGAGCACGGCGAAGCCCGTCGTGAGCAGCGTGTCCCAGATCAGCGGCCACGCGCGCAGGTGGTAGACGTAGTGGGCGGGGTCCGCCGGGCTGTTGATGATTGCCTTCAGCTGCACATCGACGTCGCCGCCCGGGAAGAACCATTCGATGTACCCGTTGTGCGCGAACGACGGCCACGCCTTCACGAACACCGTCACGAGCATCGCGACGACGAACGCCAGCACGCCCACCGCCACCGCGCCGAGCAAGAGCTCAGCGCGGTGCTCTGCTGAGAAACCCAGCCTCTTCCGCGTGGGGGAGGGGCTGGGCATCTCGCTCAGTGGACGGGAATCCACTCGCTGGCGACGATCTTCTGCACCGTCCTGTTACCCGGCTTGACGACCCACGCGATGAACTTCGCGGCCGCGCCCCTGGGTACGCCCTTGGTGACCATCCAGAAGTTACGCACGCCCTGGTACTGCCCGGACTTGGCGTTGCGCAGCGTGCAGGGGATGCCCTGGTAGCTCACCGCGTTGGCCCCAGCTGTGAAGGCGAACGAGGCGAACCCGATCCCGTTCTTGTCGCCGATCACCGCCTGGCGCATCGTGCCGTTGGATTCCTCGGAGGACGCGCCGGGGGAGATCTTCAGGTTTTCGCCGAGGAAGATGTTCTGGAAGGCGTCCTGCGTACCGGAGGAGGACACGCGCTGGAACAGATCGATCGGGCCCGAGACGCTCGCGCCGGGCACTTCGCTCCAGTTACGCACCTGGCCCGTGAAGATCTGCTGCACCGTCTGCTGGTTGAGGTTGCTCAGGCGGTTGGCGGGGTTGGTGATGATGCACACCCCATCGCGCGCGATCTTGGTGAACACGAGTCCCTTCGGGTCCACGCCGATGATCGGATCGCGCGAGACATCGCCGATGTCCACCCTGCCGCTGCTCACATCGCTGATACCCACTCCCGAGGTGCCCTGCCCGACCTTGGGGGTGGGCTGGTGGGTGGCCTTGTGGTAGGCCGCCGCGAGCTGGTTCATCAGCGGGAATACCGACGTCGATCCGTCGATCAGCAGCGAGCGCGCAGAGGCGGCGGCGGGCACGCTCGCCAGCGCGAGCACCGCCAGCAGGGCTCCGATCGAGGACAGCGAGGACAGCTTCATCTTGCTTGGCACGTGTAGCTCCTTTTGAGGGGGGAAGGAGAGGCAGGACCCGGGTGTGCCCCGGGCTGGTCGGAGTAACCCCGGAGAGCAGGCAAAGTCTCGGTGGAGAGCCCTCCAGCAGGGTGAACGGTAGGTGTCTCTTTGGATAAAATTTGGATAACACGTGGGATATGCTCCCCGAGCTGTAACAGAATTGTGAACAGCCATTGCTTTCGTGGGAGGTCGCTGTGACACTGCCCGCCTCGAGCTCGCTCGGTCCTGGCGCCGTGGTCGTGTGCCTCGATGAGCCTTCTCGGCGTTCGTACGTCCCCTCCCCTTCTTCCTCCTCCTCTCTCTTCCTCCATGAACGACGAGCAGCTTCCAAAGCCAAACGGCGCTCCCAAACCCAACGGCTCGCTGGCGTCCACCGGCGCTCCCACCAACGGCCGCCGCCCCTCTGGGCAGGTGCGCTCGGGCCTGGCGCAGCGGCGCAACCCCGTGTCGGCGGGCTTGGAAACAGCTCTGCAGGCGGTCGCGCGCGTGCTCCTGCGCGATCCGCTCACCACCTTCCTAGCGCTTGCCTCGATCGGCCTCGCGCTCACCTTCGCGCTGTTGCTGGGTTCGATCGGTCCCTCCAGCGTGGGGCGCCAGATTCCCCTCAGCCGCGTGGAAGCCCTCACGAAGAACAAGGAAATCGCCCTCGCCGTGCTGCTCGATCACGACAACCGCGTCGAGCTCACCACGCGCGCGGTGCTCCCCAAGTCCTCCACCACCATCCCCTCCGCCTCGCCGGCCCTGCCGGTGGGCCCCGCCGAACAGGTGTGGGCCTCCTACCCGAGCTCGGGCGCCCAAACCCAGGCGCTGCTCGCGAGCCTCGGCAAGAGCGGCGCGATCGTTACCGTCGATCAGCAGTCGGGCAAGACCCTGCGCACGATCGTCGTGCAGTTCCTGATCCCGATCCTGCTGCTCGTGTGCCTGTTCGCGTTCTTCACCCGCCTCGGCGCCGACGGTGGAGCGGGGGGGATCGCGGGCTTCTCGCGCTTCACCGGCAAGGGCAAGCGCAAGGGCAAGGGCACCGCAGATCGGATCTCCTTCGCCGACGTCGCCGGCGCGGGCGAGGCGGTGGCCGAGCTGCGCGAGATCCGCGACTACCTCGCCGAACCGGAGAAGTACCTGCGCGTCGGCGCTGCGGCCCCCAAGGGCGTGCTCCTGGTGGGCCCCCCCGGCACCGGCAAGACGCTGCTCGCGAAGGCCGTCGCGGGCGAGGCCGACGCGTCGTTCTTCTCGCTCTCGGGCTCGGACTTCGTGGAGTCGCTCGTGGGCGTTGGCGCGGCGCGCGTGCGCGACCAGTTCGCCAATGCCCCCAACGCCGCGCCCCCGATCATCTTCAACGACGAGTTCGACGCCGCGGGACGCAAGCGCGGCGCCGGCATCGGTCAGGGCAACGACGAGCGCGAGCAGACCCTCAACGCGCTGCTAGTCGAGATGGACGGCTTCTCCGGCGACGGCGGCCTGGTCGTGATGGGCGCCACCAACCGCCCCGACGTGCTCGACCCCGCGCTGCTGCGCCCCGGGCGCTTCGATCGCCAGGTCACGATCGACGTCCCCGACGTGCACGGCCGTCTGGAGATCCTGCGCCTGCACGGCGCCAAGCGCCCGCTCGCCCCCGACGCCTCACTGGAGGAGGTCGCCCGCCAGACCCCCGGCTTCTCCGGCGCCGAGCTCGCCAACGTGATCAACGAGGCCGCGCTGCTGAGCGTGCGCGACGCCCAGGCGACGATCGAGCAGGCGACGCTCGAGGAGGCGATCGATCGCGTCGTCGCGGGCCCTGCCAAGAAGCACATCCTCACGCGCGAAGAGCGCTGGCTGATCGCGATCCACGAGTCCTCCCACGCGGTCGTCACCGAAGCCCTCGGCCAGGAGAGCTCCACGCGCAAGCTCTCGATCGTCGCGCGCGGGCGCACGCTCGGCACCGCCGCGCACATGCTCACCGACCGCGATCAGGTGATCCAGGCCGAACCCGACCTGCAGCGCCAGCTGATCGTGATCGCCGCGGGCGCCGCCGGCGAGCGCATGGCCTTCGGGCACGTCTCCACCGGCGTGAGCGACGATTTGCACGCCGCCACCTCGCTCGCGCGCAGCATGGTGACCTCGTTCGGTATGTCCAAGGCGCTCGGGCCCGTCACGATCGGCGAGAAGGGCGGCGAGGTGTTCCTCGGCGCCTCCCTCCAGGATCTTGGCTCGGTGGGGCCCTCCACGCTCGACTTGATCGACCGCGAGGTCGAGCGCCTCGTGGGCGACGCCGAGGCTCGCGCCTCCGCGGTGCTGGATCGCAACTGGCAGGCCGTCGAGGAGACCGCCAACGCGCTGCTCGAGCACGAGACGCTCTCCGGCGAGGCGCTGGAGGCCGTGCTCTCCACCGTCCAGGAGATGACCCTCGAGGATTTGCGCGACGTGCGCCGCGACTCCCCCGAGGCGGACCCGCGGCCCGAGAAACGATGAAGGCCCGCCCTTCCCGCTCTCCTCGCCTGCCCTCGCCGGCGCTGGTCATCTCGATCCTCGCGCTCGTACTCTCAACCACCGGCCTTGCCGACGCGGCCAGGCACGCGGTTGGTCATGCCCTATCGATCGGCGGACACCGAGTGAGCACCAGGCCCTATGCCGGCGGCATCCTGCTGCTGGGCAAGAACCGCAAGTTCCCCACCTCCGCGATCCCCACCGTCGCGAACGCGAGCAAGGTGGGGGGGATGACGGTGAGCGACCTCTCCGCCTGCCCGCCCACCACAGCCGATATCGGCACGTGGTGCCTGGAAGAGTCTCCCTACCCGCTGAAGACCCAGCAGATCGGCGAAAACAACTGGTTCTGGGCCAGCCAGACATGCGTTGAAAAGGGCGGTTATCTGCCCACCGCGGCGCAGCTGATCGGCGCCGCCAAGCGCGTGAAGCTGGAGTCCACGATCCACGACAACCGGGGCACTGCCACGATCCCGCTGGACCCGAGCGTGGGCCTGAAGGATCAGCGCGAGATGTCGGCGACGCTCGTCACCACCGCCGCCGGCTCCGACGCCGCCGGCTTCGAGGGGGTCAGCCAGGGCTCGCTGGGCAACCCGCGCACGGGCGAACCCAATCCGGTGCCGCTCCCCGCGGTGCCCGAGCCGGCCACGCTGCAGTACGTCACCGTCTACTCCAACGGCCAGAAGGGTGGCTTCGCGGGGTCAGAGCCGGTCTCCCAGACGGAGAACTTCCGCTGCGCTTATAACAAGGTGCCGGGGGCCAACACGACGGAAAACGGCTGAGAGCCTGACGCCGCGCGAAGCCCCGCGGAACGAGCTGTGGGGCGGTCGTGCTGACCCGCCCCACATTGCGCTCGTCAAATGGTGGCCCTCAGCGGCCTAAAGCCATTTTTGACCTTCTGCGGTGGCAACCGCTTTCTCTTTTGCTTCTTTGGTTTCTTTGATGCCTATGCAAGACCCACTGGGTTTGGTCGTGATGCCCGAGTCGTTGGCCGTGATCACGTCGTTGGCGCCGACGTTTTCGAGGGTGTTTTCTTCAAGGCCACTGCCCGTCGCTGTGATGGTGCAGGTACCGAGAACTTTCACTTCGGTTTTACAGCTGCCCACAATGGCGCCTATTGCTTTGTTTTTGCCTGCTTCTTGAAAGAGGTCAAGGCTGCAGGGGTACATGGTGGGCGTGACTGTCACCAGGTTGGTTTTTACTTTGCAACCTGCGTATTTTTCGAACGTCAGTTTCTCTTGCTTGCCTTTGGTGGATGGAACGGTTCCATTGAAGATCGTCCACCCGCCTTCGGCGCTGGTGCAGGTGAGCGTCGCGCCGCCGCCTTCGATCGTGATGGTCCCGACTTTGACGTTGCCTTTCGACGTCGTGGATTCGAATTCGGCGAACGCCGGTACCGCCGTGACGGCCAGCGTGGCGAGCATGCCGACGGTGATCGCCAGCAGCTTTGCTCTGAACATGATGCTTGCTCCTTCTCTTGTGTTATGGGGTCGGAGAGCGCCGCTGGCGCTCCGGTGGAAGAGCCCTCGCTGCCGGTTGGGGCTTACGATGGCCCTGAGTCCTCCCTCTGAGGCTCGACCCCATCTTGTTCCGCGCGCCGCTCTCAGTCAAGCGAAATATTGGAAACATTTGCCAGGGCCGCGGAAGCGGACCACAGTACGGCGAAAAGCCCTTTGTCAGCACTGGTTTTTGGTGCATGTCCCCAGCGCCCAGTCGGAAACAGAAGACCGACGAAACGTTTCCGATCACCCGGACGGGCGGGGCGGCGGCGTTGCCGCGAAGCGGTAGCCGACCCCGAAGTGCGTGTGGATGTAGGCCCAGTCGGGCGCCGCGTGAGCGAGCTTGGTGCGCACCTTGCGCACGAACACGTCCACGGAGCGGTCGCGGTGCTTCATCTCCCCGCCCCAGACGAGGCCGTAGATGTCGCCCCGGCGCACCACCCGGTCCTCGCGCTGGACCAGGACGGAGAGCACCTGGAACTCGCGCACGGTCAGCCCCACGCGGTGGCCGTCGACGAGGGCTTGGATCTCGTCGGTGCGAATCTCGAGGTTGCCGTACACGAGCGCGGGCGTCTCACCGGAGTAGTGGGCCTCCGAATCGCCGGAGTTGTGGGTATCCGAAGGTGCTCCACTCGCCGCGTCGGCGTCCACAACCGCCCCGCCGACTGCGGTTCCCCCGTAATATGAGCGCAGCGCACGGTCGTCCACTGACTGCGCGAAGCTATCGGGGGCCTGCTCCCGCGGAGGTGAAGCCGCGGTGACGTAGTGGATAAGAATTGGTGAACCGAGGTCTCTGAACCGGGTCTCTGGTTTACAAGATCTTCACGCGTGGGGGCGCCACCAGCCTGGACCATCGGATGCTATGGATGCCGCAGATTCGTGCACCGCCTGCGGCGCTCCGATGGCCTCCGATCAGCGCTACTGCCTGCAGTGCGGCGCCTGCCGCTCGCACCTCGGCAGCGCCCTGCTCGACCGTCTGCGCGCCGGCGGCTCGGCCGCGTCTTCCGGAGCCATCGCGTCTCCCGGCGCGGCCCCACCCTCGGGCGCGCTCGGTGAGGGCGATCCCACGCGGCCCGTGCCGGCCGCGGGCTCCCTTCCGCCGGCGGTGGCGCAGGCGCCGGCGCGCTCCGGCGGCCCTACCGCGGTGATCGCCGGGGTAGGGGTGCTGCTGCTCGCGATGGGCATCGGGGTCTTGATCGGTCGCTCTGGCTCCGGCGCCGGCGGGGCCGCTTCGGCGCCGGCCCAGGTGATCAGCGTCGCATCCCCGGGGACGGGCGCGGGCGGGACGGGCGCGGGCACCACGGCGACGACGCCGCTATCCACGACGCCGACCTCGAAGTCCCCCGCCCACAAGGGGGCAAGCACTTCCACGACTCCCTCTGGGACGGGATCCTCGCCGAGCAAGCCGGCGCCCGCGACGGTCCTGCAGAACCTGCGTACGGGCGGGAGCGGGCAGAGCTACGAGCAGAAGTCCAAGAACCTCCCCAACGTCGTCTCCACAGGCTGATGCATTTCACTCTCGCTCCCGCCTTCGCTCCTTTCCAATGAGCATGCCCATCTCGCCGCGGGGCGGGCACTCGAACTCGGATCTGCTTCGGCGCCGCGACGAACTGGCCGAGCAGGTGGCCGAGCAGCAGTGGGATCTGGGGGGGCTCGCCTACGAGATGGCCATTCGCGACCACTTCCGCCTCGATCTGCTCGTGCACAGCGCGGCCCTCCTGCAGGAGCGCGACGCCGAGCTCGCCGAGGTCGAGCGTCTGCTGCGCCTGGAGGACAGCGCGAGCGCCGGCTCGTGCCCCGCCTGTGCGGCGCCGCACAGTCGCGGGGCGCTGTTCTGCTGGCAGTGCGGCGCGACGCTGATGGAGCGTGCCCCGAGCACCGCCGCGCCCGTGCCCGCCGCTCGCGATACAGCCGCCGAGGACACGCTGGTGATGAACCCCGTGACCGCCTCCGAGGCGTGAGCCGCCTCGACTTCGCCCTGCCGCCGCCGTGGGTGCGTGGCCTGCTGGTGCTGGCGTTCCTCGGCTTCGGGGTGTTCGTGGGGAACGTCGCCTCCAGCACGGGCGGCGCGCAGAGCGCCGCCGCGCGGCCACGTCTGCGGCTGGTGCTGCCGCCGGTCTCGGCCTCCTCGCAGGGAGCCTCCACGGCGCCTCCGACGTCCGCACCGCCCGCGTCCTCGGAAGCGACCCCCGAACCGGCGACCCCGGCAGCGGCGGGAAGCACGTCCCCGAGCGCCTCGACGTCGCACCCCTCCCAGGGCTCCTCCGGCCAGCAGGGATCCAGCGGTGGGAAATCTGGATCGGGCGGCGGCGGCGAAGGCGGAAGCGGGGCGGGCGGAGGCTCCTCCACCTCCACCGCGACGCCGGCGGTCAAGCACGTCTTCCTGATCGTGCTCGCCGACCAGCCCTACGCCTCGGTCTTCGGGCCCGCGTCGAAGGCGCCGTACCTCGCTGGGGATCTGGAGAAGCGCGGCGAGCTGCTGGTGCGCTACTACGCCGTGGCCCACGACGAGCTGGCCAACGGCGTTGCGCTGCTCAGCGGGCAGGGGCCCACGGCGCAGATCGCCGCCAACTGCCCCACGTTCGCCGACATCGCCCCCGCGAGCGGCGCCGCCGATGGACAGGTGACGGGGCAGGGCTGCGTGTATCCCAAATCGACCCAAACGCTGATGGGACAGCTCACCGTCAAGCACCTCACCTGGCGGGCCTATGTGGAAGGGATGAGCGGCGCCTGCACGCACCCCGCGCCCGGCGCCGCCGACCCCACCGTGGGCCCGCCGCCGCCGGCCTCGACGACCCCCGCCACAGCCGGCCAGCCGATCCCCGCCAACCAGGCCGCGGCGGGCGTGCAATACACCACCTTCCGCAACCCATTGATGTATTTCCACAGCGTGATCGACTCCCCCTCCACGTGCGCCGCCGGCGACGTGGGGCTGAATCGGCTGGGCTCGGATCTGAGGAGTGCCAAGCGCACGCCCACCCTCTCCTACATCGTGCCCTCGCTGTGCGACGACGGGAGCCCCACGCCGTGCGCGCCGGGCAAGCCGGCGGGATTGGCGCCCGCCGATGCCTTCCTGCGCAAGGTGGTGCCGCGGATCCTCGCATCCAAGGCATACAAGGATGGGGGACTGCTGGCGATCACCGTCGATCAGGCTCCCGCGACGGGGATCGAAGCCGACTCCAGCTCCTGCTGCGGGCAGCCGCGCTTCCCCGGGCTGCCGGCACCGGCGCCGTTGCCAGGAGGAGGCCAGCTCCCCCCCGCGGGCGGCGGGCAGGTCGGCGCTCTGCTGCTCTCGCCCTTCGTCAAGGCGGGGACGGTCGATCAGGACCCCTACAACCACTTTGCGCTGCTGCGCACGATCGAGGACCTGTTCGGGCTGGGGCACCTGGGGTACGCGGGGGCGAACGGGGTGAGCTCGTTCAACGCGGCTGTGTTCGGACGGTAGCTCGGCGCAGTGCCCAAACGAGCGCATTCGCGGCGATCAGGACTCCCGGAATGATTGCCAGCAGGGCGGCGTCGCCACCTGGCCAGCTCGCCCCGGCGCCCTCGGCGGTCCAGAACAGCCCGAAGGAGGTGAGCAGCACGCCGACCGCGAACTTCAGCGTGTTCTCGGGCACCCTTGCCAGCGGGGCCCTCGCCGCGAAGCCCGCGGCGATCACCAGCAGCACGGCGAGCGCCGCGGCGGCGGCTGCCAGGGGGATGCGGTTCTGGTTGGCGCCGAAGGTGAGCACGATGAACACGACCTCGATTCCCTCCAGGAGCACGCCCTTGAAGGAGATCGTGAAGGCGTAGCCGTCGAAGCCCGGGTGCTTGGCGCCGGCGGCGCGCGCCGCCTCGGCCTCCTCCCGGAATGTCTCCAGCTCGTCGTGCTTGGCCTTCAGCCCAGCTGAGCGCAGGATCGCCTTGCGCAGCCACCGCAGGCCGAAGATCAGCAGCAGCCCGCCGACCACCGCCCTCAGCACATCGATCGGCAGGGAGGTGAGCGCGGGCCCAAGCGCGGCCACGATCGCGGCGAGCGCGAGCGTCGCGGCGCCGGCGCCGCTCAGCGCCGAGGACCAGCTGCGTGTGACACCCACCGCGAGCACGATCGTCAGCGCCTCGACGGCCTCCACGGTGCAGGCGAGGAACACCGAGAGGGCCAGTCCTATCTCCGCGCCGCTCATGCTCGTGATCCTCCCGATGGGAGGTTCTCACAGACCGGCGGCGAGTTCGCTGTAGGTGATCGCCGTGCGGCGGGGACCGGCGCGGCTGAGGACTCGCTCCAGCGCCATCATGTGGCGGGGGCGCTCCAGATCCGAGGGGTGCAGGTCCAGGCGCAGGTGCTCGCCCGGCAGGAAGCTCCCGGCGCGAATCAGCGAGGGCGAGAGCGCGCGCCGCATCGCCCCTTCGCTGCCCACGTCCCAGGCGGGGGCCAGCAGTTGGTGTGGCCCTGTCCACCCAGCCCCGGGCTCGGTGAGGGTGCGGTGCAGCCGCAGCAGTCCCGCCCACCAGCGAAACCCCACGCTCAGCGTGCCCTTCGCGGTGAGCGTGGCGCGCAGCGCGCGCGTGTAGGCGTAGGCGGGGGCGACGAACCCGTCGGGCTCCACGCCGGCGAGCTTGAGCACGCGCCAGCCGGCCTCCACCGCGCGGCGGGTCTCCGCGCAGTCGAGCCCGACGAACTCGGCCGAGCGCTGGCGGCCCCGGGCGGGCCCCAGCAGCCGATGCGTCCAGCTGGGACGGCGCAGTTGCTGGTACTGGAAGCCGTGCTGGGCGATCGAGTCGCCGCGGCGGCGGCGCTCGGCCAGCCACTGGATCATCTCCGGCGAGCGCTCGCCCAGCGGGTGCAGATCGCGCGCGGGGATCACGAGCAGCGTTACGCGGTCCACGCCGTGGTCGTCGAGCCAGTCGCGGATGCGCGCGCAGCGCTCGAAGGTCGCTGGCTCGATGTCGTGCAGCGCGACGGCGATGGTGCCCCTATGCGGCACGGCGCTCCCCCTGGTTCTCGCCGGGGAGCAGCACCCGCCGGTAGCCCTCGGCGAGGCGCTCCAGGGCGCTCTCCCAGGTGCGCTCGCGCACGGCGGCGAGCCCCGCGGCGGCCAGGCGCCGGCGCAGCAGGGGCGAGCCCGCGAGCTCGACCACGCGCGCCGCCAGTTCCCGCGCATCCGGCTCGCACAGCAGTCCGCTGACGCCGTTCTGCACGAGCGAGCAGGGGCCGCCCCGCGCGAGGGCCACGACGGGCAGTCCGCTGGCCTGCGCCTCGAGGATCACCTGCCCGAAGGTGTCGGTGGCGCTCGCGAACAGGAAGATGTCGGCGCCGGCGTAGGCGCGCGCCAGCTCGAGTCCCTCCAGCCACCCGAGGAAGGTGGCGTGGGGACCGAGACGCTCGCGCAGGCGCTCCTGCTCCGGTCCGCCCCCCGCCAGCACCAGGTGCAGCCGCGGGTCCCGGCGGTGGGCCTCCAGGAAGGCGTCGGCCAGCAGGTCGGAGCCCTTCTCGCGGGTGATGCGCCCGGCATAGAGCACGTTGATCGCATCGGGCAGCTGCAGCTGCCCGCGCAGGGAGGGGTCAAAGCGCGCGGTGTCCACGCCCCGATCCCAGCGCGCTGTGCGTTGTCCGCTCACGCCGATCTGCTGGAGCGCCTCGTCGGAGGCCGGGGAGGGGGAGAGGACGAGGTCACAGGCGCCATAGAAGGAACGCACCGCGAGGTCCATCGCTTGCGCGACCCCGGCGTTCTGGGAGCGCAGGGCGGCGTAGGCGGTGAGCTCGGTGTGATAGCTGCCCACGAGCGCCACGCGCAGACCGCGCGCGAGGAGCGCCCCGGCGATGCCCACGGGGCCGGGGGAGCAGACGTGGATCGCGTCGAAGGCGCCCTCGGCGAGCGTCTCGACGGCGACGGTGAGGGAGGGCACGCCGATCTTCAGGCCGGGGTAGAAGGGCACGTCGACCTCCGCGACGGCGGAGAGGCGGCGGTCCACGTTGGGGTCGGTGCCGATCACCTCGATCTCGAAGCCCGGCACGCCACGCCGGCGGATCTCCTCGATCGTGCGGGTCACCCCATGCGTGGAGCCGATCCCGTCGGCGAGGATCGCAATGCGCGGGGTCTCGCCCTCGCGCGAGTCGAGCTTGGCCTTCTCGCTGCCCAGGAACGCGGCGGCGGGGGCGTAGGGGATCGCGGCGATGCAACTCTGGAAGACGCTGGTGGCGGCGCTTGCCACGTCGGCGCTTGCGAGGTCGGCGCTTGCCAGCAGGGCTTCGCTCCCCGCGCCGGCGAGATCCGCCGCGAGCGCCCCAGCATCTGCCCCGGCGCCCGCCACGTTGGGGCGCCCCGCGGCGAGGGCCAGCACGACGCCGTCGACCGCCGAGCGAAGTTTGCGCTCGTGCGCGCAGCACGCGCGCCGGTAGAGGTCGACGTGCCGGAAGCTCTCCTCCTGCATATGGGCGATCAGGCCGCGCTCGTCGAGGTGGTCGAGCTCCACGGCGGCCAGCCAGGCGCGCAGCAGGCAGCGCGCGTCCTCGGGGGTGAGGTCGTGGCCGGTGGCGCCTTGGCGGGCGTCGCCCTCGCGCAGGAGGCGCTGCACCATGTTCATCACGGTGCGCGGGTCGAGCGCACGATCGTCGTACGCACCGCGCCCCAATGCGCGCGCGGCGAGGGCGATCGCGGCGTGCGCCCACTTGGCGGCGCTACCCTGGTCCCCGCGCGCGGCGACACGGCCGGCGCGCAGGTGCTCCAGGAACTCGGCTGTGGTATGCGCCTCGGGCGTCTCGGTCCAGGTGCGTCCGATGTCCACACCGGCGTGGTCGTCGCTGCCGCCGATCCCGATGCCCTCGCGCGTGGCGACATAGATCGCGGCGGGCCGATTGAGCTCGCGAGCGCGCGAGCCGTTGCGCACCTCCCAGATGTCGAACAGCTCGGCGAGGCGGCGGCGGTGGCGCGCGGTGAGCGGCGCGCCGACGGTGTAGTAGGGGTGGGCGAGAGCGCACACGATGCAGCGCTCGTGCAGGTACCCGGCGCACTCCTCGAGGTCGCCGCTGTGTGCCTGCAGCCACTCGTGATCCTCGGGGGCGAGCCCGTAGCAAAGCACGTGCACGGCCTGGGGCTCGCCGCGAAACCACGCGGTGAGCTCCTCGGAGATGAACACGTCGGGGCGCTCGGCGATCTCCAGCACACCCGCGATCGTGTCGTGATCGGTGATCGTCACGAAGTCCATGCCGCGACGCTTGGCCAGCTCGTAGACCTCCTCGGGTGGGGTGGCGCACTCGGGGAGCCCCACCGCGCGCTGCACGCCCAGCCGCGAAACGTGCGAGGCGCTGGAGTGGCAGTGCAGGTCCACGCGGGCGGTGGACTGCGCCGGCAGTCGATTCTCAGGTGAGACTGACATCTCTGATAAGAGGATTCGCCTGCAAAGCGCCATCTTTTGTGACAAGGCAGCAACCACCATGTGAACGTCTGGTGAAGGTTTGCGCGGGAGAAGGTTTGAAACGGGCGCCGTTTGCAAGCATCGCCCGATGCCCGAGCGCCAACTGTTCGTCGCGGGGTGCCCGCGCTCGGGGACGAGCGCGCTGGCGTTCCTGCTCAACGAGCACCCCCAGGTGGCGCTCGGATTCGAGCGCTTCAAGCGCGTGCGCGCGCAGCTCGATCTCTTCCACTTCACCTCCTCCCAATTCTTCTCGCCGGTGCTGGCCGAGACGGACATCCGCGGGGAGCTGCTGTACGAGCGCCTGCGCCGGCGCTGGGAGAGCGGCACGGTGAGAGTTGTGGGCGACAAGGTGCCGCTGTACACGCGCGTACTGCCCCAACTGCTGGGGCGCTTTCCCCAGGCGCGCATGGCGGTGCTGGTGCGCGATCCGCTCGCCGTGGCGAGGTCCTTCGCGCGCCGCGCCGCCGACCCCGGGGATTGGTGGCCGGCGGAGAACGACCACCGGCTGGCAGTGAAGATGTGGAACGAGGCGCTGGCCTCCGTACACGCGGTCGATGCGGTGCGGGCTGGGGAAGGAGAGGAGGAGGAGGGGAGGGTCGCGTTGCTGGCATACGAGGCGCTGTTCTCCGGCGAGGAGCGCTGGTTGGAGTTCTTGCTGGCCTTCGCTGGGGTGCCGTTGAGCACCAGGCTTGGGGCCGAGTACCGGCGGCTGGCTGACACCTGGAGCGCACGCGCGGGCGAACGTGTGGCGGACCCGGAGCTCGAGGGTGCGGCGGACCCGGAGCTCGAGGCATACGTGCAGGCCCACGTCGATCGCGAGCTGTGCGCGTGGGCGGAGCGGCGCATGGAGCGCCAGCTCACGCGCACGCCCGCCCTCGAGCGGATGGCGGCCGGGGAGGACGAGCCACCCCTCACCGCGGAGGAGTTGAGCGAGCGCGAACGCGAGCGGGAGCAACTGCTGGCGGAAATGCGCCACCCCGGCAGGCGCGCGGTCGATGAGCTGGAGGTGCTGGAGCGGCGGTTCGTGCAGCAGACGGGTGAGCTGGCGCGGCGCGGGGAGCGTCTCGGCGAGCTGGACCGCCACGGGGAGCGCGCTGGGGAGCCGTCGCGCCGCGGAGAACCGGCAGGGGAACCGTCGCGGCGCCCGCTGCGGTTGAGCGGACCAGGTGGCGGCGCAAGGCCCCGCATCACCTTCATCGTTCCCCACCAGCGCGCGACGACGGGCGGGGTGTACGTGATCGAGCAGTTCGCGCGGCACCTGGCCGTGGATGCGCGCGTTTGCGTGGCGGTGCGCGAGCGGCCCTCGCGGGAGATCCCCGGTGTCGAGGTGCGCTGGTGCGAGCGCCTGCATGGCGATGCGCTCCCCGACGCAGACGTGCTGGTCTACCCGGCGGATCTACGCGACGCGGAGGATCTTTTCGAGCTGCCCGCACGCGTGGGGAGGCCGGTGATGCTGTTCCAGGGCTACGGCACCCCCGGGTCGCCGGTGGTCGAGGCCAACCTCGACGCCGCCCCCGAGGCGGTGGCGATCGCGCGCTGGCTGCAGGATCTGGCGCTCGCGCGCGGCGTGCCCTGCGCTTACGTGCCCCAGGGCCTCGATCGCGAGGTGTTCGCGCCCGGGCCCACCCCGCCCGCGGCGCGCGCGGAGCGGGTGAGCCTGATGACCCATCGCCTCGACTGGAAGGGACTCCGCGACGCGCTCGATGCCATCGCGATCGTGCGCGAGCAGCGCCCGGCGGTGGAGGTGACGCTGTTCGGGACCGAGTCCGTCGCCGGGGAGGGCACGTTCACGGCGAGTCCCACCCGCGCGGAGGTCGCGGCGCTGCTGGGAGAAAGCGCCGTGCACGTGGTGGCCAGCTGGGAGGAGGGCTTCGGGCTGACCGGCGCGGAGGCGATCGCGTGCGGCGCGGCGCTGGCGAGCACCGACACCAAGGGCAGTCGCGACTACGCGATCGACGGCCACACCGCGCTGGTGAGCGCACCGCGCGATCCGCGGGCGCTCGCGCGCAACGTGCTGGCACTGCTCGAGGATGCGCAGTTGCGCACGCGCCTGGTGGCGAACGGTCAGCGCCACCTGCGCACGGCTATGCCGCCGTGGCCGGAGACGGCGCGGCGTATGGCGTGGGCGCTGCTCTGCGCCACGGCACCGTGAGACCTGTGAGCGACTCCAGCAGCTCGGCGTCGCGAGCGTAGTGGTCCTGCAGCTGTGCTCGCAGCTCGGGGTCCAGCGGCGCGAGCCGCTCCTCGGGGATCACGTTCCACTGCATGAACCAGAAGTTGAAGGCGCGCTGCTGCTGGGCAGGGTGGGCCATCTGCGGCCACACCTCGCGCGCGAGGTGGTCCTTCAGCGCCTGCTCGGCGTCGGCGTCGAGGCGGCGGGCTCGCCCGCCGCGGTGATGGCGCTTCATCGGCTCGGGTGGCTCATGGCGCTCGTCCACGCCGAGGAAGGCGAAGATCGCGCGCATCGCCTCACCCGGATCGTCGCGCAGGTCGCTGGTGAGCAGCACGTGCAGCTGCTCGCGGCCGAACAGGGCAAGGTAGTTGCCGAGGATGCGGCCGTACTCGCCCTGCACGAAGTAGGGCTGCACGAGCGGCGGTTCGCGGCGCGCGCGTTCCAGCATCTCGGGCACGAGCAGCTCACGCGCGGCCGTATCGAAGTCGCGGGTCTCGCGCCCGCGGTGGAGGACCATGCGGTGGTGGGATTGGGCGCGCTCGATCGGGTCGCGCAGCACGGCGATGAGCTTCACCTGTGGCAGGAGCGAGTGGATCCGCCGCGCGACCTCGCCGACGTCGACGCCGGGGCTGCCCATCATGTAGTGGGGCGAGACGGTTCCCCACCGCTGTGCGGGGTGGGCCTCGGCGAAGAACTCGCCCAGGTACCACTCCAGGCCACGCGCGAAGGGCTCGTCGTGGCTGAAGAACGGCGCCTCCTTGGAGGGCGGCACGTAGATCTCGGGGTGGCTCGCGAGGTGCCGCCACAGGGACGTGGTGCCCGAGCGCTGAGCGCCGATGACGAGGAAGTCCAAGGTGGCGCCCACGTGGGCAGTCAAGTCGACGCTCACCCCGGGGCTGTTGCGATTGTGTTGCCCGAGCGACATGGTCGCCGGTGGGGCCTTGCGGCCGGGATATGGTCCCGCGCAATGAGCCACGGATCTGGGAGGCGGTCAGGGGTGGCGGCTCCGCCGTAGCGAGATGCGAGTCCCTCTCGTTCTCCTGACAGGCGTACCGCGCTCGGGCACCGCTCTCTCCTGCGAGCTGATCAACCGGCTCCCCGATGCACGGGCGCTCGATGAGCCGATGCAGGTGGGCGCTCTGATCGACCGAGCCACGACGGGAGTCCAAGCCGCGCTCGATACAGATCTGCTGTGTGGCGAGATCGCCGCGTTCGCGGAGTGCCAGCGGCGGTCGATCCTCGACCGTGGTGTGGCTCTCAGCAGGCACGTAGGAGGACGGGTCAGCGGTGGCAGGATCGCCGATGGCCGAGATGAGAATGGTGTTCGCAGGCGTGTGGGCGAGCGTGGCGAGATTCGGCTCGAGCGCCCCAGCTCGGAGGACTTCACACTCGTGCTCAAGCACCCTGTCCTGTTCACCGCCATGTTGGGTGTGCTGCGCGAGCGCTTCTCGGTCTTCGCAATCGTGCGCAACCCACTCGCGGTGATGGGTTCGTGGGAGGGCATGCCGATGATGGTGCGCACCGGGGATCTCGGGCTTCCTGCCGTGGTCGCTCCCGAGCTGTCCAACCGCTTGGCTGGGATCGAGGATGTCACCGAGCGCCAGCTGTGCCTGCTCGACTGGTACTTCGGCATGTACGAGAAGCTGCTGCCCCGTGAGCGCATCGTGCGCTACGAGGAGATCGTGAGCAGCGGCGGAACGGCGCTCGCCTCGATCGTGCCTGCCGCCGTGACGCTCCGGGTTGCGCTGGAGGGGCGCAACGCCACCGCGGTCTACGACCGCGAGCACATGCTGGAGGTGGGAAATCTGCTGCTCTCCCGCGGGCAGGCGCCGTGGCGTTCCTTCTATCCAGCGAGCGCAGTCGAGGAGCTGCTGGACAGGGTGTAGCTCAGGTGGAGACGCTGTTGCTGCTGGAGGGCGGGGGCGTCGTCGAGCCGCCGCTTGGGACCGGCACGCTGGGAAGCGGGTGGAGCGGTTTGGCCTCGAGGTCGAGCTTCGTCGGCCATCGCCGCGGATCGAGCTTCAGCGTCAGCTTGCGCCGGCCGGCGCGCAGCGTCTGGCGGCGGGTGCTCGCGACCACGTGCTTGCCGCGGGAGGCCCGGAGCTGCACGTGAGCGCTCGCCACGAGCTTGAAGGTGAGCTCGAGCGTGGTGCCGTGGATCAC
>JBIOES010000002.1:0-42157 GCA_044446265.1 Solirubrobacterales bacterium
GGTGTATTCGCCGCTGTGGTCAGTCGAATACGTCTCCATCGCCGTCTCAGCGGTACGCACCTGAGTCTTCGCCGAAGCGTCCGTCGCCTTGCTCTTCTGGTTCAAGAACGCCGGGATGGCGATCGCGGCCAGAATACCGATGATCAGGATCACAACCAGAAGCTCGATGAGCGTGAAACCACCCTCATCCTTCGAGCGCTGGCGCAGTCGATACAGCATGTCGATCCTCCTAGGATCCGTTTACAGGGCGCCAGCCCTCCGGTTCCACCGCCTCCAATGGCGATGCGTCCCTCTCGCGAGAGCCGCCGGCTTTGCTAATACACCCAAAGGGCGTTGCCTTGGCACCTCGGCGCTGGCTATTGTCAGCCGGGGAATCGACTGATCGGGTTTGCCCCTGAAGCCCTGCAAGCTCGGTTGGACGCATGGGCCGGCCGCCTCACGCGCCTTGGACCGATGTTGGACGATCGGCGGCCGAGCGCCGTCGACGGTGCGATATGGCGTCGCTTCCCATCGCGCGAATCTGCCAAGAAACGTGCTAATCGGTCGATAATCGTGCTAATCGGCTCACTTTTTAGCTCCATTATGCCCATCATCAGCACCTTGTTTAGCTTCATTGACATCGACCGGGCCTTCGCCGGCCGGCCGCGCCAGCTCGGCGCCGTCCTCGCCCGGATCGACACGGGCAGGGGCCACGAGCGGCTGTTCGCAGACCAACTGCCGGAGCTGCGGGACGAGCGGCTGATCAGATCAACGGGCTCCGGCGCCGGCGCCCGCTGGCAGACCGTCGCTCGTTAGCTCTGCGGCACGCGCAGATCGAGACCTTCCACCAGCCCGAAGTGACGCTCGTTACGCGTCATCAGGGGCAGGTCGTGCTCGAGCGCGGTGGCGGCGATGAGCGCGTCGGGAGTGGCGAGCTTCAGAGATCGCCTCAGCGTGCCTCCCCGCTCGGCGATCGCGGGGTCGACCGCGATCTCGTGCAGCTGGGCCAGCAGCCGGCGGAGCGTCTCGGCCTGGTCGCGGCCGGCGAACAGCTCGCAGCGTGTGATGACCGAGCAGGCGAGAGGGACGGTTGGCAGCGCTCTTGCACCGCGCAGGTGGTCGATCAGGATGTCCGAGTCCACGAGCACCCGCCCGTGGGGCTCAGCCGTAGCCACGATCCCAGTCGCTGCGATCCGGGTAGGGGAGGTCGGGCATCGAGCCGAATGTCTCGTCGAGAACGCGGCGTCTTTCCGCCAGCTCCCTGTCGGCGGCCTGACGGCCGTGGGTGGCTAGGTATTCGTCCAGCGCGGCACGAACGACTTCGGCGAGCGTGCGCCCATCGCGCGAGCGCAGCTCCTCGATCTGGCGACGCTGCTCTTCGGTCAGATAGACCTGCGTGCGTGTAGCAGCCATATACAGCGCAGTATACAGCATATGGACCAGAGAAGGTGCCGCCCCGCTCTACGCCGCCTCATCAGCGGCCGGCTCAGCGGCGGTCGCGGCGCCCTCGCCGCTTGACCAGCGCGTCTGCGCGTCGATCTCTGGCTTGCGGGTGCCGTCGCCTTCGCACCAGGGGCAGGTGATCTTGGATGCCTTGCCGCCGAGGTTGGAGATGACCTTGCCGGTGCCCCGGCAGGGCATGCACTCCTGCGGTCCGTGGGACGCCTCTGTGTCGCCGCCGCCGTCGTGGTCGTCGCTTGCCATGGTGCGAGACTAGCGCGTGGCGCAGGGGCATGGTTGCGCGTGGCGCTGGTATTGCCTGTTGGCTATACTCTTGCCGATGGCAAAGGTCATGGTGTCCCTTCCAGACGAGTTGCTGGGCGCGCTCGATGCCGAGGCGAAGCGGCGCGGGACGAGCCGCAGCGCGCTGCTGCGGGCGGGTGCGCGCCATGAGATCGGCCTGTTGTCCCGCGAGCGAGAGGCCGTGCTGTCGGATCTCGAGCAGCTGAGCCGCGCATGGGACGGTCCGCTCGACGCCGCGTCGCTGGTTCGCGCCGAGCGACTGCGCGACGATCGGTGAGCGGCCCGGGCCAGGCGTGGCTCGTGGATGCGAGCGTGGCGCTGAAGTGGTTCCTGCCGGCGAGTCGGGAGCCGGATGGGGAGCTTGCGCGCGCGGCGGTTGGGCGCCTTGCGATGCGAACCACGGTGCTCGCCGTGCATGAGGTCGGCAACATCCTCATCCGCCACTCCGGTTGGACGGCCGCGCGCATCGGGATGGCGCTCGATCTGCTCGTGGAGATCTGCGGCGATCCGATCGACCTTCTCGCCGAAGACTTCCTCCCCACCGCGCAGCTTGCGCAATTGCACGAACTGACCTTCTACGACGCCTCCTACGCAGCCATCGCCAAGCGCACTCGTCGCACGCTGCTGTCCGCCGACGGGGACCTACTGAGCCCCCGGCTCGCGATATCCCTTCAGGACGCCGTCGCTTGAGCGCCGATCGTGGACCGGCTTCGTCGGAGACCCGAAAGCTTCCATGGATCGATGGATGGCGCTGGGAGTGGGCGGCGCTGGCGGCAATCGTGCTCGGCGCCGGGGCGCTGCGCCTGATCGGGCTCGGCAAGGTGGCCGTCGATCCCTTCTACGACGCGGCCGTGCGCAGCATGGGGCGCTCGTGGCACAACTTCTTCTTCGGCGCGTTCGAGCCGGGCGGGAGCGTGTCGATCGACAAGCCGCCCGTCGATCTGTGGCTGCAGGTGGCGAGCGTAAAGCTGCTGGGGTTCGGCTCGACCTCGTTGAAGCTGCCGCAGGCGCTCGCCGGGACCGCGGCGGTGGGACTTCTGTATGTGCCCGTGCGGCGCGTGTTCGGCGTGGCCGCTGGACTGGGAGCGGCGCTCGCGCTCGCGGTGATGCCGATCGAGGTGATCACCGCGCGCAGCGACACGATGGACGCGGTGATGATGCTGCTGCTCGTGCTCGCTCTGCTGTGCGTAGTGCGCGCGTGCGAGAGCGGGAGCACCGGCTGGCTACTGGCCGCCGCGGCGGCGCTGGGGGTGGCGTTCGACGTGAAGCTGCTGGAGTCGCTGGTGGCGCTGCCGGGGCTGGGGCTGATCGCGCTGCTGGGCTTCCGCCGCGGAGTCAGGGCGGACAGGCCGGAGCACGGTGAGGCGGAGGGCCGTGAGAGGAGCGGCATCGAGGGGCGACACGAGCATCCCGGCGTCTGGCGCAAGCGCGTGCTGCCGCTGGGGGCCGCGGCGGCGGTGTTCGTGGTGGTCGCGCTGTCGTGGCTCACCGCGACGCTGCTGTTCCCCGCACACGACCGCCCGTACGCGATCGGCTCCACGAACGGGAGCGCTTGGAATGCGGCATTCGTGTTCAACGGCCTGGATCGCATCGAGGGGAAGTCGATCGAAGGGCCCCCACCGGGGGCCGCGCCCCGCCATCCCCCACAGGCGACGCTCGGCGAGCGCGAACGGATCTCGGTCACGCAGCCCTCCCCCACGCGCCTGCTGGACCGGATCGGGCCGCTGTCGGGCGAACGACTGGGGCTGGAGGCGCTGATCGCACTGCTGCTTGGGGTGCCGGCGGTGCTGTTGGGGCTGCGGAGGGCGCGCCTGCGCACTGCCGTGGGACTGGGGCTCACGGTGTGGCTGGCGACCGGGCTGGTGTTGTTCAGCCAGATGACGCGGCTGCACCCCCGCTACGTCGAGGGGTTCACGCCGGCGGTGGCCGCGCTCGTGGGCATCGGCGTGGCGTGGGCGACGCAGCCTCGGGCACGCATCCGCCTCCTCTTCCTCGGGGTGGCGCTCGCGGCGCTGCTGGGATACGCCGCGCACCTGCTGTACGGGCTGCCGCCGATCTGGTGGGCGGTGCTGGCGTGCGCCCTGGGCGCGGTCGCACTGGCGTGGTTCGATCGGGTCGATACGGGCGTGCTGGCAGTCGCGCTGGCGCTGGCCGCGGTGCTTGCGATCCCCACGCAGGCGAGCATCCGCGCGGTCAGGTTGAGCGTCTCCGACGCCGGCAACGTGGGATCGTTGCCAGCCGAAGAACTGCGGCTGCTGAGCTCCTACCTGCGTGCCCACCAGGGCAGCGCACGCTACGAGGTGGCGGTCGACTCAGCGACGAAGGCGGGGGCCTTGATCGTGCGCGACGGACGGCCCGTGATCGTGCTGACCACCTACGAAGCGCGCCCGCTCACGACCGTCGCGCAGCTGCAGCGGCCGATCGCCCGCGGTGACGTGCGCTATGCGCTACTGACGGGGCTGTGCGGGATGCACACGGCGCGCACGAACGCCGCCTGCTCCCCCGCCGCGCTGTGGGTGCGCACGCACGCGAAGGACGTCTCGCGCGAGGCGGGGCTGGAACGGAGGCAGGTGCTGTGGCTGCTGCCCGGGGCGATCCCGTGAGCACTGTGAGCGTGAGCGCACCCCATTGCGGGGCACAGGCAGTCGGGACAGCTGCCCGAGCGATAGCGTGAGCGCCGTGAGCGCGAGTGTGAGCGTAAATGTGGGTGCCACCGCACTGCCCGAGCTGGCGGCGCAGGCACGCGCGGGGGGGCGCCTGGCGCTCGATACCGAGTTCATGGGCGAGGGCCGCTACCGCACGCTGCTGTGCCTCGTGCAGCTGGCGGTGCCCGCAGTCGAGAGATCCGGATCCCCGGGCGGGGACCGGGTCGAGAGCCGCATCGAGCTGATCGACCCGCTCGATGAGAGCATCGACGTCGGCCCGCTGGCGCAGGTGCTGGCGGACCCTGCCGTGGAGGTCGTGGTGCACGCCGGGCGCCAGGACATCGCGCTGCTGCGCAGGCGCCTCGCCACCGAGGTCGAGAACGTGTTCGACACGCAGGTGGCGGCGGGCTTCGCCGGGATGCCCGCGCAGTCCTCCTACGACTCGCTGCTGACGCGAATGCTCGACGTGCGCCTGGCCAAGAGCGCGAGCTTCACGCGCTGGGACGCGCGGCCGCTCTCCAGCGAGCAGCTTGCCTACGCGCGCGAGGACGTCGTGCACCTGCTGGAGCTCGCCGCGGAGCTGCAGGAGCGCCTGCGCGCGCAGGGACGGCTGGAGTGGGCGCGCCAGGAGTGCGAGCCGCTGCAGCGCTCCAGCGACGAGCGCGACCTGGATGTCGTCTACGCGCGCCTGCCGCGCGTGCGCAACCTGAATGTCGCCTCCCAGGCGGTGGCGCGCGAGCTGGTGGCCTGGCGCGAGGAGACGGCCGCCGCGCAGGACCGCACGGTGCAAAGCGTCCTGCCCGACGCGGTGCTCGTGGAGATCGCCAAGCGCCGTCCCGCCAATGCAAAGCAGTTGCACGACATCCGCGGCGCCGGGCAGAGCGGCGTGCGCCGGCGCTCGGAGGAGGTGCTCGAAGCGGTGGCGCGCGGTCGCGAGCGCCCCCACGAGCCGCTCCAGGATGGCACGCGCGCGCGCCTCCCCGACGCCGCCGACGCGCCGCTGGTCGCGCTCGCCGAAGCGCTCGTGCGCGCCCGCACGCAGGAGGCGGACCTCGCCTACGAGCTCGTGGCCGCGCGCGCGGACCTGCAGGCGATCGTCACCGCCTGGCGCAGCGGCGGCCAGGAGGCCGATGTGCGCACCCTGCGCGGCTGGCGGCGAGAGCTGGTCGGGGGCGAGCTGCTGGAGCTGCTGAGGGGCGAGGTGTCGTTGTCGGTGGCAGACGGGTGCCTGCGCATCGCCTGAATCTGCCACGACGCGGCCCTCGCGGGCCGGCTTGGCCGGCCCTCTACCCCTACTGAATGTGGTTGTAGACCGTGAACAGCGGCATGTACATCGAGACGACGATGAAGCCCACGATGCCGCCGATCAGGATGATCATGATCGGCTCGAGGATCGATGTGAGGGCCTTCACGGAGGCGTCCACGCGGTCCTCGTAGAAGTCGGCGATCTTGTCGAGCATCGCGTCGAGCGCGCCCGTCTCCTCGCCCACGCCCACCATGTGCGTGACCATCATCGGGAAGATCGGCTCGTTGGCGAGCGGCGCGGCGATCGTGCCGCCGCGGGTGACGGAGCCGATCACGCTCTCCATCGCGTCCTCGACGGCGACGTTGCCGCCGGTCTTGCCCACGATCTCGAGCGCGAGCAGCAACGGCACGCCGGCTGAGGTGAGTGAGGCGAGCGTGCGCGACCAGCGCGCGATCGCCACCTCCTGCACGATCGCGCCGATCTTCATCGGCACGTGCAGGCGGAAGCGATCCCACTGTGGGCGCCCCCACGAGGATGCCTTCCACTTGACGAAGGCGATGAAGATGACGAAGGCGCCGCCGAACAGCGCCCACCAGTAGCCGGTGACCGCGTGGGACATCGCGACGGAGACCTTCGTGATCGCGGGCAGTTCGCCGCCGAACTGCTTGAAGACGCCCTCGAAGACGGGCACGAGGAAGGCGACGAGCGCCATCATGATGCCCACCGCGAAGACGACGACCATGATCGGGTAGACCATCGCCGAGCGGATCTGGCGGCGCAGCGAGGCGTCCTTCTCGAGCTGATCGGCGACGCGCAACAGCGAGGACTCCAGCACACCGCCGGCCTCCCCCGCGCGGGCCATCGCGACGAACAGCGGGTTGAACACCTTGGGGTGGCGCGCCATCGAGTCGCTCAGCGAGAGCCCCGCCTCGACGTCCTTGCGCACCGCGATCAGGGTTTCCTTGAGGAACTTGCTCTCGGTCTGTTCCTCCAGCACGTACAGCGCGCGCAGGATGCTCATGCCCGAGGAGATCATCGTCGCGAGCTGGCGCGAGAAGACCGCGAGGTCCTGCGCCTTCACGCGCTGCATGAAGCTCAGTTGGATCTCGCGCGAGGCGTGCTTGTCGGCGATCTCCAGCACGATCATGCCGCGCGCCTTCAGCTGCTCGGAGACCGCCTGCTTGGAGTCGGCTTCGACCTCGCCGCGCGCCTTCACGCCGGCTACGTCCATCGCCTTGAAGACGTACGTGCTCATCGTCTGGAGTGCGAACGGCCGCTAGGCCGCCAGCGAGCCCGCCCCCAGCAGGCGCCTGAGCTCCTCCGGCGTGGAGGAGCGCGATTCGGCCATCTTCTGAGTGACCTTGTTGTGGCGCACGAGCAGCGCCAGCGAGGCGTCCATCGTCTGCATGCCCTGCGCGGAGCCCGTCTGCAATACCGAGTAGATCTGGTGGGTCTTGCCCTCGCGGATCAGGTTGCGCACCGCGGGGGTGGGCACGAGCACCTCGCAGGCAACCGCGCGCCCGGAGCCATCGGCGGTGGGGAGCAACTGCTGGGTCATGATGCCCTGCAGCGCGACCGAGAGTTGCACGCGCACCTGACCCTGCTGGTGAGCGGGGAACACATCGATCACGCGATCGATCGTCTGCGCGCAGTCCTGGGTGTGGAGCGTCGCGAACACGAGGTGCCCCGTCTCAGCCGCGGTGAGGGCCGTGGAGATCGTGTCGAGGTCGCGCATCTCCCCCACCAGGATCACATCGGGGTCCTGGCGCAGGGCGGCCTTCAGCGCGTCGCCGAAGGACTGCGCGTCGGAGCCCAGCTCGCGCTGGTTGACGAGGCACTTCTTGTGGGCGTGCAGGAACTCGATCGGATCCTCGATCGTCATGATGTGCTCCTCGCGCGTGGCGTTGATCTCGTCGATCATCGACGCCAGCGAGGTGGACTTGCCCGAGCCGGTGGGGCCCGTAACGAGCACGAAGCCGCGTGGGCGGCGCGTGAAGTCATGTACCGCGGGGGGCAGCCCGAGCTCGTCGATCGAGGTCAAATCGACCGGGATCAGGCGGAAGGCAGCGCCGATCGCGCCGCGCTGGTAGTACGCGTTGACGCGGAAGCGAGCGTGGCCGGGCACCGAGTAGGCAAAGTCGAGCTGCCAATCGGTCTCAAGACGCTGGCGCTGGTCGCCGGTGAGGATCGAGTAGACGATCTCCCGGGTGTCGACGCCCGAGAGCACCGGGTACTCGTCCAGCGCGGTGAGACGTCCGCGCACGCGGATCGTCGGGTGTGCCCCGGCGCTCAAGTGCAGGTCAGAGGCGCGCCGCGAGACGACCTCCATCAGGAGCTCTGCGAAATCTATGCCCACGACCGCCGCATCGTCCGACCGGGCCGAAGCCGCGCGCACCGTGGACGGTAGTGGACGAATATTCGAGAGGCCCCCGCAAGGGGGGCCGGGGGGCCGCGTACAGCGATTGCGCTGCCGCGCCGAGGAGGGTGCGCCGAGCCAGGCGATGCTCAATTGGACCCGATCACGCGGGCGATCTCCGCCATCGAGGTGCGTCCCTCCTTGACCTTGTCGAGGCCATCGTCGCGCAGGCGGCGCATGCCCTGGCGCACGGCGACCTCGCGCAGGTCATCCGCCGAGCGCCGTTCCAGCGCGAGCGAGCGAACCTCCGAGGTGATCGTCATCACCTCGTATATGCCCCCCCGGCCGCGGTAACCCGAGCCGCCGCAACGCCGGCAGCCGACGGGCTCGTAGGCCTCGAGGTCCACGAGCGCCTTGTAGCCGTTCTCGCGCAGCACATCCGCGGAGACGATCGTGCGGCGCTTGCAGTTGGAGCAGAGCATGCGCACAAGGCGCTGAGCGAGCACGCAGTCGATCGCCGAGGCGACGAGGAACGGCTCGATGCCCATCTCCACCAGGCGCGTGATCGCGGAGGGGGCGTCGTTGGTGTGCAGCGTGGAGAGCACGAGGTGACCGGTGAGCGCGGACTCGATCGCGATCTGCGCGGTCTCGCGGTCGCGGATCTCCCCCACCATGATCACATCGGGGTCGGCCCTCACCATCGCGCGCAGCCCCGTCGCGAAGGTAAGGCCGGCCTTCGGCGAGACCTGCACCTGGGTGATGCCCTCGACCTGGTACTCCACGGGGTCCTCGACGGTGATGATGTTCTTCTCCGGCGTGTTCAGCGCCAGCAGGGCGGCGTAGAGCGTGGTGGACTTGCCCGAGCCGGTGGGGCCGGTGACGAGCACCGCGCCGTGAGCCTGCGCGAAGGCGCGCTCGAAGCGCTCGCGCTCGGAGTCGGCCATGCCGAGTTTCTCGAGCTTCATCACGACGGAGTCCTTGTCGAGGATGCGCATCACGATCGACTCGCCGTGCACCGATGGCAGCGTCACCACGCGCAGGTCCACGTGGCGGCTGTCGACGGTCAGCCCCACGCGGCCGTCCTGGGGGATGCGCTTCTCGGAGATGTCCAGTTCGGCCATGATCTTCACGCGCGAGACGACGCCCGCGGCCATCCGCCGCGGGACGGTGGTGATGTCCTGCAGCACGCCATCCACGCGGAAGCGCACGCGTACCTCCTTGCCGTCGGGCGCAAGGTGGATGTCGGAGGCGTGCAGCTCCACGGCCTGCGCGACGATCTGGTTGACGAGCTTGATGACCGGCGCGTCATCCGCGGTCTCGCGCAGATCGACGACTTCGGCGCTCGCCTCTTCGGCTTCGGCCTCGGCCGCGGTGCCCGAGACGACGTCCTCGAGGCGATCCAGGCGCGAGATGAGGCCTTCGATGTCCTCCGGCGCCGCGACCCCCACGCGCACCTCGTAGCCGGTCATGATCGCGATGTCATCCACCGCGAGCACGTTCGAGGGATCGGTCATCGCCACCAGCAGGGTGCGCTTGTCGATGAACGCCACCGGCACCGCCTGATAGCGCTTGGCGGCAGCGGTGGTAACGAGGTTCGCGGCGCCCATATCGACCGAGAAGACGCTGAGATCCAGGTGGTCGAGGCCATAGCGCTCGGCCAGCGCGCGCGCGAGGCCATCGGTGGTGAGCGCGCCATCGCCCACCAGCACGCGCTCGGGGGTTGTGCCGGTGGAGCGCGAGGACTCGATCGCTTCCTCCACACGCGCGCGAGGCGCCAGGCCCATGTCGACGATCACATCCGTGAGGAAGCGCGATGAGGACCCGCGGCGCGAGGGCTTCGTGAGGCCGGTGCGGCCGCCCTCATCCTCATCGGCTTCCCGCCCATCGGCGCGGTGCTCGTTACGCTCGGGCGCCTCGCGCGGAACGGCCGGCTCGACCGCGGGCACCTCCGGCGGCGCGAGGTCCACGACCGGCTCGGCCTCGGCGGGCGCCAGTCCGACCGTCGAGTCCGCGGAGGCCTCCCCCTCGATGCCGAAGATGGCGTGCAGGTCGGGGCTCTGCTCGCTCATGGCCCGGGCCCCGATGTGTCGCTGGTCGCCTGCGCCCACGTATCGCCGATCGCCTGCTCCGACTTGCCGCTAGCTGCGCTCCTCGCCACGGGCTGCACTGCGCATGACATCGAGCGGCGCCTCGCAGCCGGTCCACAGCTCGAAGCTGAGCGCGCCCTGGGCGACGAGAACCTCGAGCCCGTCGAGCGTGCGCGCCCCGGCCGCCCTGGCGGCGGCGAGCAGCGGTGTGGGTGCGTCTCGGTAGACGAGGTCGACAACATAGGAGTACTCACCGACCTGATCGGGCAGAAGACCCAGTTCCTGCAAGGGCGCTGTCGTTTCTTTAGCCGACCGTTGTAGACCCACCGAGGTGCAGTTCACGAGCACGTTGGCCGCCACGGGGCGCGCGACGGCGCGCACCTGGAACTCGTCCGCCAGCGCTAATGCGCGCTCGGGGGTGCGGTTCCATACCGATACCTCTGCGCCGGCCTCGCGCAGCGCCCACACCGCCGCGCGGGCGCTGCCTCCGGCGCCGAGCACCAGCGCGCTGCACCCCTGCAGCTCGGACCTCGGAGCCGAATCGTGCGCTTCGCCCGCCTGCGCCCCCGGCCAGGGCCCGCTCCGCATCGCCAGCAGCAACCCGGGGGCGTCGGTGTTCTCCGCGGCGATCGTCCCATCGGGTTCGAAGGTGAGCGTGTTGGCGGCGCCGATCGCCCTCGCGCGTGGCGTCGCGTCGCCGGCCAGCGCGAGCGCCGCCTCCTTGTGCGGGATCGTCACGTTGGCCCCAAGGAAGCCAGCGCCACCCAGCGCGCGGGTCGTCTCCTGCAAGAGCTCTGGGGGAACCGGCAGCCGCTGATAGCGCCAGCCCTCCATCCCCAGCGCCGCGAAGGCGGCGTTGTGCATCGCGGGCGAGCGGCTGTGCGCGACCGGCCAGCCGAGCACGCCCAGGCGGGGCATCACTTCTTGTGGCAGGTGGGGACCTGCCCGTGGTTCTTGGCCACCGCTTCGCGATAGGCCGCAGCGTTGCGTTCGAATTCGGCGAACGTGTTCGAGAAGACGTGTTCGCCGCACCCATCGGCGCCGGCGACGTAGTAGAGGTAGGAGACCTGCGCGGGGTGCGCCGCCGCATGGATCGAGGCGAGCCCGGGGTTGCCGATCGGCGTCGGCGGCAAGCCGGTGTGCAGGCGGGTGTTGTAGGGGGAGGGCGTGCGCAACTGCGCTTCGGTGAGCGGCTTGGAGAAGTCGTTCAGCGCGTAGCGGATGCTCGCGTCGATGCCCAGCGGCATGTTCAGGCGCAGGCGGTTGTAGATCACGGCGGCGATCAGCGGGCGATCGCGCTCCACCTCGGCCTCGCGCTCGATCAGTGAGGCCACCGTGAGCAGCTCGTAGGGCGTAACGCCAAGCGCGTGCGCACGGTGGATCTCGACAGCGCCGAAGTTTTCGCGGAACGCCAGCAGCTGCTCGTCCACCAGGTGCTTCGCCGACGCGGTGCTGTAGAGGTCGTAGGTGGCGGGGAACAGGAACCCCTCGAGCGTTGGCGTCCCGCGCGGCGCCCCATAGCGCGTGGGGTGCAGCAGCGAGGAGCGAACTGAGGCGGCGAGGTAGTCGCCCCTCAGACCATCGGCCTTGGCGAGCGCGGCGATCTGCGCGCGCGTGAAGCCCTCGGGGATCGTCACCTTCACGATGCGCGGCAGCGCGGGCTGTTTGGGAGCGGAGGAGCCCTGCGATTGCGCCAGCGCCCACACCGCGACCACGACCCCCGCCAGAGCCAGCAGCGCGCCGAGGCGGACCGCCAGTCGTCGCTGCCAGCTGTGGGAGGACGCGCGCTGCTCGCGCAGGCGTTCGACGCGCCTCGTCATGCGCGAATCGCGTCGCGAGGGCGAGGGCGAGGGCGTGGGCGGTTCGGCCTCGGGCAGCGGCGGCAGCTCCTCGGAGGGAAGTCCCGCGGCAGATGGCTCCTCAGCCGGCACAGGCGGCAACGCAAACTCCTCGGAGACGGGTTCGAGCGGTGGCGCCGGCTCCTCGGGCAGCGCGTGCTCGACCGTCGGCGGTTCTTCACCGGCGCCCGGCTGCTCCGGCGCGAGGTTCTCAGCGGGCGCGGGCTCCTCATCGGCCGGGGTCGCCGGGGCCGGCACCGCCACGCCGCGGCGCCGTTCGCGCTCTTCGCGGGCGCGCTGGCGCTCTTCGGCCGTGCGTTCGCCGCCGGACTGCGATCGGTTGCCTTTGAACACGGACGCAGACAGCCTAGCCGGATGAGGCGAGCCGGCGTTCGCGATGCCACGCCGCCAGCCAGCTCTCCAGCAGGTGGGCGGCGGCGCGCGAGTCCTCGCTGGCGCCGGCGCCCTCCATGCGCTGGGCCATGCGCGTAGTGAAACGCTCGTCGTGCATCTCCACCGGGATGGTGTCACCCAACTCCCGCACGAGGCGCACCGCGAACTCGCGTGTCTCGCGCGTCTGCTGCGTATCCCCCCCGCTCAGCGACAGCGGCAGGCCCACCACCACCCGCTCCACGCCCCGCTCGGCGACGAGCGCCTTCAGGGCGGCCATCCCGCGCCGGGTGAGCGGCCGGAGCACCGCCTCGAGAGGCGTCACGATCGTCCCGGTGGGGTCGCTGATCGCGCAGCCGCAGCGAGCGCTGCCGTAGTCCAGGGCGAGCACGCGCATCAGCCCGCGAGGGCCGCCTCGATCGCGGCGCGGCCGGCGGCGATCGCCTCCTCGAGCTTCTCCGGATGGCGTCCCCCCGCCTGCGCCACGGTGTCGCGTCCGCCGCCTCCTCCGCCGGCGACCTCGGCCGCGGCCTTGACCACCGCGCCTGCCTTCACGCCTTGCTCAACGAGCGCGGGCGCCACGCCCGCTACCAGGTGCACACGGCCGTCCACCGCGGTGCCCAGCACGACGGCGGCCTGCGGCAGTCGCCCCCGGAGGCGGTCGAGCACATCGAGCAGCGCCTTGGCGTCGGCGACCTCGACCGCGCTGGCGAGCACCTGGGCCCTCTGCACCTGCTCGACCCGCCCCACCAGCGCGTCCAGATCGACCCCGGCGCCGCCCCCTGCGCTCGTGCCCGCAGCCCCGCTCTTCAGCGTCTTCTCCAGCCGCTTGCGCTCGAGCTCGCGCTCGCGCACCGCCTCCGGCGCGCCCTCCGGACGGGTGCGCAGCGTCGCCGCGACGTCCTGCAGCCAGCGGTCGTGCTCGCGCAGCAGCTCCACCGCGGCCGCTCCCGTGAGCGCCTCGATGCGCCGCACGTTGGCTGCGCTGGAGGTCTCCGAGAGGATGCGGAAGGGGCCGATCTCGGCAGTCGAGCGCACGTGCGTGCCGCCGCACAGCTCGCGCGAGTACGGATCTCTCCCTCCCCCCTCCCCCACCTCGACCATGCGCACGACCTCGCCGTACTTCTCGCCGAACAGCGCCATCGCGCCCAGCTGCCTGGCCTCCTCCAGCGTGGTCGTGATCGGGCGCACCGGGTCGCCCTGCGCGATCCACGCGTTGACCTGGTCCTCGACATCGCGCAGCTCCTGCTCGGACATCGCCTGGGAGTGGCTGAAGTCGAAGCGCAGCTTGTCGGGGCCCACGTAGGAGCCGGCCTGGCGCACGTGGCCGCCCAGGCGCGCGCGCAGCGCTGCGTGCAGGAGGTGAGTCGCGGTGTGGTTGCGCTCGGTCGCGCGGCGGGTCGCGCGATCCACGCGTGCGAGCACGGGCGCATCCGGCGCCAGCGTCCCGCGCTCGACCACGACGTCCAGCGCCTGGTCTTCGCCGAGGCGAAAGACGCCCTCCACGCGTGCCCGACAGTCGCCGCCGAGGCATTCGAGCGTGCCGGCGTCGGACACCTGGCCGCCGCCCGCCGCGTAGAAGGGGGACTCGGCGAGCTTCAGCAGGAGGCGGCCGCCGGCTGCGATGGGCACGACGTCTTCGCTGGGCCCGTTGGCCTCGCCGTCCGAGCCGGGCGCAGTCCCGCCCCATGCTTCGGGGGCCGAGCCATTGACCTGCGTCAGCGCGCCCACGGTGGTGCGCTGCTCGTCGGTCTCGTACCCGGTGAAGCGCGTCTGGAAGCCCGCCCCCTCGGCGAGCTTTTGCGCCAGCTCGCGCGCGCCCTCGCGCCCCGTTCCACCACCGCCGCCGGCCGCGCGCGCGCGGGCGCGCTGGCCCTCCATCAGCCGCTCGAAGCCCTCCTCGTCGATGCCCAGCCCATGCTCGGCGACGAGCTCCGCGGTGAGCTCGAAGGGAAAGCCGAAGGTGTCGTGCAGCGTGAAGGCATCCTGCGCGGAGACGCCCTCGAGGCCCTCCTCCTGGGCCTTGTCCATCAGCTCCTCGAGCAGCCGCGTGCCCTGCGCGAGCGTGCGCCCGAAGCTCTCCTCCTCGGCCGCGAGCCACTTGTCGATCGACTCGCGCTGCTCCACCAGCTCCGGGTAAGCGCCCCCCATGAGCTCGGTGACCGTGTTGGCGTAGCGCGTGAGGAACCCGGCCGCCATCTCGAGCGCGCGCCCGTGCTGGATCGCGCGGCGCATCACCCGCCGCAGCACATAGCCGCGGTCCTCGTTGGAGGGCACCACGCCGTCGGCGATGAGGAAAGTCATCGCGCGCGTGTGATCGGCGAGGATGCGCAGCGCGCGATCGCCCGCCGGATCCTCGCCGTAGATGCGCCCCGAGAGCTCCTGCCCGAGGTCGAGCAGCGGCTGGAAGTGGTCGGTTTCGAACACCGAGGGCTTGTCCTGGAGTATCGCCGCCATGCGGTTCAGGCCGAGCCCCGTGTCGATGTTGCGCGCGGGAAGCTCGGTGAGAGTCTGGGTTCCGTCGTCCTCCGCCGCCAGGTTGAACTGCATGAACACGAGGTTCCAGTACTCCAGGAAGCGCTCGTTCTCGCCCCCCGGCAGATCGTCCTCGCTGCCGAACTGGACTCCCCTGTCGATGTATAGCTCCGAGCAGGGCCCGCACGGCCCCGTGGGTCCGCCCTGCCAGAAGTTCTCCGAGCGCGGGCAGCGCACGATCCGCTCACCGGGCACGCCCACCGACTCCCACAGCTCGATCGCCTCCTCGTCGGCTCCCAGTCCGAGCTGCTCGTCTCCCTCGAAGACGGTCACCCAGATGTCCTCGGGGGCGAACCCGAACACCTCCAGCGAGAGCTCCCACGCGAGGCGGATCGCCTCGTCCTTGAAGTAGGCGCCGATCGAGAAGTTCCCCAGCATCTCGAAGAAGGTGAGGTGCCGCGCGGTGTTGCCCACATTGGCGATGTCCACCGTGCGAAAGCACTTCTGGCAGCTCGTGAGGCGCGGCGCGGGCGGCGCCTCCTGCCCGAGGAAGTAGGGCTTCAGCGGGTGCATACCCGCGACCGTCAGCAGCGCGGACGGGTCGTGCGCGGAGGGCACCAGCGAGGCCGAGGGGATGCGCCGGTGCCCGCGCTCCTCGAAGAAGCCCAGATAGCGCTCGCGGATCTCGTCGGTGCTGATCGGCGCCATGGTCGGCATCGAGGGTAGCGAGCGGGGGCCGACACCCGTTCGCCCGAGGTCTCCCAGAGGGAACCGACACCTGTCCGGCCGATGCCTTGCAGGGATCATGCAGAGGCGTCCTTCGGCCGTAGAGGTGGGATATGCCGCGCCGGCGCCTCTTTACAGCGATCTGCCTCTGCGCCCTTGGCTGGGCCACGCCGGTCGCGCACGCCACGCCCACGTGGCTGCCCGCGAAGCCCATCTCCAGTCCGCCCACCAGCGCGTCCTTCGGGGTCGACTCGAAGGTGACGATGGGACCGAGCGGCGACATCGCCGCGACCTGGACGGAGGGCGGCGGCGTCTACGCCGACGTGCGCCAGGCGGGAGCCTCGTCCTCCTCCCAGGAACTGATCTCGGCATATGGCCACAGCGCATCGTGGCCGAGCGTCGCCGTGAACGCCTCCGGCAAGGTCGTGGTCGCCTGGATCGACAGCACCACCAAGCAGTACGAGGTCGCCACCCGCCGTCGCGGAGAGGCGTTCTCCGCGCCCATCGAAGCGGGGCCGACCGGCGGGGTGAACCAGACGGGCACCTCGGTGGCGATCGACAACGCCGGCGATGTGCTCCTCGGCGAGATCGAAGAAACAGTCGGCGGCTACTTCGCCGGCTACGCGTGGATGCCGGCCGGCGGGACATTCGCCACCACGCCGATCACCGAACCCGGCAGCGAACCTAGCCTTCCGGTGGTCGCGATGGACGGCGCCGGCGACGCCGTGATCGCCTGGAACGACAAGTCAGCTGGCCCTCACGACATCGCACGGGCGATCACGCGCCCCGCGGGAGGAGCCTTCGGCCCCACACAGAACCTGACGAACTTCACCACCGAATACGCCTACAACGTCGCGGCGGCGATCGGCGGCGGCGGACAGCCCGCGGTCGTCTGGCAGCGCGGCACCACCATTCCTCCTTACCACATCGAAGCAAGCACGAGCGCGAGTCCCGCGGCTGCGCTGAGCGCTCCGCAGACGATCTCCCCAGCGGGCGGCAATGACACATCGCCCGCGATCGCCGTGGGCGACAACGGCGAGGTCGTGAGCACGTGGGAACAGCGGGGCACCACCGACACCATCGACGCGGCGAGCGCGACCGCGGGCTCGAGCTTCGCGCCGGCGAGTGAAGTGAGCGCCAGCGGCAGTGTGGGAACCTCGCGGGTGGCGATGGACGCCGCCGGCGACGCCGTCATCGCCTGGACGGCGAGTCCGGCCGGAGTCGAAGCCGTGAACGCCGTGACGCGCACCGCAGCGGGAACCCTCGGCTCCGAAACCACGCTGAGCGCCAGCGGAGAAAAGATTGATTTTGAACCTTCCGCCGGCGCCTCTGTGGGAATGGACAGCGCGGGCGACGCCGTCGTGGGCTGGGAACACTTCGCCGAAAACACCATCCTCGCGCGCATCTACGACGCCACCGGTCCCGTCCTCGAGATCGAAGCTCCCGCGAGCGCCATCGTGGGGCAGTCGATCGCCTTCACGGTCGCCGCGAGCGACCTCTTCACGGGCGTGGGCTTTCCCACCTGGTCTTTCGGCGACGGCGCCGCGGGCCTGGGGAGCGCCCCATCGCACACCTACGCAACACCCGGCGTCTACAACGTCTTCGCCACCGCCGCCGACCAGTTGGGCAATGCCTCGACCATCGGCACCCAGATTACGGTGCTGCCCGCGCCCGCTCCCCCGCTGATCGCCTGCGCCGTCGCATCGAGCTCTACGGGTGGAGCGTGCCCGCCGCCGCTCATCGTCAGGTGCGTGGTTCCGAGCCTCGAGGGCCTCAGCGGTACCGCCGCCAAGCGCCATCTGTTGAGCGCTCACTGCCGCCTCGGCAAGGTGAGAGTCGCCAAGCGCTACAAGCATTCCAAGCGGCTCATCGTCAGCTCGCAGAGCGTCAGAGCTAGAACCGCGCTTGCCTTCGGAGCGAGCGTATCGGTCACGCTGAAGCCCTCGCCGCCGCCTCACAAGAAGCGCCGCCGCTGAGGCCACACCGGTCTCCTTCGCGGCGCAGGAAGCACGCCGTGGCGTTGCTGCCGTTCTCGCCGCCCGGAACTGGGACCGGTCCTATGCCGCGATCGTGCCGTAGCCGACGATCGACTCGCCCGCAAACAGGCACGCCATCTGCCCCGGCGCGGTGCGCTCGATCGGCTCTGCGAGCTCGACTTCGATGTGCGCGTATAGCCCCGGCTCAGCGGGGTGAGCCACACGGCAGGGCACTCGCCGTCCGCGCGAGCGCACCTTGACGTGGTCCACCGCGGCACCCTCGCGCCGCAGGGTCGCCTCGCGCACGGTCACGGTGCGCGTTAGAAGGGCCCTGCGTGGTCCCACCGTAACCGTGTTGGCCGTGGCATCGGTGCCCAGCACGTACAGCGGCTCGCCGCCCCCCAGCCCAAGCCCGTGTCGCTGACCGATCGTGTAGGAGCGGCTGCCTCCATGTACGCCCAGCTCCCGACCCTGCATGTCGAGGATCTGCCCAGACGCGCCCTCCAGCTCGCCATGACGCTCCAGGAAGCGGCTAAGGCCAGTGCCCGCGAGGAAGCACAGATCCTGGGAGTCGGGCTTGCGCGCCACCGCCAGCCCCTCGCGCTCGGCGATCTTGCGCACCTGCGTCTTGTGCATCGCCCCGAGCGGGAAGCGCATACGCGCGAGCGACTCGGGTGCCAGGCCGGCCAGCACATAGCTCTGATCCTTCACAGGATCCACGGCCATCCGCAGCAGCGGCCCCCGCTCGCGCGCGTCCGCGTCTCCCTCCCAGTCCACGCGCGCGTAGTGGCCCGTCACCAGTGTTCGACTCCCCAGGCGCTCCCCCAGTTCGAGCATCGCCTCCAGGCGCACGCTCCCGTTGCAGCGCACGCACGGGTTCGGCGTCTCCCCCGCCGCATGGCCCGCCAGCCAGTGATCGACCACGCCCGCGCGGAACTCCTCGCGCAGATCGATCGAGAGGTGGGGCACCCCCATGCGGTGGGCCGCCTCACGCGCCCCGCGCACCGCCTGCGCCGAGCAGCAGCTGCGCTCGCCGTCGTTCTCCGGATCGGACCACAGCTCGAGCGTCACCCCCACCACCTCCGCGCCCTCGCGTGCGGTAAGCAGAGCCGCCACCGCGCTATCCACGCCGCCGCTCATCGCCACCACAGTGCGCTCCGCCGCCGGCGCCAGGTGCGCCTGCGCGCGCGCGGCCCCGCCCAGCGCACGGTGCAGCGCGTCGGCCGCCAGCTCCGCCGCGTGGCGCTTGGCGGGGCTCAACCCCCCCAGCTCGCCTGCGATCTCCTCGGCGCCCACGCGCGCCGCCTGCAGCAGAGGGGCGCCGCGAACGAGCTCCACGGTCGCGCTGCCCGCGGCGATCGCCGCACCGCAGCCGTGCGCGTCGAAGCCCGCGTCGGCCACCCTTCCCTCGGGATCCTCGGGGTCGATCCGCAGCGACACCCGCACCAGATCCCCGCACGCCGCCCCGCCGGCCGCGCCCGTGAACGCGCGCGCGGGTGTGTGCCCGCGTCCGGTGGGTGCTTCGAGATGATGAGTCAGCGCCTCGACGGTCATGCTCCGTCGAGTTTAGGCCGCCAGTTACTTGGCGTGTTGGGCTTCGATGATCCCCTGCTCAATCGCGTACTGATCCATCAGGCCCGTCATCGTCACCGCCAGGCCCTTCCTATCGATGAGCAGGAGAGTGGGCGTCTGGTAGATCTGCACACCGCGCGTCACCGATCCGTACTGTCCCACCTGCGCGGGCAGCGCCACGTGCAATGCCACCTTCTTCTTCATCCGCGCGGCCACCGCCTTGGCTTCCTTGCGCACCGCCACATCGTCCGTGGACTTGGGGTTCCAAAACAGCAGCAGCACCGTCTGACCGTGCTCGAGCTCGTTCTGCAGGATCGCGGCCTGGGCGTTTGAGACCGCCGTGGCGTTTACATGGCCCGGCTTGACCTTCGCCGTCGTGTGCACCGTCGTAGTGGAAGTCTTCGCGCCCGCGTGGTGCACGGTAGTGGAGGAGCGATGAACCGTCGCCGTCGCGCCGGCCTGCTGCGCCGGGGACGTCCCCGCATGGGTCGATTCGGAAGCCTGTTCTGACTTGTTCTGCAGCTGCCTCGCGTTCTGTTCGGAGGTCGCAACCGCACCGTGCGCCTTGTCGATCGCGCGCGTCAGCCCTTCAACGCCGGGAGCCGACCCGTGGTAGACGGGCGTGCTTGCGCCGGGCGCCCCACCGCTGGAGCTAGAGTTGGAGGAGGCCGACGGCGCCGCCGCGGGGCTCGAAGGCGAGCTGCCCGAGCCCGAGCCAGGGCGATGCAGCGCGATGAACCACACACCCACGAGCAGCACGAGCGCTGCCAGGGCAATCTGGAAGGGACGGGACACCTGAGCCATCGCTCCTGCATTCGGCATTTCGCGCGCTTAAGTTGAGCCCTGCAGCTCCCCTTGGACCTGGAGCCCGTCTGTCAGCAGCGCCGTGAGCGCCTTCTCTGTCGGCAGTTCGCGCTCGGAGGCGCCCTGCATGTCCTTCAGGATCGTCTGGGCGCCCTCCACGATCGCCACGTAGCGGGCGCCGAGCCTGTTCGCCTGCCCCAGCTGGCCCTTCAGCGAGCGCCCTGCCATCTCCATCTGCGCCGTCAGACCAGCGGCGCGCGCCTCGCTCAGGAGCTTGAACGCGGCCCTCCGGCTTGCCACGCGCGGCCCGCTCGCCCCCCCTTGTGGGGGGCTCTTCAAATCGGCCAGCGCCACGTACAGGTCCAGCGCTCTGGTCGGTGGAACGGGCGCCGTGCCTGCCAGCAGGATCCGCTCAATCCCCGCGGCCCAGCCCATGCCGGGGGTGGGTGGGCCGCCGAGCTGGGTCACGAGACCGTCGTAGCGCCCGCCGCCGCCCACGCCGCTCTGCGCGCCCAGCGCGTCGGATGTGAACTCGAAGACCGTGCGCGTGTAGTAGTCCAATCCGCGCACCAGCGTCGAATCGACCTCGTAGCTCACGCCTGTCTCATCCAGCAGCGCACGCACCTCCGCGAAGTGCGCTGCGTCCTGCTCGCTCAGGTGCTCCAGCAGGCGCGGCGCGCTCTGCATCACCCTTCGCGTGCCCTCGTGATCGGAGTCGAACGCGCGCAGCGGGTTCAGCTCGATCCGGGCGCGCACCTCCTCCGAGAGCTCGGCCTCGTGACTGTGCAGGTGGGCCTGCAGGCGCTCGCGGTGCTCCGCTCGGGCATCGCCGCTCCCGAGGCTCGAGAGCCGCAGGCGAGCCTTCACGCCCATCTCGCCGAGCAGCTCTCCCAGCAGGGCGATCGACTCAGCGTCCACCGTCGGATCATCGCTCCCCAGCGCCTCCGCTCCCACCTGCCAGAACTGGCGGTAGCGACCCGCCTGCGCGCGCTCGTAGCGGAAGAAGCTCGACGCATACCAGAGCTTCACCGGCTGCGCGCGCTTGTGCATACCGTGTTCCACATACGCCCTGCACACCGGCGCGGTGCCCTCCGGGCGCAGCGTCAGCGAGCGCCCACCCCCATCGGTGAGCGTGTACATCTCCTTCTGCACGATATCCGTGGACCCCCCCACACCGCGCGCGAACAGCTCCGTCGCCTCCAGCGTGGGCGTCTCGATCCGCTCGTACCCCGCGCCCTCGAGGATCGCCGCGGCCCTTGCCTCGAGCGCCGTCCGCGCCGCGGCCTGCTCGCCGAGCACATCCGCCGTGCCCTTCGGGGCCTGGAGCTTGGGGGCGCTCAATTTCCGCCCGCGGGAACGCGCAGCTCGCTGAGGAAGGGGTTCGTGCTCAGCTCGCGCCCCAGCGTCGTCACGCCCATGTGCCCCGGGTACACCACCGTCTGCGAGGGGTAGCGCCTGATCAGCTCCCCGATCGAGCGCTCCAGCGTGCTCCAATCCCCGCCCGGCAGATCCACGCGGCCCACCGAGCCCTGGAACAGCACATCGCCCGAGAGCAGGAGGGGCGCCTGTGGATCGTCCCGCGAGAGCGCGTAGGTCACGTGTCCGGGGCTGTGCCCAGGGGTCGCGATCACCTCGAAGTCCATCCCCGCCACCTCCACGTGCTCGCCGCCCTTCACGGTGTGCTCGGGCTCATGGTTCTCGAACGGCCCGAACCCGGGTGGCACCCAGCGCATGATGTCGGTGAGCAGCGGGCGCTCGAACTCCGGGCACCACACCGGCGCCCCCGTCGCGTTTGCCACCGGCGCAACCGCCCCGATGTGATCGAAGTGGCAGTGCGTGATCAGGATCCCCTCGATCTGCACCCCCAGCTCCGCAGCCGCCTCCAGCAGACGCTCGGGCTCTTCGCCGGGATCCACCATCACCGCCTGTGTGCTCTCGCTGTCGGCGCGCACGATGTACGCGTTCTCCTGCACCGGCCCCACCGTGAACATGCGCACATCCGGAGCGCCCATCACGCAGCTCCGCCATCCGGGCCCACCTTGCCGCCTCCGCCCCTCTGCGCGGGCTTCGCACCCTGCTTGGCCTTGTTGCGCTGACGCCTCCTGTAGAGCCACATGTCGCTGTAGTAGCTGATCGGTACATACAGCAGCAGCACCACCGGGAAGAGCGCGATCACCTGCGAGGACTTGAACCCCAGCAGCAGGCTCATCAGCAGCATCAGCACCGCCGCGGCCATCGCGCGGTAGAACGCCCCGCTCCAGGATGGCTCCTTGTCCAGGCGATTCCCGCGCGCCGCCTTCGCGCGCGCCTTCTCACGGCCCTCGGGGCTCTTCTCCGCCGCCGTCGGCCTGCGCCCCGTGCGCCCGCGCGCCTCCACCACCCCCGCGGCGTTGCCGCGGTGCTTGGTCTGGCGTTTGCGCTTGGTCTGAGCCACCGCCCTCTAGCCTAATGCGTTCTCGATCACCTGGCGCTCGGGATCGAAGGTCGGCATTGGCACCTCGGCCGGGAAGCCAATGAGGGCCGTGCGCGGCGCGAGTCCCACGACCTCAGCCGCTGCGACCTGAGCGTGCCGCTGGATGGCCTCCACGACGGCGCGCAGGGGCAGCTCCAGCGGCCGCTCCACGTTCATCGACACCTGCGCCACCGGGGGGCCCGGCGCGCGGGTGAGTGTTACCCCGATCGCTCTTACGCCCCGCAGGCCCTCTGGACCGCCTTCGCGGATCAGGCTCGCGATCCGGCGCGCCCGATCGATCGTCGCGGGCGGTGCGAGCTCCACGTTGAACGCCACCAGCGGCTCCCGTGCCGCGACCAGTGTCGCTCCCGCAGTCGGGTGCAGCGTGGACGGGCCGAAGTCTGGGCGCTGCTCGCCGGTGCGCATCCGCTCGGCCAGCCCCGCGCGCCCCCCTCTGCGCAGCTCCGCGCGCGTGCGGCCGCCGCCCAGCTCTCCGTAGAGGAACACCGGCACTCCCAGCTCCGCGCCGATCCGGTCCGCCACCACGAGCGCCTCGGCGCACGCCGCGCCGCGGGCGTCCGGATCGAGGTAGACGATCGGTGCGACATCCAGGGCTCCCACGTGGGGGTGCTGGCCGCGGTGGACGTCCTCGGCGCCCCCGCCGCCATCGCGCGCGTGGATCTCGCGATCCGCCTCCTCGACCTCGCCGACGTCGATCGACCGCACCGCCTCCGCCGCGCCCTGCACCAGCGCCTGCGCCAGGCTTCCGGGCGCTCCGAGGAGGGTAAGCACCGCGCGGTGGTGATCCGCATCGGAGTGTCTATCCAGCAGGCGTGCGATCCCGCCCGCGGTGCAAGCCCGCTCGATCGCATCCAGCGTTGCGCGGTCCCGGCCCTCGGAGACGTTGGGGACCGCCAGCAGGGGGAGCGGGTCGGGCATCGGGTCAGAGGCTAAACTGCGCGCTCCCGCCGGAGTAGCTCAGCTGGTTAGAGCAGCGGAATCATAATCCGCGTGTCGGGGGTTCGAGTCCCTCCTCCGGCATCACGAAAAGCCCCGGAAATCGAACTTTTTGAGTGTATCAGGGGGTGCGGCGGGGCGCTCAGATTTCTCTACGGATTTCTCCAGAGGGCCGCTCCGGGGGCGCGGGGGGTCGAAATTGGCTCTGGAGCCGACACATCCGTTTCACGCGCCCCATGCTCGATGCCTGGCTTGCCGAGCAGCCGCGCCGGTAGCACAGGGCGCGGGAACACACGGCATGGGAGCCGAAGCGTTCGCCGAGCAATCGCGATGCCTAGCCGTTTGCCAGTTCGTCAATGAGGGTGTCTACGCGGCGCCCGATCTCATCCCTTGTGGCGCGAACCTCGTCCAGCGGGCGTCCCTTCGGGTCGGGTAGGTCCCAATCGACATAGCGCTTGCCGGGGATGTATGGGCACTCGTCGCCGCAGCCCATCGTCACGATGACATCTGCTTGCTCGGCGAGCTTGCGGGTGAGCAGCTGCGGCCGGCGATCGGCTACGTCGATGTCGAGCTCGCGCATGACCTCTACGACCTCGGGGTGAACGTGCTCGGCCGGTGTGGTGCCGGCGGACAGTGCATGGTGGCGCCCATCGGTGGCGTGCTCGAACAGCGCTTGGCTCATCTGCGAGCGACCGGCGTTGTGCAGACAGACGAACAGGACGGTCGCCATCGTCAGGGCCTAGCTTGGCAGCGGTTGGCTGAGCGAGCCATCGGTACTCGATTGCTGTTGGCGGTGCGGCATGACGGCCTCTGCCGCCTCGGCCGGCGTGATGTCCGGGTAGAGCGCCCTGATAGTGAGGATCGCGCAGGCACCGCCGACGAGCTGCGCCACGATGAAGCCGGGCACGGACGCGGGCGCGATACCGGCGAAGGTGTTGGAGAACATGCGTCCCACGCTGATCGCGGGGTTGGCGAAGCTGGTGGAGCTCGTGAAGAAGTAGGCAGCGCCGATGTAGGCGCCGACGGCGGCCGGCGCCATGTTGCTGCGTCTTGTGCGGGCCAGGGAGAAGATCACCAGCAGCAGGCCGGACGTGGCGATGACCTCTGAGAACAGATGCGCAGGCGAGGCGCGATGGTGGGTGGAAATGCTGATGGCCGCCAAGGAGAACATGCCGTTGGCGGTGACGGCGCCGAGGATGCAGCCGGCCACCTGTGCGGGTATGTAGGCAAGCGCGTCGCGCCAGCGGACACCGCCAAACGTCGCGTCAGCGAGCGAGACGACCGGGTTGAAGTGCCCTCCCGAGACGGGTCCGAACATGAGGATGATCGTGAACAGCCCCGCCGCGGTGGCGGCGGCGTTCTCGAATAGCTGGAGCCCTACGTCGCCCGGTGAGAGGGTCTGTGCCGCGATCCCTGAGCCGATCACGAGCGCCGCCAGGAACGCGGAGCCAAGCAGCTCGGCGAACAGACGGCGTGAAAGCGGGGCGTCCACGCGGGGATCGTATTACATCGACGGATGTGCGTCTTATTGATATAAGTAGATTGATGTCCGTCGATTTGGAGCTGGCGCCCAAGCAGAAGCGAGCGGCCGGCGAGCGCTGCTGCGAGCCCGTCGTCTACCCCGACGTGCAGCGCGAGCACGCGCTACGCATGGCCCAGGTCGCCAAGGCTCTCGGCGACCCGATCCGATTGCAGCTCGTGGACGTGCTGCGCAAGCACGCCGGAAAGGTCTGCGTCTGTGAGCTCGTGCCGCTGTTCGACATTTCACAGTCCACGCTCTCCCACCACCTCGGAAAGCTGCGCGCCGCTGGGATTGTGGACTCCGAGCGCAAGGGCCTATGGGCCTACTACTACGTGATCCCCGATGCCCTGGAGGAGCTATCCGCATGGCTGGGTTGACCGCCGACGAGGCCTCCTCCGGCATCGTCAAAAGCCCCGCAAATCGAACCTTTTAAGGCGTCAGGGTTGGGCCGCGAAGCCGCGCGTGATCCACGCCCGGTAAGCGTCGTAGAAAGCCGGGAAATTGCCAGCTACGATGAGGGCGGACTCGTGAACCTGCTCGGCTGTGGCCGTCGCGTATTCGTGGACGAGCATGCGCCGCAGTTCGCGTAGTCGCTGCAGGCGACGTGTCAGCTCGCCCGAGATCACGCCGGCATCCCGCAGCGCATCGAGATCTCGCCGGGCGTTGGTCTCATCGCGACGTCCACGAAGCTCGGCAAGCTCCAATCCGAAGGCGGCAAGCTCGGCGATGTAGTTGTAGAGCTGATCGACGCCTCTCTCGACAGCCTTTACGCGATTGAGCTCGACCGGATCCTCCGACGCGTACGCCATACGAAAAGCATCCAGCTCGAAGTCATCGCCGAACTCCGCCATCGCTGTGCGCAGCGCGAGCAGGTGGCGGCGCACGTCGCCCACCCGGTCTCGGATCTTGGCCTTCAACGCCCTCGCACGCTGAGGGTCATTCGCCTCGAGCGGAGCAGGGACCGGATCGGCTGCCGTCATGCGGCGTGATGGTCGAGGTCGTGCTCGTCAAGCGCGGCAGGTGAGGATCGTTCGGCACTACGGGCAAGACGCCGCCACCTCGGAGCAGCCTCTCCCAAGCCCGCCCAAAGATCGTCTCGATCGACCAGTACACGCCCGTGATCGATGATGTCGACCATGAGCACAGGCGAGGTCTGCGCCTCAGAGAGCCGCACAAGCTGCATCTCGCGACCGATACGCGGGGAAAGCCGCTCTGCCAGCTCAGCCAGCCGACCTATGCTTGGATCGTGCAACACGACCAGGACATCGACGTCAGAGCGGCCATGATCGCTCCCAGTGGCTGTCGAGCCAAACAACACCGCAAGCCTGACGTTGGGCTCCGTGCGCAGCGCTGCGCGCAGCGCCCGCAACAACTTCCAATGGCCACGCAGGTATGCCTCCTCCCGAAACGTAATCCGAAAGCGACGTTGGCTGACGCGCTCCCCATGCACCAGACCCTCGGACGCGGCACGACGCAGCGTCCGCTCGGGGATCGAAAGTTCGACCGCAACCCGCCTCAGAGACTCCATGGCACGACCAACAGTAGCGCGGTATGGCCGATAATTCAAGCTCGTATGGCCGCTAAATCATATCCGTATGGCCGATGGCCGTCATCGCCCGAGATGACCAGCGCCTGCGGACCAGCGCCTACGCATCCGGCTGGCGCACGAACCGCGCCCTGTGCTGCTGGCACTCATAGCCGGCGGCCCGCCAGAAGTCCATCGCGCTCGCCTCATCGTCGGCGACGATTGCGGTGAGCCTGATCGCGCCCCGTTCGCGCAGGCGCCGCTCGCCCTCCCGGAGCAGCATCGTTGCGAGCCCCTTGCGCCGATGCTCCGGCGATACCGCAAGCCGGTAGAAGCTCCCACGCCAGCCATCCCACGCGGCGATCAGCGAACCGGCGAGGATGCCATCGAGCTCGGCGACCAGCAGCGCCTGGGGGTCGGTGGCCAGCAGCCGGGCCAGTCCGCCGGGAGAGTCGCTGACGGTCGGCACGCTGCCCGCCGCGGCCCACAGGTCGAGCACGGCCGCGATGTCCTCCTCGCCGGCGCTGCGAATCGCCCAGCGATCGTGGACATCCATGCGCTCGATCAGCCCTTCGGCAGTCACGGTCCTCGCCGCGACCGCTGTCGATCGAGCACTATCCAGACGACGCAGACGGCAAGCACCGGCAACGCGGCGAGGGCGACGATCGCCAGGCCGGGCGCCAGCAGGAGCGCCAGCACGGCAATCAACAGCCCCAGTCCGATGTCCACCCGCACGAGTTGACGACGCCTGCGCGCCTGCTGGCGGCGAGCACGAAGATAGGACATCTCTCGTAATGGCTTGGCGGCGCTCACTGTTTCAGACGGCGGAAGAGGGACCGGGGAAGCATGCGCAGGGCGATCATCGCCCAGCGTAGTGCCGGCGGCGCCCAAACGGTGTGTGAGCCGCCGTCCAGCCCCCTCACGACCACGCGCGCCAGCGCCTGCGGGGTGGTGGACAGCGGCGCCGGCTTCAGCCCTTTTGTCATGCGCGTGTACACGAAGCCGGGGCGCACCACCAGCACGCGCACGCCCTGCCCGTGCAGCGCATCGCCGAGACCCTGCGCGAGCGCGTCCAGGCCGGCCTTGGAGGCTCCATATACGAAGTTTGCCGCGCGGGCTCGCTCGCCCGCCACCGAGGAGAGGACCACGAGCGTCCCCGAGCCCTGCTCGCGCAGGCGCCGGGCGGCGTGGATCAGCAGCGAGCCCGCGCCCACCACGTTGACCTGGAGCACCCCGAGCCACGCGGAGACATCCTGGGGCATGCCGCCGCGCGCGCCGAGGACACCGACCGCTAGCACGACTATGTCGGCGCCGCCCAACCCATCGAGGGCCTCGCCGATGGCCTGCTCGTGATGCTCGATGTCGCGGGCGTCGAGCGTGAAGCTCAGCACCCGCGGACAACCGGCAGCGGTGAGCTCCTCCGTCGCGCGCACGAGGGCAGATGAGTCGCGACCCACCAGCGCGACCTCGCGCGGGGAGCGGCGCTGCAGCTCGCGCACGATCGCCAGGGCGATCTCCGAGGTGCCTCCCAGAACCGCCACGCGCCTGCCGGCCGAGCCGGCGCCGACGCTCGCGCCGCTCACCTCGCGGCCTCGCACAGTCCCAGGCGCAGCGCAAGGTCCGAGCGCAGCACCCCATTGGGGTCGATCCGGGCGCGCAGCGCGTGGAAGCGCTCGAGCTCGGGGTACATCGCGCGCAGCGCCTCGCTCCGTAGGCGAGCGTCCTTGGTCAGGTAGACGCGCCCGCCGCACCCCGCCACCACGCCATCCAGCTCGTCCAGCGCCGAACCGAGCCCGGGCGCCGCGGCCGGCAGATCGACAGCCAGCGTCCATCCCTCCAGTGGGAAGGACAGCGGCCCGCCGAATGCGCAGCCCAGACGCTTGAGCACGGCGAGGTACACGGGCACTCGCCGCAGGCGCAGCAGCTGCACACAGCGCGTGAGCGCCGCCTCCTGGCCGCTGGGAACGACGAACTGGTACTGGATCAGACCGGCGACTCCGTAGAGCCGGTTCCAGGCCCCGAGCGCGTCGAGCGGGAAGAAGTATGGCGCGAGCGCGAGCGGCCGTTCGCGCTCGCAGCGCGGGGCGGCACGCCAGCGCAGCGCGTTGAAGGCGCGAATCCCCGAGGGGCGCAGCAGAGCTGCCGGAAAGCCACGGGGCACCTCCAAGGCGGCGTGCCGGGAGAGCCCCGAGTCCCCTCTGCGAGACCCTTGCGGAGGTGGTACGGCCTGCGCGAACGGCCAGGGGTCAGCGCGGCTCACCACCGCCCGTCCCAGCTGTGGGCCCTCGGCGAGCAGGTCCACCCAGGCCACCGAATAGCGATGGCACTCCTCGCCGGCCAGCGACGCAAGCGTCTGCTCCAGGGAGTCGGTCCGATCCACGTCCACGGACACCCAGGGCGCCGCGAGCGGCTCGGCCCGCAGGGTGGCCTGCACGATGACGCCCGTCAGGCCCATTCCCCCGAGTGTGGCGTAGAACAGCTCGGGGTCGCTCTCGGGCGAGACCTCCAGACAGGCGCCCCCGGGCGTGCACAGGGACAGCGCCGCGACGTGGCGCGCCATACCGCCGTCGCGGTGGTGGTTCTTGCCGTGGACGTCGCTCGCGATCGCACCCGCGAGCGTTACGTGCCGGGTCCCCGGCACCACCGGCAACGTCAGCCCGTTCGCCGCCAGGGCGACCATCAGCTGGGCCACGGTCGCGCCGGCCTGTGCGGTGATCAGGCGCCGCTCGCGGTCGATCGAGAGGATTCCCTCCAGCGCGGTCATGTCGAGCACGTCCCCACCCTCGATCTGCGCGGCGTCGCCGTAGCTGCGACCGGCTCCGCGAGCGATCGCGCCACGGGTCCTTGCCAGAACCTCAGCGATATCCTCGGCGCTGCGCGGTCGGATCACCCGAGCTCGGCTGCGCGAAGTCCCGCCCCACCCGCACAGCAACTGCTCACGGCCGCGCACCGCCGTGCGCGCGGCCGGCTCAGCCAGCGCCATAGACGCTACCCAGGAACAGGACGACCCACGCGAGGCTCAGGGCGAGCAGCAGCCGATCACGGAGGATCAGCTCCTCGGGCGCCTGGCCGGCGCCGCTGCCGAGCAGCATCGCGTAGCGCGCGAGCCACAGCACGAAGGGAACCATCGACAGCACATACCACACCCCGTGCTGCGGTCGCGTGAACGCCCAACCTGCGTACGCGATGCTCGCGAGCGCCGCGGCCGCGCTCAGCACCAGGCGCAGCGATCCGGTCGAGTAATGGCGCAATGTGCTGCGGGCCGCCGAACGGGTTCCATCCCGCGGTGAGCCCATACCAACCTCATCTGTGGGTACGCCGCCCTCGCTCAGTTCCCCATAGCGCTTGCCGGCCACCAGGAAGACCGCGCACCATGAGGTGACCAGCAGAAACCAGCGCGAGAGGGCGATGTCGGTGGCGGCGCCGCCAGCCACGGCGCGCAGCACGAAGCCGGCGGCGATCGCCGCGATGTCGGCGACCACGACACGACGCCACAGCAGCGAGTAGCTCGCCGTGAGCAGCAGGTAAACGCAGCCGACCGCTCCCAGCGCCGGACTCACCACGCTCGCGAGGGCCAGACCCGCAAGCCCCATGACGGCTGCGGCCGACGCCGCGACACGCGGCGAGAGTTCGCCGGCGGCGAGCGGCCGGGCTCGCTTGCGCGGGTGCAGCCGATCCTGCTCGAGGTCGCGCACGTCGTTGAGCAGGTACGTGGCGCTCGACAGCAGGCAGAAGACCACGAACGCCGCCAGGACCTCGACGGCCACCTGGGGCTGGGCGATCACGCCGGCCGCGCAAGGCGCAGCGAGCACCAGCACGTTCTTGCTCCACTGCCGCGGGCGGCAGGCGCGCAGCAGCGGGGTGGCCGATAGCCTCCGCGTGGGGGGAGCATGCAGATGGGTGCGCAGACCACCCCCAGCGGCGAACCGGGGTTGCTGGGTCTCCTCGACGCGTGTTATCGCGTGAAGCGAATTAATGTTAATTCTCCCATTTAGCAGCACACCGGAGACCTTTGGGACAGCCTGAGTTGGCCCCGATACCGTTCCACATGAGTACTGCATTCCCACCTCGCTTGCGCCGTTTGCAGGTGAGACTTTTCTTAGGGCTGATGGAGCTTTCCGGTGACAGGCTCCCCGAGTGAGAGTGCTCTAATTTGGCGGGCCGACCATACGGACAGGCACGGCTGCGCCTACAGTCTGGGAGGTGAAGTTCGGCGCCGCCACTTCCAACCCTGGTTCCGTGAAGCAGAATCGTCCGCTCAAACGCACGGAAGCGAGGCATCCGCGCAGAGCGCGACGGATCGCGCTCGTCGCCGCGCTCGCTGCGCTCACACCCGTCACGTTCTCCTATCTGAGCACGATCGCCGAACCGTCGAACTCGAGCCTGGGCATCCGCTCGGTGGAGTGGCTGCGCGATCACGGTGCGGCCGGGCTGGTCTCACGCGTCGAGTCGATCTACTACTCCCTCACGGCGCCCAGCAAGGGCGGCTCCACACTGCGAACGCTCCCCCACATCGGCTACGGAGCCGCCGGCCAGGCACGGGCACAGCGGTTGCGCGCGCAGCGACTGCTGGCACAGCAGTTGGCCGCCGCAAGCTACCGTCCCCCACCCGTCGCTCCGCTGCTGCAACCCGCCCTGCCCGGCGAGGGGATCTGGCAGGCCACGCGTCCCGGCGCGGGGGCGGGCGCGCCCCTCCTGATTACCACGCTGCGCAACCAGCCCGAATACCCCCGCGTCGTGGCAGGCCTGGCGTGGATCGATACGACGCGCACGAGGCTGACCCTCAACCCCGGTCGCATGGAGCCCTCGGTGGGGATCCCACGTGGCTCGATGGACGTGCCCCGAACACGCCGGGGCAGGCTGCTGGCGAGCTTCAACAGCGCCTTCAAGCTGAGCGACTCCCGCGGGGGCTTCGTCCTGGGCGGGCACACCTACGCCACGATGCACGATGGGCTGGCGACGCTCGTGGGCTACCGCGACGGCCGCGTGAACGTGCTCGACTGGCACTCCGGCTCGCGTGCTCCCAGCTCGGTCTCATTCGCCCGCCAGAACCTGCCGCTGATCGTGGATGCGGGACACTCCAGCCCGAACCTCAGCGACGGACCAGAATGGGGCGCGACGCTCGGCAACGCGGTGCTCGTATGGCGCTCGGGGATCGGCGTCGACCGCCACGGCGACCTGATCTACGCCGCCGGAGAAGATCAGTCGGTGCGCAGCCTGGCGGATACGCTCGCCCACGCGGGCGCGGTGCGCGCGATGGAGCTCGACATCAACTCCTACTGGGTGAGCTTCATCACCTACGGCGCCCCCGGCGCGCGGGCGCCGGCGAACTTGCTGCCCGGCATGAACCGGCCGGCCACCAGATACCTCACGCCAGACGATCGCGACTTCTTCGCGGTCTTCGAACGCTGAGCCGACAGCCCTCACCGCAGGGACAGCCCTGCCTCCACCGCAGAGCTGGCCATCCATGCTCGCTGAGCCAGGGTGCACGGGCACCCGGCTCAGCGAGACTCGACGTGTCTCAGCGGCCGGCGTCGCGGCGACGGCGCTGGGTCATCTGAATCGAGAATCCGGCGACGATCAGCAGCGCACCAAAGCCGACGATCCAGCGCAGGTCAAGACCTGTGAAGGGCAGCGTGGCGTGAGAGGTGGTGGTCGTGGGGCTCGTCGGCGTTGACGCCGTCGAGGTGCTCGGCGTCGAGCTCGCGGGCGAGGTGGTCGTCCTGGGCTTGGAGGTTTCCTTCGACGGCCCGGTGCCGCTGGCCGGCTTGGGAGGGGTCTGGTAGTAGCCCGAGGTGCCGGTGGTCGTGGTCGCCGCCAGGGCCGGTGCGGCTGCAAGCGCGAGCGCGAGCACGATGGGCAGTACAAGAAGGGTACGAGACATCCGAGTCATGGACACCTACCTTTTCTGGTGGTCAAGTTTGTTCGGTCCCAAGGGGTCGGGACCCATTTTCAAAGCTGTGGAGGGCTGCGGGGCCAGTCTATCCCTATCTGATTGTCCCTTATCCGCCATTTTCCTGCCGGCTGCCCGCGCTTATACCGACACGCGCCCCTGCAGCGTGTCCTCGTGCAGCTGCTGGCGCAGGACCTTCTTGTCGAACTTTCCGACGCTCGTCTTGGGGACCTTGGCGATGAACGCGAACTCGTCGGGCAGCCACCACTTGGCCACGCGTCCGCGCAGGTGCTCCACGAGCTCCTGCGCGTCGAGCGTGGCGCCCTCGCGCCGCACCACGCAGCACAGCGGACGCTCCGCCCAGCGCTCGTCGGGCTTGGCGATCACGGCCGCCTCGATCACGTCGGGGTGAGCCATCACCTCGTTCTCGAGCTCCACCGAGGAGATCCACTCGCCGCCGGACTTGATCACATCCTTCGAGCGGTCGGTGATCTGCATGAAGCCCTCCCCGTCGAGGGCGGCGATGTCGCCGGTGCGCAGCCACCCGGAGTCAAAGCGCTCGTCGCCTGAGGCGTCGTTGAAGTAGCGCGCGGCGATCCACGGCCCGCGCACCTGCACCTCGCCGGTGGACTGCCCATCCCAGAGCACCTCCTCGCCCTCCTCGCCCATCAGGCGCAGCTCCACCCACGGCAGGGGACGACCCTGCCTGGCGCGCGCGTCCCAGTAGGCTTCGTCGTAGCCATTGGTCTCGTCTGGGCGCGAGTAGGTGGCGACCGGACTGGTCTCGGTCATACCCCACGCCTGGAAGATGCGCACGTCGTGGCGCTCCTGGAAGTCCTTCATCAGCTGCCTGGGCACCGCGGAGCCGCCGCAGGCGGCGTTGGTCAATGACGAGAGGTCCACCTCGTGGTCCTCGGCGTAGCGCAGCAGGTCGGAGAAGATCGTAGGCACGCAGCCCATCACGGTGGGACGCTCGGCCTCGATCAGGCCCGCGAGCGGCTCGGCCTGCAGGAAGCGGTCGGGCATGATCAGGTCGCTGCCCGCGAGCGCCGCGCCGTGCGGAATGCCCCAAGCGTTGGCGTGGAACATCGGCACGACCACCAGCGCGCGGTCGCGGCGTGAGAGGCCGAGCGCGTCGGTCATCAGCGAGGCCGTGGAGTGCAGGCAGATCGAGCGGTGGGAGTAGAGCACGCCCTTGGGGTTGCCGGTGGTGCCGCTCGTGTAGCAGAGCGCAGCCGCCTGGCGCTCGTCGAGCTCGGGGTAGTCAAAGGCCCCCGCTCCAGCCTCGGCGAGCAGCTCCTCGTAGCGCAGGGCGCCCGGCAGAGAGCCGGCCTCCCCGTCGCCCATCACCACGTAGTGACGCACTCCGGGTAGCTGCGGGGCGAGCTTCTCCAGCAGCGGGACGAGCGAGTCGTCGACGAAGATCACCTGGTCCTCGGCGTGGTTGACGATGTACGTGAGCTGCTCGGCGAAGAGGCGCACGTTGAGCGTGTGCAGCACGGCCCCCACGCAGGGGATCGCCATGTAGAGCTCGAAGTGGCGCTGGTTGTTCCAGGCGAAGGTCCCCACGCGATCGCCGGGTTCGACTCCGAGACGCGTGAGCACGCGAGCGAGGCGGTCCACCCGCTCGGCGACCTCCCCGAAGCCGGCCCGCATGGTGCTGCCGTCGGGCGTCAGCGTGACGATCTCGGCGTCGGGATGAACAGAGCGCATCCGCCGCAGCGGATGGTGCAGCGTGAGCGGGAAATCGTCCTGCATCAGACCCTCGAGCATCTGCACATCCTCCCTCATCGCTTGGCCGGGGACAACCCGGCGCTCATGGTATGGATCCGGGCTCCGTGCGGCTGTAGAGCAGGTCGAGTATTCGCTCCACTTCGGAGCCCAAGCGCCCGGGCAGCTCATCCATCGCAAACCACCGCGCCTCGGCGATCTCCACCGGGTCGGGGCGCACGGCCGGGTCGGCGAGCTCGGCGTGCAGGCAGGTGAGGTGGACCGGCATATGTTCCAGGCGGAGATCGATTGTCACGAGCTCGCGCCAGTCCTGCTCGTCCAGACCGAGCTCCTCGCCCATCTCGCGCGTGGCGGCGTGCGCTGAGGACTCGCCGCGATGCGCGCCGCCGCCCGGCAGCTGCCAGACCCCGCGGGGTCCGTAGGTGTGGCGCACGAGCAGCACCTCGTCCCCGTGCGTGAGCAGGCACTTGACGCCGCGGCCTCTTCCCGGGAGCACGATCGCTCGCAGTTGAGCCAACCGGAAGGCCACGCGATAGAGCAGGCGTTGCGCAGCCACGCGCGGGCCGTGGGACATCTCGGGCCAGGCCCCTCAGGCCCGCTGGCGAGCTGGGGAGCCCGCGAGCTGGCGATAGATCGTACGCGTGCGCTGAGCGACGTCGCTCCAATCGAAGCTGAGGACGTGCTCGGAGGCCTCGGCCACGAGGCGATCGCGCAGGGCGCCGTCCACCAACAGACGCTCGATCATGACCCCCAGATGCTCCGCGTCGCCACCGTTGAAACGCAGGCCGACGCGCTCCCCCGAGGGCACCACCTCGCGCAGGCCGCCGGTGTCGGCGACGATGCAGGGGCAGCCCGAGGCCATCGCCTCCAGCGCGACGAGCCCGAAGGGCTCATAGATCGAGGGCACTACGCAGAGGTCGGCGATCCGGTAGAGCGAGTGCAGGGCGTCGTCGCCGATCCAGCCCAGGAAGATGCCCTGGTCGGTGAGGCCCAGGCGCTCGGCTTGCGCCCTCAGCTCGGCCTCATGAGTGCCCGAGCCGGCGACTAGGAAGCGCACGTCGCCGAGGCGCTCGATCACACCCGGAAGGGCGTCCAGGGCGAGCTGGAAGCCCTTCTCGTAGACCAGCCGCCCCACGAGCAGCACGAGTCGCTCGTGCGGGGCGGCGAACTCGCGGCGCAGCGCCTCCAGGTCTCCCACGGGACGCAAATCGCGCGGGTCGATCCCGTTGGGAATCACGGTGATGCGGTCCTCTTCGATGTCGAAGATGTCGGCGACGTGACCGCGCATGTAGTGCGAGCAGGTGATCACCGAATCCGCGTGCTGGGCCATCCAGCGCTCCACGGCGTGGATGTGCGACTGCGGAGGCTTGTCCACCCAGCCCTGATGACGCCCATGCTCGGTGGCGTGGATGGTCGTCACGTAGGGCACCCCCAGGCGGTTGGCCAGAGCAGCGCAGGCGTTCGCGACGAGCCAGTCGTGGCCATGGATGAGGTCGTAGGAGTGCTCCTCGGCGAGCGCGCCGCCAGCCACGAGCATGTCCTCGTTCATGCGCTCCACCCACGCGACGAAGCGATCGAGGTCGCGCGGCCAGCTGGGCTCGCGGACGCGATGCACGGTGACACCGGCGCGCTCCTGCGCCTCCGCTCCGCCCTCCTCCGAGCCGCTGGCGCCACGCGTGAGGACATCGACGGTGACGCCCTGGCGCACGAGCTCCTCGGAGAGCTTGCGCACGTGCCGCGCAAGGCCTCCCTCGATCACAGGGGGGTACTCCCAGGAGAGGATCAGCACGCGCTTCATCAGGGGCACCCTACCTCTCCAAAGTGTTGGGCTCCTTCTGACTGGAATGGCGAGGGGCCCGACCGAAGCCGGGAGACACGCGCCTCCGGCGCGAATCCCCGTTTCGGCCAGCCGGCCGTTGGCCGGCTGCCTGTGCCCCGAATGGGGTGCGCCACCCTCCCAGGCGGCCCTCAGAGGCCCGAGCTCGTCACTCGGGCGAGCGGCAAGCCGAGCGCCGCTCGTTCGAGGATCTCGCGGCTCACGCCTCGTGAGACTGGGGTTCGGGCCGGGTGTTGAAGCCGATCCGCCACTCTTCGTGAGCTTCGCCGTCGATCTCCATGCGAAATTCGAAACGACCCGAAGGCGGCAGCTGCAACTGCACGACGTTGACGCCGATGCAGACGTTGATCGGCGTGCCGCGCTTGGACCCGGGCGGCGCAGCGACCGGGAGCGTCGCCTCGAACCCGAACGGCGCGGAGGCGCCGTCGCCCTGCGGGAGCTCGACCGGCGCGCCGTCGCCGTCGATCAGGTCCAGCTTGACGGTGTGCTCCTCCCCCACGGCCTCCCAGGGGAACTCGATCACGACGCCGATGCCGAACGTGGAGGGGTCTGGGCCCGTCCAGCGCCACCCCCCGCCCAGCAGGTTCAGCTTGCCCTCCGCCGCCTGCACGTGATCGGCCAGCAACATGGTGGCCCTGATCGTTCGGATCAAACCGAGCACTCTCCTTTCGGTCGCCCGCCGCGGAGACCGACCTGCCGGCTCATGGATCGCGGCGCCGGATCGAGGACCATTCTAGGCTGCGCGCGTTCGCACGCGAGGGAGCCCAGCGCCTGGAGCGGGGCGTGGGGGGAAGATTGGGATAGCAAGAGGGTCGCGCGTGAGCAGGCGACGCGCCGTTCGTCTCCGACTCCCCCGGGGCACCATCGGTGAACGCCTGAGAGGCGCTTGTTGGACTGTCGAGCATTGGAACGGCAACCACCTCGAGGTCGTCGATGCTGCCGACTTCGTCCGCACGCGCTCCTAGCCTTGGCGCATCGCCGAGCGCCACGTCATCGCTGAGATTCGCAACCCCGAGGGCCATCTCGTTCAGATGGACGACGTAGCGTGGAATCATGTGCTTGACCAGCATGTCGAGATGAGCGAGTACCTTGCAGAGACGATGACCGCGATAAAGGCACCGGATCACCGCGAACCAGACCCCCGGGCGGGACGCGAGCGCTTCTTCCGCCGGGGAGGCCCAGAGCGCTGGATTCGGGTCGTAACCGAGCTCAGCGGCAGCGCGGATCGCGTCGTGACGGCGTTCCCGCAGTCCGACGATCCCCAGCAGGGAGGCTGGCGACGATGACCGTTCATGTCGGCCCATACGAGTTCGATCACGTCTCCTACGACAACGACGGCGATGTGCTCTATCTGCGCCGAGGCGAGCGTCAGGAGGCGGCGGAGACATTCGGCACCCCTGAGGGCCACGCCGTGCGGCTGGACGACAAGCGAGAGGTCATCGGCATCACGATCGTCAACGCGAAGTGGTTGGTCGAGCGTGACGGCAAGATCACCGTCACCGTGCCCAGCCTGATCGAGACGAACGCCGACGAGCTCGCAGCGGCTCTCGCCACCGCCTGAACTGACCCCCCTTACGACTCCAACAGCAAAACAATCGGGGCGGCCGGATTTGAACCGGCGACCCCCTGCTCCCAAAGCAGGTGCGCTACCAGGCTGCGCCACGCCCCGTAGCTCTAAGAGTAGGGGTCAGACGCCCTCCGCACAGCCAAGGCGCCTGCCGGACGCCGAGAGTCCTCCCAACCGAGACACCTACACCCGCACCACCCGCTGCTAGGGTCCCGCCCCGTCATGGCCGACGTTCAACCCCTGCGCGCCCTGCACTATGACCTCGCCCAAGTGGGAGCCCTCTCCGACGTGGTGGCGCCGCCCTACGACGTGATCGACAGCGCGCAGCGCGAGGAACTGCTCGCGCGCTCCCCCTACAACGTCGCGGCGGTGGACCTCCCCCAGGCAGAACCGGGCGGAGCCGATCCCTACATCTCGGCGGGCGACCGCTTCGACAGCTGGCAGCTGCAGGGCGCTGTGATACGCGACGAGGAGCCCGCCATCTGGGCGCATACCCAGCAGTACACGGGGCCCGACGGAATCAGTCAGACACGCCGGGGATTCTTCTGCCGGGTGCGGATCGAGGAGTACGGGCCGGGCGGGGTACGCCCGCACGAGCGCACGCATCCGGGGCCCAAGGAGGATCGGCTGCGCCTGACGCGCGCGACGCGGGCGAATATGTCTCCGATCTTCTCGCTCTACTCGGACCCGGCCAACGCTGCGTGGGAGGCGCTGCAGCCGGCGACCGAAGACGCCCCCTGGGGCGAGGCGAGCGACCCCGAGGGCACAGTCCATCGCGTGTGGCGCGTGAGCTCCCCGCAGGCGATCGCCGCGGTGCAGGGGGCGACGCGCGGGAAGGAGCTGTTGATCGCCGACGGGCACCACCGCTATGAGACGGCGCGCGCCTATGCGCAGGAGGTGGGCGGCGAGGGCGAGCACCAGTACGTGCTGATGTGCCTCGTGGCGCTGGAGGACCCCGGGCTGACGGTGTTTCCCACGCACCGCCTCGTCAAGGGGCTCGACGCGGCACGCTTGCAGGCGCTCGAGGACGCGCTGCAGCGCGATTTCGAGATGACCGATGTGGACCCCGGCGAGATCGCGCCCCCGCCCGGTACGGGTCCGCTGCAGCTGGGGTACATCGACGCCAACTCCAAGCGCCCCAGGCGCCTGACGCTGAGGGACCAGGCGATCGCCGATGCGGCGCTCGAGGGCCACTCCGAGGCATACCGCCACCTGGACACCGGGATCCTCGAGACGCTGTTGCTGAAGGGGGCGCTGGGGCTGAGCGACGAGGACATCTCCCACCTGCACGACTTCCGTTACGCCCGCACGGCCGAGCAGGCGCGGGCGCTGGTGGAGTCCGGCGAGTACGACGTGGCGTTCCTGATGCGCCCCACGCCCGTGGCGCAGGTGCAGGCGGTGGCGGAGGCGGGCGAGAACATGCCTCCGAAGTCCACGTTCTTCTTTCCGAAGCTGCTCACGGGCCTGCTGTTCAACCCGCTTTCCTGAGCGGCTACCGGCAGCCCTCTGGCCACGCCGGAGTACCATGTGAATTGGGGAGGATCAGAGGAGGCAATGCAATGGAGAGGCTGATCAGGATGAAAGCCACCGCACGGCGCAGCGACAGTACGTTCAAGCACACCATCCAGGTGCGCGATCACCAGGTGCTCGTGGACGAGCCGCTGGAGTCGGGAGGGGATGACACGGGGCCCGACCCGCAGGAGCTGCTCGCGGCGAGCCTCGCATCGTGTACGGCGATCACGATGGAGATGTACGCGGCGCGCAAGGGTTGGGACATCGGACACGTGGAGGTGGAGGTGCAGTACAGCCCCGCCGAGCGGGGGTGCCCAACGCGCTTCGATCTGGTGCTGCGCCTGCCCGACGATCTGCCGGCGGAGCAGGTGGAGCGCCTGCAGGTGATCGCGGCGAAGTGCCCGGTGCACCGTGCACTGGATGGAGAGGTGATGTTCCACGAGCGCGTGGAACACGTCCACCTGACGTCCGAGCTGGGACGCTGAGCGCCGCCTCGGATCTGATCCCCGCGGCGGTGCTGGTGCCGCTGTTCCTCGCTGCCGATGAGGAGCCTCACGCGGTGTTCACCAGGCGGGGAACCGGCCTGCGCAGGCACGCCGGCGAGATCAGCTTCCCCGGCGGCCGGCAGGACCCCGAGGACGCCGACCTCAGCGACACCGCGCTGCGCGAGGCCGAGGAGGAGATCGGGCTGTCCCGTAGCGATGTGCGGCTGGTGGGTACGCTCGAGCCCACGCCGACGTTCGTGACCAACTACGTGATCCACCCCTTTGTCGGGCTGGTCCCGGCGGGGCGGGTGTGGGAGGTCTCCCCGCGCGAGGTCGATGCGGTGCTGGAGCTGCCCCTGCGCGCCCTGCGGGAGAGCAGGACGCGCACGCGCCTGGAACGGCGCGGGATCTCCTTCGAGACCAACGCCTATGTGATTGGGGAGAACCTCATTTGGGGAGCAACGGCGCGGATCCTGGAAGAGCTGCTGGAGCGGGTGGAGGAGCTTATGCGCCCACCTCCACCGGAACCCCCACCAGGTTCCCCCACTCCGTCCACGATCCGTCGTAGTTCTTGACGCGCTGCTCGCCGAGCAGCTCGTGCAGCACGAACCACGTATGCGCGGAGCGCTCGCCGATGCGGCAGTAGGCGATGATGTCCTCGCCGTCGAGCACGCCCTTGCCCCCGTAGAGGTCGCGCAGCTCCTGCGCGGACTTGAAGGTGCCGTCCTCCCTCACCGCCTGCGCCCACGGGATCGAGGCCGCGCCGGGGATGTGGCCCCCGCGCTGTGCGCCCTCCTGCTCATAGCCGGCGGGGGAGATCAGCTCGCCCGAGAACTCCGCGGGCGAGCGCACATCGACCAGCTTGGTGGCGTTCTCCAGGGCGTCGAGGACCTCCTCGCGGCGAGCGCGGATCGTGTCGTCGCCGGTCTGCGCGGTGAAGCTGGCCGGCGCATGGCTGGGAACCTCGGCGCTCGTGGGGTGCCCATCGGCGATCCACTTTTCGCGAGGGCCGTTGAGCAGCAGCACCTGCTCGTGGCCGTAGTACTTCAGGTACCAGTAGGTGTAGGCGGCGAACCAGTTGTTGCGATCGCCATAGAGCACGACGGTGTGCTCGCCCGAGACGCCGTGGCGGCCAAACAGCGCGCCGAAGTCCTTGGGGCCGAGGAAGTCGCGGCGAACCTGATCCTGCAGGTCCTTCTTCCAGTCCAGCCCAATCGCGCCGGGGATGTGGGCCTCGGCATAGAGCTGGGGGTTCTCATCGACCTCGACGATGCGGATCGACTCGTCGTCGAGGTGCGCCAGGAGCCACTCGGGCTCGACGAGCACTTCTTTCGCGTACTCGGACAATGTGATCGTCCTCCGGTCTAGAGCTATTGGGAAGTTTGGGGAAGTTTGCGGAAATCTTGATCGGATTTCAGAGATATAGAGACAGCGTAGCGCGTGCGGCCTGCAGCCATAAGCCCACATCGCGCGGATCGGCCACAAGGGCCATGGCGCGAATGGCATTGCGAGCAGCGATGTCCTCCACGAGCCGCGCCCCCTCGACAGGCGCCTCGTAGACGAAGCCCCGCATGGTGGAGTCAACCGCCGCGCCCAGGAACGCGGGCAGACGAGAAACATGGAGCTGATGGAGCTCCTCGGGCGGCCCGACTGCGGTGGCGAGCAGCCAGCAGGCCACGGTGACGCCCTCCAGCGCGCCGCGCAGGGTGCCAAGGCGGTTGGGATCGCCGATGAAGCACTCGGCCCCCACGGCCTCGATCTCGCCGCGACGGCCCTCCGAGCGGGTGACGATGCGCGCGGCATGGCCCTCACCGAGCACCTCAGCGGCAAGCTGCCTTCCCCGGCAACCACCGCCGAGGACCAAAACGCGTGCCACGGCCGGCATGCTACGTCAAGTTAAGTTCGAGCGCCGCTGGAGAGGTATGGGTAGCGACGCTCGAATGCAACAAGGGAAACACAGATGAACAAGTTTGTCAAGTGCCAAGTGGAAACAGCGCAGGACCGCCGCTGCTTGGGCTCCGGGCCACCCGGGGCCGGCTCAGGAGACAGCTCGAATACGATGCGCGGGCAAATGGCAGGCAGCGATCCCCCAGCCCCCTCCCCCAGCCTGGATACGGTCACGATGGACAAGATCGTCGCGCTGTGCAAGCGCCGCGGCTTCATCTTCCCCTCCTCGGAGATCTACGGCGGGGTGGGTTCGACGTACGACTTCGGCCACTACGGGGTGCTGCTGAAGGGCAACGTCAAGAGCGAGTGGTGGCGCGCGATGCTCTCAGAGCGCGATGACATCGTGGCGCTCGACTCGGCGATCCTCCAGCACCCGCGCGTGTGGGAGGCGTCGGGCCATCTCGCCGGCTTCACCGACCCGCTCGTGGACTGCCGCGGCTGCGGGCAGCGCTTCCGCGCCGATCACCTCGCCGATCTGCCCTGCGGACGCAAGCCCTCCAAGCACCCGGGCGAGACCCCGGAGTGCTCCCTCACCGAGGCGCGGGACTTCAACCTGATGTTCGAGACGACGATCGGCCCCGTGAAGGAGTCCGGCTCGGTCGCGTACCTGCGCCCCGAGACGGCGCAGGGCATCTTCGTGAACTTCAAGAACGTGCTCCAGTTCTCGCGCAAGAAGCCGCCCTTTGGGATCGCGCAGGTGGGCAAGAGCTTCCGCAACGAGATCACGCCCGGCAACTTCATCTTCCGCACGCGCGAGTTCGAGCAGATGGAGATGGAGTTCTTCGTGCCACCGGAAGACGGCCCGCGCTGGCACGAGTACTGGTGCGCGGAGCGGTACCGCTGGTACCTCGATCTCGGGATCCCGGAAGCGAACCTGCGGCTGCGCCCGCAC
>JBIOES010000003.1:0-41177 GCA_044446265.1 Solirubrobacterales bacterium
CTCCTGCAGCCACTCCGCGATGGCGGCCCACGTGCGCTTCTGCTCGCCCCTCATGCGGAACGCCTCTTGAACGAATGGGGCGTCGTCGTTGGGCGTGAAGCGTCCGTCGGGTCCGCGGTCGTATCCGAAGGCGCCGTAGGGAGCTACGTGGACGCCGCGTTCGACGGCCGACCGGGCCGCCGCCTCCCAGTTCTCCTTGTTCAGCTCGCGGAAATACTCGGCCATGCCCAGCGAGAGCTGTAGGAACAGTCGCCCCTGCGGCATCGTGAAGTCGAACTGCGGCTCGCTCGCGCTGGCGAACTCGCCGCCGTGCTCCACCAGTTCGCTGAGCGCCGTATAGCCGCCGATGAGCGTCCGGGCGAAACGGTCCAGCCGGTAGACGACGATGCCCTTGCTCTCGCCGCTACGGATGCGCTCCATGATCGTGTTGAGGATCGGCCTGTCCATCGTCCCGCCGGAGACGTTCTCCTCGGGTGGGTTGAGCTCCAGGCGCTCGCCGCGGCGCTGGGCCCAGTCGCGGATCGCCTTCTCCTGGGTGGCGGGCGAGATGTAACTCTCGCCAGAGCGATCACCGACCCGAGAGACACGGATGTAGCCGTCGAACGGCGCCCGCTCGACGTCCGTTCTTCGATCTACCTTTGGAGATGGTGGCACGCGACGACTATAGCATCGCAGTGATAGATGTGGACGCCTTCTACGTCTCGATCGAGCTGCTGCGCCATCCCGAGTTGCGGGGCAGACCGGTTGTCGTCGCGGGGAGCGGGCCGCGCGCGGTGGTGACCACCGCCAGCTATGAGGCGAGGCAGTATGGGGTGGGCTCGGCGATGCCCGCCGCGCGCGCTCGGAGGCTGTGCCCACAGGCGGCGGTGCTGCCTCCCGACTTCACCACCTACCGCGAGACCTCGCAACGCATGATGGACATGGTGCGCGCGCACGTGGAGCGCGTGGAGGTGGTGGGGCTCGACGAGGCGTACCTTGATCTGGGAGGGCTGTTCTCCCCACGCGCGGCGATGCGCCGGCTGGTGGCGGAGATCCAGGAGTCCCTGGGGCTGACGTGCTCGGTGGGTATCGGGCCGAACAAGCTCGTCGCCAAGGTGGCATCCGACGCGGAGAAGCCGGCTGGGTTCGTGGTGCTGAGCCGCGAGCGGGCGTGCGCGCGCTTCGCGCAGGCGCCCCCGGGGCTGGTGCCGGGCATCGGGCCGAAGACCGCGGCGCGCCTGGCCGAGCTGGGGCTCAGCACCCTGGCAGCCGTGGGTGGCGCGCCCGAGCCTCTCCTGATGGAGCGCTTCGGGCCCAATCTGGGGCGGGAGCTGGGACGCCGCGCGCGCTTTGAGCACGATGGCGAGGTTGGCGCTGCGCGCAAGGTGATCTCCGAGTCGCGCGAGCGCACTTTCGACCACGACATCCACGACCCGGAGCGACTGTGCGAGGAGCTGGAGCGGATGGTCGGCGAGCTGTGCGCGAGCCTCGCCACCCACGGGCGCCGGGGGCGCACGATCGGAATCAAGGTGCGCCTGGACGACTTCTCCACCGTGACCCGTGCGCACACGCTCGCGGAGCCCACGTGTGACGCCGCGCAGGTCACCGCCATCGCGCTGAGGCTGCTGCGCGAGTACGCACCGGCACGGCCCGTGAGGCTGCTCGGGGTCAGGGTGGCGGGCCTCGGCGAGGCGCCCGCCCGCGCGCGCGAGCTGGCCTCGGACGCGTCGGTGCAGGACAAGCACCAGCTCGAGCTTCCGGTGTAAGGTTCGGCCATGCCCGTGGTTGACGCAGGAAACGTGGAGTTGAGCTACGAGCGCAGCGGCTCGGGCCCGCCGCTGCTCTTGATCATGGGCCTGTCGGGCACGCTGCTGCACTGGGGCGAGCCCTTCATGGAGGAGCTGCGGACCCACTTCGACACGATCGTCTACGACCACCGCGGCGTGGGAGCGAGCAGCCGCGTGGAGGCGCCCTTCACGATCGCCGACCTCGCCACGGACGCGGCGGGGCTGCTCGGCGCACTGGGGGTGGAGTCGGCGCACGTGATGGGGATCTCGATGGGGGGGATGATCGCTCAGGAGCTGGCGCTGGCGCACCCCGAGCTTCTCCGGACGCTCACCCTGGGCTGCACCTACTGCGGTGGCCCGGGCAGCTCGTTGCCCCCGCAGCCGGAGCTCGGTGCGGCGATCATGTCCGGCGACCGCGATCGCGCGGTGCGGGCGATGTGGGAGGCCAACGTTTCCAAGCGCTTCGCGCAGGACGATGAGGCCTACGCGCGCTTTCACGCGATCGGGCTGGAGCGCTCGGTGGCGGTGGCGGTGACGATGGAGCAGCTCTCCGCGATCACCCGCCACGACACCAGCGCGCGGCTGGGGGACCTGGAGATGCCCACGCTGGTGGTACACGGCACCGAGGACGCGATCATCCCCGTCGAGAACGGGCGCATGGTGGCCGGTCTGATCCCCGGCGCGCGGCTGGAGATCTGGCCCGACACCGGCCACCTGTTCTTCTGGGAGCAGCCCGAGCGCTCGGCGGAGCTCGTGTGTGAGCACGCGCTGGTTCATGCTTAGCCGGTGAGCGAGACCCGCGCCTTCGAGATAGACGCCCGCGGGGTGAGGCTCTCCGGCGAAGAGGCCGGGGAAGGGCCGCCGGTGGTGCTGCTGCACGGACTCACCGCGACCCGCCGCTATGTGGTGATGGGCTCACGCACGCTGGAGCGCTCGGGATACCGAACGATCGCCTACGACGCGCGCGGGCACGGCCGCTCCAGCCCGGCGCCGAACCCCGGTGCCTACGACTATGCGCAGCTCGCCGACGATCTGGAGACGGTGCTGGACGAGCTGGAGGTCGAGCGCGCGGTGCTGGCAGGCGCCTCGATGGGGGCTCACACGGCGCTGCGCTTTGCCCTGCTGCACCCCGAGCGGGTAGCGGGAGTGGGGCTCGTGACACCGGCGTTCGACCCCCGCGCCCATGACTCCACCGCCTACAACGCGCTCGCCGAGGGGCTGCGTACGGAGGGAGTCGAGGGCTTCGTGCGGGCGTATGACTTCTCCAGCGTGCCCCCCGCGTGGCGCGAGACGGTGGAGAAGGTGGTGCGCCAGCGCCTCTCCCTGCACGAGCACCCCGAGGCGGTGGCGGATGCGATGGAGGTCATGCCCCGCTCGCGTCCCTTCGAGGACATGCGCGAGCTCGCGCGGATCGCCGTTCCAACGGTCGTGGTGGCAAGCCGCGACGAGGTCGATCCGGGTCACCCGCTGGCGCTCGCCGAGGACTATGCGCGAAGCATCCCGGGGGCGAAGTTGAGGGTGGAGGAGGGGGGGCCGCCCGTGCGCTCTCCGATCGCTTGGCAGGGTGGTCAGCTCTCGAAGATCCTCGTTGAGCTCGCCGAGGCAGCGAGCTTCGGGGGGTGACCTGACAGCTGTGGCATGTACTTCTAAAGAAGGTCGAGTCGCCTCGCAGCCAATTCGAGCGCAGCCGCGAACGCGCCGAGACTACCCTGGGCATAGAGCCCATCGATCAGCTGCTCGGACCACAGCGCGTGGATTCGCCGCAGGTCGCCCTGCCGGCGAACCCAACCCTGACCGTCCACCACTGCAAAGATGAACTGCCGAGCCGTCTTGACCTCCACCATTTGTTCGATCTCGCGGGTCGCATCGCTCAGCTTGCTCCCGGTCGAATCGAAGCCCTTCACAGCGACCGCGATCTTCGCCCTGTCAAGTGGCACGAGTCCGAAGATGGTGGCAGTTGTGCGGTCACAAAGCGCAAGAGCTCGAGGTTCAGCCCCCATGACGCTCGGCACAAATGGGGATAGCGACGCAAGATACTCCTCAAAGGTGGAGATATGACTCATGTCGCTACGAAGAGGTACTCGGTGGCTACACGGCGGTTCGCAGTTGCGTGATTGCCAAAGGCGTAGCGGTGGGGAATCTCGATGCAGCGGACAAAGCGCTTATGACGCTTCAGGAGCATCTCGAGCTCGACCATTCCAATCGCTGCGTTTGACCCATATGAGACGACAAGCGCCTGAGCCTTGAAATGCTCAAAAAGTGCGTCGAGCGCGGGGCGGACGCTGCGCTTATAGGCAAAAGGAGTATGCCGCTTGCGCAGCTTGCGAGTCTTTGTCTCCCACATGATCTCTTGCCCTCGCCAATAGGTGGCCAAGCCCTCGAGGAAGTGATAGCGTTTGATGTAGCATGTGTCGTCTCGGGGAGGCGCATAGGGTGGGTCCAGATACGCTATGGAAGCTCCGTCGGCATCGATGTCGAAGACATCACCACAGATGCTCTTGGAGCGCGTCCCAGTCGAACAGACCGCCCGGTTGAAGTTCGCGACAGCCTCACAGAAAAGGCTCTGCAGGCTCATTCGAAGCTGACGCCGGCCGTCGTCGTATCGAGGGGTTGTGATGGTGAAGACTCCGCGCGGCTGCTTCCAGGCGGCAGCCAGGCAAAGCGCGCTGAGCGCCAATGCACGCTTTGCACCATCCAACCCCTCGATATGTGACCAAGCGCTATCGAGAAAAGCATGATCCTCGGAGGGAAAATAGAGTCCGTCGAATGTTGTAGAAATGAAGTCTCGACCATCCAGGTTGCCTGAGCAGAGTCGAGCGATCTCCCCGGCCGTCAAGAGCACGTCGTTGTTCTCGACGGTCGCCGCGGCGAGATTGCTCGCAAATACGAGATGATCGTTGGCAAGCACCGAACGTCCCATCGCCTTGAGCGTGTACGAGACAACGCCGCTGCCCGAAAAGGCGTCGATGGCAGGGCCCGGCGGCAGCTTGGCAAAGACATCCACGAGATGGGTGGCAAGTCGATACTTGGAACCCATGAACCGTATCCGCGGATAGCGAGCGATCATCGCCTTCAGTGTGTCTCCGTCACCGACGGGTGCCTTCTTGGAAGCAGCGACAGTGAGCGGCATCGGTAGGACTCTATTGACAGCATCGGTCGCGCGACTGCTCGCCATACGTGATAACGTACGAACGTATACCAGTACGCGAGTGGGATGGGGCGAGCTACGATCGCATCTCCGGTGTGATGGAGGGTCTGGGACTCAAAGTCCTCTCGCGCCTACGCCTCGACGGCGATGAGATCGTGCTCGACGCGGGCTGCGGCTCGGGGCGCGTCACGCAGGCGCTGATCGAGCGGCTGCCGTGGGGGCGGACGATCGGGCTGGACGCCTCGCCCTCGATGGTGCAGGCTGCGCGGGAGCGCCTGGGCCCCGACGCCGACGTGCGCGTGGGCGACCTGCTGGAGTTGGAGCTCGAGCAGCCCGTGGACGCGGTCTTCTCGACCGCGACGTTCCATTGGATCTCAGACCACGAGCGGCTGTTCGCGCGTCTGCGCGCCGCGCTGCGGCCCGGCGGTCAGCTGGTGGCGCAGTGTGGCGGTGAGGGCAACATCGACACCCTGCGCGGCGTCGCAAACGAGGTGCTCGCGCGCACCCCCTACGCCGAGCACTTCCGCGATTGGCGTGCGCCGTGGCACTACGCGGCGCCGGCGCGCACGCGCGAGCGCCTGCTCGCGGCCGGCTTCGCCGAGGCCGAGTGCTGGCTCACGCCGGCGCCCCAGAAGCCCGAGCACCCGCGCGAGTTTCTCGCGACGATCGTGCTGGGCCCGCATGTGCAGCAGCTGCCCGAGCCACTGCGCGATCCGTTCATGGACGATGTGCTCGACGCGCTCGGCGAGCCGGTGGTTGTGGATTACGTGCGCTTGAACATCGACGCCACAGCGTGAGCGGCCGATAGGAGTCCGCACCGCGAAGCGCGGTGCGTTCAGGCAAGCGCCGCCGAGTGATCTCCGCCGGGCGCGCGCCCGTTCGCCGTGGGCTCGTCCACCACCGCGCCGCGCAGCAGCGCCGCGTAGCGCGCGCCGCGCTCCACCAGCTCCTCGTGCGTGCCGCGTTCGACCAGGCGCCCGCCGTCGAGCACGAGGATCTGGTCGGCCTCGCGGATCGTCGAGAGGCGGTGCGCGATCGCGATCGTGGTGCGCCCCCGCGCGAGCTCGTCGAGCGCCGTCTGCACCGCGCGCTCGGTCTCGGTGTCGAGGGCGCTCGTGGCCTCGTCGAGGATCAGTACTGGCGGGTTGCGCAGAACGGTGCGCGCGATCGCGATGCGCTGCTTCTCCCCGCCGGAGAAGCGGTAGCCGCGCTCGCCGACCATCGTGTCGTAGCCCTCTGGCAGCGAGGCGATCAGCTCGTGGATCTGCGCGGCGCGAGCGGCCTCTTCGATCTCGCCGTCGCTTGCGCTCGCGCGCGCGAAGCGCAGGTTCTCGCGGATCGAGGCGTGGAACAGGTAGGTCTCCTGGGAGACCAGCCCAACGGTCGCGGCGAGCGAGCCGAGCGTCACCTCGCGGATGTCCACACCGTCGATCTCCACCGCGCCGCGCTGGGGCTCGTACAGCCGCGCGACCAGATAGGCCGTCGTGGTCTTGCCCGAGCCGGTCTCTCCGACGATCGCGGTGCGCGTGCCGGCGGGGATCTCGGCGTCGATCTCGCGCAGCGTCCAGGGGGCGCCCTCTTCGTAGGCGAACCACACGCCGCGCAGGCGCACGTCCCCGCGCACGCCCTCCAGCGTGCGCGCGTCGGGCGCCTCGCGGATGTCCACCGGCAGGTCGAGGTACTCGAAGATGCGCCCGAACAGCGCGAGCGAGGTCTGCACTTCCACGCCGACGGAGAGCAGCGACTGGATCGGGAACAGCACGCGCGTCTGCAGCGTGGTGAACGCCACCACCGTGCCAATCGAGATCGCGTTGTTGCCATGCGCGATGCTCCACCCCGCGAACCAGTACACGAGCGCGGGCATCACCGCGAAGCTCACCTGCACCGAGGCCATCCGCCAGCGCCCAGCCATCCGCGCGCGCACCTCCAGATCTGCGAGCTGGCGCGACTCGCCGCCGAAGCGCTCCACCAGCTCCGGAGAGCGGCCCATCGTCTTGCCCAGCAGGATGCCCGATACCGACAGCGACTCCTCCACCAGCGTGGAGATGTCGGCGAGGCGCCCCTGGCGCACGGCGGTGATGCGCTTGCGCTCCTCGCCCACGCGGCGCGTGAGCCACACGAAGAAGGGCAGCAGCGCGAGCGAGAACGCCGCCAGCTGCCAGTCGAGCAGCACCATCGCGACGACCACCGCGACGACCGTGGTGACGTTCTGCACGATCGAGGTGGCGGTGGAGGTGACGACGTTGTCGATCCCGCCGATGTCGTTGGCGATCCTCGACTGCACCTCACCCGTGCGCGTACGCGTGAAGAAGGCGAGCGACATGCGCTGCAGGTGCGCATACACCGCGGCGCGCAGGTCGTGCATCACCTGCTGGCCCACGAGGTTGGAGATCCACGTCTGCGCCACCCCCAGGACTCCAGTCATGATCGACAGCGCGATCATGCCCGCCACCAGCAGCGTCAGTTCGCGCGTGTCCTTGTTGGGCAGCGCGCTGTCGAGGATGCGCCGCAGCAGGAACGGGCTGATCACTCCCAACCCAGCGGCGAGGAAGATCAGCGTCAAGAGCCCGCCCAGGCGCACCCTGTAGGGCCTGAACAGCGCCGCGATCCGCCTCAGCGACGCCGGCGCCGCGGGAAGGTCCCGAACCTCGGGGCCCGTGCGCATCGCGCGCCGTCCATCGCCAAAGCGGCCCCCTCCCTCGCCGTGATGGCTCACGGCCGAGCACTTCCCCGGTCGTGGGTCATGTTGCGAGCGATCATCAAGACGACTGTATCGGCCCGGCGCGGCGGTTCCGGCTCGCCCCGGAGGGCTTGGCGTCACTACGCTTATGACGTGAACCTGCTGGCGAGCGAGATCCGCGTGCTGGGGTGCCTGCTCGAAAAGCAGCGCACCACGCCGGATGCCTACCCGCTGTCGCTCAACGCGCTGCGCCTCGCCTGCAACCAGTCCACAAGCCGCGATCCGGTCGTCGACTACGACGACGGCGTGCTGCGCGACGCGCTGCACCGCCTGGAACGCCGTGGCTACACACGCCTGGCCTCGGGTGCGGGCTCGCGCGCGCCGAAGTACCGCCACCTGCTGGCCGAGGCGCTGCCGATGGCAGACGACGAGCAGGCGCTGTTGTGTGTGCTGATGCTGCGCGGCGCGCAGACCCCCGGCGAGCTCAAGCAGCGTGCCGATCGGCTGCACCCCTTCGGCGGCCTGGACGACGTGCACCAGGCACTCGCGCGGTTGATCGAGCGCGGGCTCGTGGAGGTTCTGGAGCGCCGGCCGGGCCAGAAGGAGGAGCGCTACCGCCAGCTGCTGGGGGAGGGCGCGGATGAGAGCCTTTCCGGCGCTGCGCCGCCGAGCCCCTCCTCGATTCCCCAGCCCACTCCCGCCGCCGGCGGCCCGCCCGCCGGGCCCTCCAGCGTCGCGGGCCTGGAGGAGCGCGTTGCCCGCCTCGAGCTCGAAGTCGCCGATCTGCGATCGGTCGTGAACACGCTGTGATCCACCTGCTCGCCTCCGCCTCGGACACCGCCACCGGCGTGGGCATCCCCGTGGCGATCGTCGCGGGCTTGGTCTCCTTCCTCTCGCCCTGCGTGCTGCCGCTGGTGCCCGGCTACCTCTCGACGGTGATCGGCGTGGCGCCCGCCGATATCGAGGGCACGAGCACACGGCGCGTGCTGGTGCCGAGCCTGCTGTTCATCGCGTCCTTCTCGCTGATCTTCATCCTGCTCGGGCTCTCCGCCACCGCGTTGGGGTCCACGCTGAACACGCACAAGGCCACGCTGGAAAAGGTCGGCGGCGTCCTGATCGTGCTGATGGGAATGGTCTTCCTCGCGACGCCCTTCGTGGATCGGCTGAACTTCCAGTGGCACTCGGAGTCGCTGCTGCGCATGGCAGGACGCGGGGGTCCGCTGGTGGCGGGGGCGGCGTTCGCGATCGCCTGGACGCCCTGCACCAGCATCACGCTCGGCGCGATCCTCACGCAGGCGGCAATCTCGAGCTCGGCCGCGCACGGTGCGCTGCTGCTGGCCTTCTACTCGATCGGCCTGGCGATCCCGTTCCTCTTGATCGCGCTCGCCTTCGAACGCATGATGGGCGCGCTGACGGTCGTCAAGCGTCACTTCCCCGCGATCATCGCGACGGGGGGCGTGGTCATGATCGCCCTCGGCCTGTTGATCCTCACGGGGGAGTTCACCGTGCTCAATTCCAAGGCGAACCTCTTGCTTCAGGGAACCGGGCTCGACGTCTCGAGCATCTGAGAGCCCACGCGCTCGCGGTAGCGCCGTTCCCAGGCGCGCTGGTTGCGTTTGGCGTCCATCACGAAGGGCGAGATCGCGATCGCCTTCACGATCAACCTGTTCACGAGCGACTCCGGGAAGGGGAGGGGACGCAGCACATCGACGAACAGCACCACGCGCGTCTCGTCGGTGTCGTTCCACACCTCGTGGTTGAAGGTGTCGTCGAAGATCATGCTCCGGCCCTCCTCCCAGTGGCGGAACTCCTCGCCCACTCGGATGCGGCAGCGCTCCGCCTCGCGGGGCACGATCAGGCCAAGGTGGTAGCGCAGCACGCCCTTGTAGGGACCGCGGTGGTCGAGGATGTGCTTGTGGGGCGAGAGGATCGAGAGCATCGCCGTGGTCATCCCCGGGATCTCGCGCATCAGCGCGGCGGTGCGCGGGCACATCTCCACACCCACGTCCGCTTGGAAGCCGTAGCCGTAGAGGAAGAACGTCTTCCAGCGGTCATCGTCGGTGATCTCGATCTGGTCCTTGGAGATGTCCTGGAAGTTGGGCAGCGCCTCGCGGTCCTTCAAGACCCCCAGAAGCTCCTCGCGGATCGTCTCCCAGTTGCGCTCAACGTGCTCCACCCAGGGGAAGCGCTCCAGCGGAAAGAACGCCTCATCGCCCACCAGCGAACGCCGGCCGATGAAGCGCTCGATGGGGGCGAGGATACGTTCGCCGACGAGGATCGTCCATTGGACGACTCGATTCCACATACGACGACTACTTTAGGCGATGCGCGGCGGTTACGCGGCCTCGCGCAGTGCCGCGAGCTCCGGCGACTCCGCGAGCTTCTTCAGCGCGCGCTGCTCCAGTTGCGAGGCCCGCTCCGCGGAGAAGCCAAGGCGCTTGCCGATCGCGGTGAGCGTCTGGGGCTCCTCGCGGCCGGTGCCGAAGCGCAGCGTCAGGACGGTCCGCTCGGTGTCGGGCAGCGAGGCGATCGCACGGTGCACGATGCGCTCGCGCTCGTTCTCGTAGGCGATTTCCTCGGGAGCCTCCTGCTCGGCGGGCAGCAGGTCGCCCAGCGCGGTGTCGCCGTCTTCGCCGACCTGCTGGTCGAGGCTGACGAGCGCGTTGCGCTGGTGGCGCACTTCTTCGACCTGCTCCAGCTCCAGACCCGTCTCGCGGGCGAGCTCCTCGTCGGTGGGCTCGCGGCCGAGGCGCACCGAGAGCTCGCGCTCGACACGGCCCACCTTGCGCGAGCGCTGGGCGACGTGCACGGGCAGGCGGATCGTGCGCCCGGAGTTCTCCAGGCCGCGCTGGATCGCCTGGCGAATCCACAGGGTGGCGTAGGTGGAGAAGCGAAAGCCCTTGCGCCAGTCGAACTTCTCGCTCGCGCGGATCAGGCCGAGCATCCCCTCCTGCACGAGGTCCGCCAGCGGCAGCCCCTGGTTCTGGTAGCGCCGCGCGTTGGAGGCGACCAGGCGCAGGTTGGAGTTGATCATCAGTTCCTTGGCGTGCAGATCGCCGCGCTCGATGCGCTGAGCCAGTTCGAGCTCCTGGGCGGGCGTGAGCAGGGGGTAGCGCCGCGAGTGCGCGAGCAGCTGATCCACGGACTCCGGGATGAAGCTGTCGGCCGCCGCGGCAGCCAGCTCGACCGCGCCGCGGCGCTCGGGGCGCGACTCGGTGGCATCCCCGGCGGGCTCGGCGACGAGCACGGGGGACTCCGGCGCCGCACTCTCGGTGGCGTCCACGGGGTCCAGCGCGGGGAGGCTGGATGGAGGGGCGTAATCGATGTTGTCTGCCATGGGAGATCCTTATGACTGGGAATGAAGAGTGGCCCGCCTCGGCGGCCTGCCCCCGATCGGGGTATGGCCAACCGCGCCGCCCTTCGACTGGGATCTGGAAGGGCTCTGGTCCTCTTATCCGATGCTTGGAGTCGGGATTCTAAACGATGTTAGTTGCGTTGTCAATTATTCCTGCTGGAGCAGACGGGTTGGAATGGTCTTCCAGGGCGTATACGCACGAAACGACCCTGCGGTGCTTAATCGGGTGCTTTTTGCGTCTACCCCCTTTCTCCTTCCCAAAGCCCACGAATGGCCAAGAAGTTGCTGTATCTTGCGGCCATCCTGCGGGAGATCGCTCGAGAGTGGGGACGCATCGGCTGCCTGGGATTCGGTGGCCCGCCCGCGCACATCGCGATGCTGCGGCGCCTGTGCGTCGATCGGCGGGGGTGGTTGACGGCGGAGGAGTTCGAGCACGCGATCGCCGCCTGCAACCTGCTCCCCGGCCCCGCCTCCACGCAGCTGGCCCTCTTCTGCGCCTGGCGCGTGGCCGGCCCAGCCGGGGCGCTCGTTGGAGGAGCGGCGTTCATCGCGCCGGGTCTACTCGCGGTGCTGGCGCTGGCGAGCGTGTTCCTGGCCCCCCACCCACCGCGCTGGGTGCTCGGCGCGGGGGCAGGCGCGGGCGCGACGGTCGCCGCCGTGGCCGTGCAGGCCGGGCTGGCGCTTGCGCCCTCGAGTCTGGCTCACTCGCTCGGCGGTGCTCGGCGGGTGCGCTGGGCGCTCTACGCCATCTTCGGGGTGTTCGCGGCGGCACTGCTGGGCGCCTGGCTGGTGCTCGTGCTGCTGGGCTGCGGCTTGGTGGAGCTCGCTCTGCGGCGCAGTACCTTGACGACGCTCAGCGCCGCGCTCGGTCTGCCGCGCGTTCCCCGGCTGCCGCTCACGCTGGCGAGCGTTGGCGCCGGGGGACTGGGAGCGCTCGCCTGGACCTCGCTGAAGGTGGGAGCGCTGTCCTACGGCGGCGGCTTCGTGATCGTCCCCCTGATGCGCGCCGACGCCGTCCACGTCTACCACTGGATGACCAGCTCCCAGTTCCTCGACGCCGTCGCGCTCGGACAGGTCACCCCGGGTCCCGTGACGCACACGGTCGCCGTCGTCGGCTACGCCGCCCACGGCCTCGGCGGGGGCCTGTTGGCGGCGCTGGTGGCCTTCGCTCCCTCATTCGCGTTCATCCTGCTGGGCGCGCGCCACTTCGAGGGACTGCGCGGCGACCCTCGTGCGCGCGCCTTCCTCGACGGCGCCGGCCCCGCCGCGATCGGGGCGATCGTTGGGTCGGCCATCCCGCTGGCCCTGACCCTGACCGAGGGCTGGCAGGTAGCCGTGCTGGGCGCCGCGGCGGTGGCGCTGCTTGGACTGCGCCGGTCGGTTCCGCTCACAATCGTCGCGGCCAGCCTCGCTGGGGTCGCGCTCGTGCTCGCGGGCGCCCCCCTTCCGGGCTGAGCAGCACGCCAGATGCTCGGACCGCGTCGGCGCCGCTCAGACCCCCGGCGCGCCTCCCTCGGCCACGTCCGCCCCCGTTTGGGTGGTGAATACCGAGGCGCCGCCGCCCCCGAGAACCCTGCGCGTGAGCCCGGGCAGCAGCAGACGCGCGCAGGCCGCCAGGTAGTAGGGCCGGGGCACGTAGCGCTCGGGGCGACCTCGCAGACTCGCGTCCACGATCGCCTCGGCGGCGTGCCGGGGCGTGGAGACGATCCGGCGCGTCACGCGGCTCGCCAGGAGCTCACGCGCCGGGAAGCCCTCGGTGGCGATGAAGCCCGGGAGCACCACGCCGACGTGCACGCCGTGGGGACGCTCCTCGGCGTAGAGCGCGTCGCTCCAGCCCGCCAGCGCGAACTTGGCGGCCGAGTAGGCGCCCGCGCCTGGCCGCGCGACGCGCGAGGCGGTGGAGGCGACGTTGACGATCGCCGCCGGGGCGCTGGAGCGCAGCAGCCCCAGCAGCGCCTCGGTGAGGCGCACCACGGCGTCGAAGTTGAGGTCCATCGTGCGCCTGACGTTGGCGTAGCCACCGTCGGCGAAGGTCGAGCGCCAGGAGGCCCCGGCGTTGTTGACCAGCAGCGTGAGGCGCTCGTGGTGGGCCTGAACGTGATCGAGCACCCGCGCGGGCGCATCCTCGGCGGTGAGGTCCACGGCGAGGAAGGTGGTGGGGGAGTCCAGTTCCCCCACCAGCCGCCGCAGGCGCTCCTCGCGGCGTGCCACCAGGATCAACCGCGCACCCGGCTCGCGCGCCAGACGACGAGCCGTGGCTTCGCCGATGCCGCTGGAGGCGCCGGTGACGAGGGCCGTGAGAGGCCGCCCCGACCCCGCAATCGAAGCGTCCTGACTCGAGGATCGACGAAGCACGAGCGCTCCTTCGCGGTTCCGGGCAGCTCAGCCGCTACTGCTCGCGCAGCGCGCTCGCGCCCAGCGCGGCCGCGGCGAGCGCGGTGCCCGTGACCATCACGCTGGCGAACTTCGGCAGGTACCCGCGGCGCCCGCCTGCGATGCCCGCAACGGCGTCGGCCACGTCGCACGCGAGGCCCGCGGTGAGCCACTGCCGCTGTGTCTCACCCTCGCTGCTCATCGCGCCATAGGCCAGCGCGATATCGCGCGCGCCGAACAGACGCGCCAGGTAGGGCGCCTGGGGGTTGGCCTTGGAATCCAGCCCGAACAGCTTGCCCGCCGGGCGTGGCGTCAGCCACGAGGCGGCGCCGACGGCGATCCGCAGGCCGGCTAGGGCGTTGATGACGTTCGAGCGGTTCATGGGCGGGACCATATCGCAAACGGCGCGGGTTCGCGGCGCGAGATTCCACAACCGATGCAGAGACGAATTGAAGGAATAGTTCACAACACTTGACGAGTCTCGGATCTACGAGTAGGGTGCCCCAGTTCGAATTGCTCCCTACTAGGTACGGAAGGATCCGGTATGTTCAAGCAGCGCAGGGTGGTTGGCTGGCGGAACGCGTTGTCGGTGGCCACCTTTGTGGCGTTCGCGGCGACGATGACAGGCGGTGCAGGGGTTGCCTCTGCAGCTGGTTCGCACCACCGCGGCCTGCAAGCGTGGTTGGACGCGCGTGGTGTGCACGTACATCGATCGTATGCTAGGCGCCATGTGGCTCGGGCGGCGATCATCGGCGGCTCGCAGATCTCGATCGAACAGGCTCGCTGGCAGGCTACGGTCCTCGCCGTAGAACCTACAGGGACCGGCTATGTGCTGACGTTCTGCGGCGGCACGATAATCGATGCCACTCGTATCGTCACAGCTGCCCAGTGCATATTCAATGAAGCAGCAGGCACCCCCCTTCCCGCGGAAGACATCGCAGTGGTGGCCGGAATATCCAATCTGCATGCCGAACATCCAGAACCAGGCGAACAGTTTCAGGAAGCGGCTGGTCTTCGTGTTCACCCAGACTTCAACTACTCGGCTGGCCCAGGGTCTCCCGACGATTTAGCTGTCCTGACGCTGTCGGGGGGACTCGCGCTCAGTTCTGCCGCTGGAAGCGCGGTAGGTTCGATCGGCCTAATCGCTGCCGGCGATACCCCTGCGGAAAATACACATGTCAACCTCACCGGCTTTGGGCGGGAGACCCCCGGAGCCCACGCAAATGGCACCTTGAACTCTCTTGGCTTCATAACCGAACCGAGCGAAGAATGCGGTGGTGAAGCCGACGCTGTGTTTATATGTGCTGGCGCCTCAGGTGGATCTGCCTGTGCGGGCGACGCTGGTAGCGGTCTCACCACAGCCATAGCCGAACCGGCACTTATCGGAGTAATGGACACCGTCCCGGTGGTCTCCGGTGCGCATTGTCACACTGGGGTAACCAATGGGTTCGTCAACCTCGCGGCACCTGAGATCAGGGACTTCATCGAAGGCGATCCCTCGCCACCGATGGCTCCACGCGGTGGCAGCGCAATCGTCGTAAGAGGCATACCGAAGGTCGGCAACGCCCTGACTTGCAACCCGGGGAGCTGGAGCAACCAGCCGACAATCACCTACCTGTTTGTCGACAGTTCGAGTGGGTTGGTCCTTCAGTCGGGCTCATCCTCCACCTACCAGCTGTCCGCCGGCGATGTGGGACGCACGATCTTCTGCGAAGTGCACGCCACCAACACTGGAGGAACCGGGGTGGTGCGCACGACATCCCTGCGCGCGATCGAACCAGCGCCCTCTTCTCCTCAGCCTCCGGCCCCACCATCGCCGTCGCCCACACCGCCGGCGGGCGGCGCAACGACAGGCAGCGGGACTGCAACTCTCGCCGCGGGCGGGGTCGAAGCGGCGAGCGTCCACAACGAAGGCATGGCTCTCCTCGGCAGGAGCCTCACGGTGCAGAGCAGCGGGATGGCGCTGGCAAAGCTCGATTGCAAAGAAATCGAAGGCTGCAACGGCGTAATCGTGCTGAAGGCGAAGCAGACGGTAATGCTCAAGAGCGGAAAGAAGAAGTCGCATACGGTGACGATCGGCACGGCCAACTTCTCGCTGAGCGCCGGTCAGACGGCGATTGTGAAGATCCACCTCAACGCCACCGGACGCGCGCTCTTGAGCTCCGCTCACGGTCGCCTCGCGGCGCGGCTGGCGATCGAGGTGCTCGAAACGCCGACCCTCAACGAGAGCGTGCATCTCCTCGCACAGCGGACGGCGCGTGGGTCGCTCAAGAGAAAAAGGAGATAGAGCTCAAGCTGCCGCGGGAAGCCCAACGGCCACAACGTCGAGCACGCCCGCAAGCGGCGTGAAGTCGTCCGGATTGCGCGTGTACAGCGCAAAGCCGCCCGCGAGGGCGATGGCCGCGATCAGCAGATCGACGGCGCGCTGGCCGCGCGCCTTGCGCCCGGTGCTCACCGCCGCGGCGTAGATGCGGCCGTAGGCTCTCGCCGCGGCAACGTCGAAGGGGAGCGGGTCGAAGGTGGCTTCGGCTCGCTGCAGGCGTTCCTGACGGCGGGCTCGCTCGTGGGGGTCGGAGGTGGCGTGCGGACCGGCGGTGAGCTCGGCCATCGTGATGCTCGACACGGCGAGCGTCTCGGGCAGATCCCCTGGCGCGAGCCGCTCGAGGTCGATGACCACCGAGGTGTCCAGCAGTCCGCGAGCGCGACGGGGGGAGGCCCCGGACGGCGATGGTGCGGCCGGGGAGTCAGACACGTGGCGTGGCGTCCTGATCGAGCGCACGATCGACGTCGGCACGGAAGCGAGCGGGGTCGATCGGCGCGGCGCCCGTGAACGCCGCGAGCGCGACGGCTGCCGGCACCATGCGTCGACGGGGAATCGGCGCCAGCTCACCGACGGGCGTTCCGTTGCGGGTGACGAGGAACGTCTCCCCGCCATCGAGCTCTCGCATTATCTCGCCGCTGTCGTTGCGCAGCTGGCGCTGGGTGATCTCGCGTGCCATGAAGTCCAGTGTAGCACGTGTGCGACGGATGTTTTTGGAAAGAGGCTGAATGTGTCCCATGTGTTCTACACCGACTGCCTTCCCGAAACGGGACACGCGCGACCCAACCACCCGAAACGTCGCCCCACCAACCGGCCGTCCCCACTACGCGGCCCACCCCGGCGGCCGGATGGCCGCCTCCTCCCGATCCCTTTCGCGCGGCTTGCGCGAGGCGGTAGTCTCGGCGGATGGAGTCGGCCTCCTCCCAGCTCCCCGCCGAGGGGTATCGCCTGAAGGGGATCTCCCCGCGCGCCTTCCAGCACCCGGCCGATCGCGCGGCGACGGCGGCGCTCGGCTCGATTCCGTATCTCGACACTGTGGTGCGCAAGCTCGTGGAGCTGGGGTACGAGCGAGCGCTGCGCCAGAGCTACCTGGGCTCCTCTGTGCGGCTCTCCGAGGAGCAGCTGGGGGACGTGTGGCGCGAGCACGCGATCGCCTACACCACGCTCGACATGGCTGAGGTGCCGGATCTGTATCTGACTCAGTACCCCTCGCCCAACGCGCTGGCGATCGGCTCCAAGCGCCCGATCGTGGTGGTGCAGTCCGAGCTCGTGGGGCTGCTCGATGCGGGGCAGCGCCGCGCGGTGTTCGCGCACGAGGCCGCGCACATCCTCGCCGATCATCAGCTCTACCGCACGGCGCTCTACATCCTGCTGCTGCTCACGCGCACCTCGCGCCTGCTGCTCCCGCTCGCGCCGGTGCGCACGGCGCTGCTGGAGTGGGAGCGCGCCACCGAGCTGAGCGCCGACCGCGCGGCGGCGCTCGTGACGCGCGATCCGCTCACGGTGTGCCGCACGCTGATGTGCCTCGCGGGGGGCGCGATGGTCGATCAGCTCGACCTCGATGCGTTCATGCGCCAGGGCCTCGACTACACCGAGAAGGGCGGCGGGCTGGAGCGCCTCACGCGCCTCTTGATCGACATGGGCGTGAGCCACCCGATGCCCGTGAAGCGCACGCACGAGCTGATGGAGTGGGTGCGCTCGGGCGAGTTCGATCGCATCGTCAGCGGCGAGTACCCCACGCGCGATGAGCCCGTGGACGCCCGCGCGGAGAGCAGCGAGGCTGTCTCCCACTACGCCGAGCGCTTCCGTGAGGCGTTCCGCGATGCCGGCGAGTCGATCAACTCGGCCGGCCAGGAGCTTGCGGGCTGGCTGCGCGGGAGCGGGAAGCACGAGGAGGAGGAGGAGGAGGAGAGGGAAGGCTCCGCCTCTGACGAGGCTCCGCAGGGGGCAGCGTAGTTGGTGCATTTGCTGCCATCGTGAGCGACTGCCCAAGTGGCCCACAAGGCGCGCGGGCCCGCGATTCAGCGGCCGCGCGTCAGGAGGATGGCGGCTTGGGAGTGGAAGCCCACTTCCCCTGCCCGTAGCGAGCAAGCTCCAGCCGCGCGATCACGCCTCGGTGCACCTCATCGGGCCCGTCTGCAAGGCGCAGCGCGCGCGCCACGATCCAGGCGGCGCCCAGCGGGAAGTCGTCGCTGAGGCCCGCGCCGCCGTGCAGCTGCATCGCCATGTCCGCCACTCCCTGGGCCATGTTGGGGACGGCGACCTTGATCTGCGAGACCGCGCCGAGCGCCCGCGGGTCCTGCTGATCCACGAGCCATGCCGCGTGCAGCACGTGCAGGCGAGCCTGGTCGATCGCGATGCGCGCGTCGGCGATGCGTTCGCGGTTGCCCCCCAGGTTGGCAAGCGGCTTGCCGAAGGCGGTGCGCTCGGTGGCGCGGCGGCAGGCAAGCTCCAAAGCGAGCTCCGCAAGGCCGATGAGGCGCATGCAGTGGTGGATGCGCCCCGGCCCCAAGCGCGCCTGCGCGATCGTGAACGCCTCGCCGGGACCGCCGATGATCGCGTCAGAGGGGAGGCGCACATCGGTGAAGCTCACCTCGCCGTGGCCACCGGGCGCGTCGAGGAAGCCCATCGTGGTGAGCATCCGCTCGACCTTCACGCCCGGGGAGTCGAGCGGAACGAGCACCATCGAGTGCTGGTGGTAGCGATCGGCGCTCGGATCGGTGAGGCCCATGAAGATTCCCACCCTGCAGTTGGGATGCCCAACGCCGGTGCTCCACCACTTGCGCCCGTTGAGCACCACCTCCTCGCCCTCCACCGTCGCGGTGGCCTGCATGTTGGTGGCGTCAGAGGAGGCCACGCCCGGCTCGGTCATGCAGAAGGCCGAGCGTATGTCTCCATTGAGCAGCGGAGTCAGCCACTGCTCGCGCTGCTCGGGCGAGCCGAAGTGCAGCAGCACCTCCATGTTGCCCGTATCGGGGGCGTTGCAGTTGAAGCACTCGCTCGCGATCAGCGAGCGGCCCATGCGCTCCGCGAGCGGCGCGTACTCCACGTTCGCGAGCCCCGCGCCATGCGTGGTATCGGGCAGGAACAGGTTCCACAGCCCCTCCGCCTTGGCCTGCGCCTTGAGCTCCTCCACCAGCGGCGCAACCACCCACGGGTCCTGCAGGGCGAGCTGCTCGCGGTGGTGGGCCTCCTCCCGCGGGGTTACGCGCTGGGCGATGAACGCATCCACCTTCTCCAGCATCTCCTGCGTGCGGGGGGAGGGGGCGAAGTCCATCAACCCACCTCCAGGTCCAGGTCCAGGACCACCTTGCCGGTGGCAGTGCGGCGCTCGAGCGCCAGCAGCGCCTCGGAGGCCTGCTCCAGGGGGAAGCGCGCGCCCACGATCGGCGCCACCACCCCACGCTCGATCATCGCGTGCAGCGCCGCGCCGATCTCGCGCGTCTCTTCGGCGTGGCTCATCGCCCAGTGCCCCCAGCCGGCACCCACGATCTCGGTGTTGTTGAGCAGCAGGCGGTTGACCCTCACCTCGGGGATCGATCCGGCGGTGAAGCCCACCACGACGACGCGTCCGTTCTCGCGCAGCGAGCGCAGGCTGTCGGTGAAGCGATCGCCGCCCACCGTATCGAGCACCACATCGACGCCGCCGCCGGAGATCGACTTGGCCTCGTCCTTCCAGGGGCCATCGGAGCGCACCACGTGGTCGGCGCCGGCCTGCTCGGCCACGCGCTGCTTCTGATCGCTCGAGACGACCGCGATCGTGCGCGCGCCGAGCCCCTTCGCGACCTGTAGCGAAGCGGTCCCCACGCCTCCCGCGGCGCCGTGCACCAGCACCGTCTCGCCCTCCTTCAGGCGCCCGCGCATCGCCAGCGCGAAGTAGGCGGTGTGGTAGTTGAGGATCAGCCCCGCACCCTGCGCGAAGTCGAGCGCGGGGGGGAGGGAGAAGGTGAAGAACCCCGGCGCCACCACGCTCTGCGCGAAGGAGCCCAGCCCGCAGAAGGCCGCCACGCGATCGCCCTCCTGCACGGCGGCGCCCGCGGGTGCGCTGCGCACGATGCCCCCCACCTCGCTGCCCGGCACGAAGGGGAGCGGCGGCTTGAGCTGGTAGAGCCCGCGCGTCTGCAGCAGCTCGGGAAAGGAGACTCCGGCGGCGTGCACCTCGATCGCGATTCCCTCGCCCGGCGTGAGCGGGTGCGCCCCGTCGGGCTCGGGCACCTCGGCGAGGCGCAGTGCGCTCTCGGGCCCCGAGAGCTCGACGATCTGGATTGCTTTCACGCGCTTTGGGTGGGGTTCAGGTGGCTTGCCAGTTGGCGAGGGTCAGCAGCGTTCGCGAGCTGACTCCGGAGCCGACCAGTATGCACGTGTGCCCGGCGCGACGCCACGTCACCACCGTCGCGTGGCCGGTGCGCAGCACCTGAAAGCGCACGCCGTGCCACGTCGTCGCGTGCCCCGCGGTGGGGACGGCGAGCGCGGGGCCGGCGACGATCGAATACCCAATCCGCTCCGCGTGGGGTGCGATCCGCCGCCCGGCGCCCGAGCGGGTGGAGGAGTAGAAGACGGTCGTGACCATACGCCCGTTCACACTGTCGGTGCGAGCGCCGGCGGCATGCCACCCGAAGCGCTTGCCCCAGTAGGGGTAGGCGATGCCGGCCGCGGAGATCGTCAGGCGCCCCGGCGCTGTGGCGGACTCCGTGGGCGCGCTCAGCGTGGAGGGCCGCAGTGCGAGGCCCGACGCCTGCAGCACCGTCGGCGCGCCGCTCCCGCCGCCGCTCACCAGGAGCACCAGGACGAGGATCATCGCCGCGAGGCTCGCGAAGGCGCCGGCCAGGAGCGGACGCCCGGACCACGCGCGCTGCGGGCGCGGCGCGCCGTCGGTCAGCTCGCGAACCGCGTAGTGCAGCGATGCGGGAGCGCGCACATCGATCCCGCCGATCAGCGCCGCGGTGGCGCGCTGCGTCTCTGTCTCGGCGTCTGTGGGGGTTGGCATCTCGCTCATACGGCTCGCTCCTCATCCAACAAGACTCCCTTGGAGGCCGGAGCTTCCCCAGCTGTCTTGGAGGGCGGAGCCTCCCCCGCTGTCCCAGCCAGCCCGCGCGCGACCCGCTCGCGGGCGCGGAACACGCGCGTCGCGATCGTCGCCTCGCGTGTCCGCAGCGCCTCCGCGGCCTCACGGTAGGAGAGGCCCACGACGTCGACCGCAACCAGCGCCAGCCGGTAGTTGTCGGGCAGCTCGGAGATCGCCGCGAAGACCTCCTGGGCCTCGAGCGCCTCCTCGGGGCGATCGCGTGAGCGCGGGTCGGCGGGGTCGAGATCCTCGAGCGCCGTGTGGGCGGCTCGGGGTCGGCGCCCAGCGTCGCGGCGCTGGGTGAGGAAGGTGTTGCGCAGCACCCGCATGAGATACGCAAGCTCGTCCTGGCCGCGCAGCACGCGCGGACGGGCAAGCACTCGCGCGAACGTCTCCTGCACGAGATCCTCAGCGTCCTGGGGGGATCCGCACAGACCCCACGCCGCACGGTAGAGACGATCCACATGCTGGGGCAGCGACTGGGGGTCCAGGCGGGGCACTCGTCACTCCCGCGCGGGGCGTGCGTGGATGCACGGCATACCGCACGACTGTAGCGCTCGGAAGGTTTATAGAACAGCCAATGTGGGAGCGAGCTGGCTCTCGCGACGCGCGCGCAGCCAGCTCGTGAACTCCTCACGGGGCAGCGGCCGCGAGAGCAGGTACCCCTGCGCGGTGTCGCACCCGAGTTCGGCCAGGCGCCCCCACACCTCGGGGGTCTCGATGCCCTCGGCGACGACGTGCAGGTTCAGGTGGCGCGCAAGATCGATCGTGGAGCGCACGATCGCGTCCTCGCGCGGGCTCTCGCACATGCCGGTGATGAACGAGCGGTCGATCTTGAGCTCGCTGACGGGCAGTCGCGTGAGGTAGGCGATCGAGGCGTTGCCGGAGCCGAAGTCGTCGATCGAGACGCCGATGCCCAGCGCGCGCAGCTCCCCCAGCACGGCCGCCGCCCGCTCGGGGTCGGACATGGTGGCCCCCTCGGTGACCTCCACCGTGAGGCGGTGGGCGGGAACGGCGTGGCGGCCGAGCAGCGTGCCGATGCGGCGGGGCAGTTCGGGGTCGAGCAGATTGCGCGCCGAGAGGTTGACTGACATCGTCAGGTGCACGCCGTGATCGCGCCAGCGCGCGAGCTGTTCCAGGGCGCTGTCGACGACGTGCATCGCGATCGGGCCCACGAGCGCCGTCTGCTCGATCAGCGGGATGAACTGCAGCGGCGGAACGAGGCCGCGCTGCGGGTGCTGCCAGCGCAGGAGCGCCTCCACGCCGGTGACCTTGCCGCTGCGCAGCTCCGCCTGCGGCTGGTAGTGCAGGATGAACTCGCCCCGTTCGAGCGCCGGGCGCACCTGACCGAGCAGCGTGAGACGGGCGCTGTCGAAGTGGTCGTGCTCGGGTGCGTAGACCTCGATGCGACTGCGGTGGGCCTTGGCGCGGTCGAGCGCGACATCGGCGCGTTGCAGGAGCGCGTCGAGGTCCTCGGCGTGCTGAGGCGCCAGCGCAAGCCCGATCGAGGCCTCGATGTTGAGCGCGACTCCCTCCAGCTCCACGGGGCGCTCCAGCGCGGACTGCACGGCATCGGCCAGGGTGAGCGCCTCGGAGACCCCGTGCGCGCCCGGGGGCCGGGGGGCCATCACCGCGAACTCATCGCCCGCCAAGCGCGCCAACAGCGCCTGCTCTCCCAGATTGGCGCGCAGGCGCGCGCCGATCTCGCACAGCACCGCATCTCCGGTCCCATGGCCGAGCGTGTCGTTGATTTCCTTGAAGCCGTCGAGATCGAGCAGCAGCACGGCCACCGCCCCTCCCGCGGCGAGCTCGCGGCGCAGCGCCGCCGCGAGGCCCTCCAGGAACAGCGTGCGGTTGGGCAGCCCCGTGAGGCCGTCGTAGCGAGCGAGCCGGTCGTTCTCCCTGGCCTGACGGCGCAGGGTGCGCGAGGCTCCGGCGACGATGCGAAACAGGATCGCCCACAGCAGCGCCAGGCCGCAGAACACGACCAGCGCGATCGTGCGCTTGTCGCGCGCGATCGCGGCGGCGATCGGGTGGTAGCTGAGGTAGATCTCGAAGGCTCCCGCCGGCGGGGCGCCGGGAGTGAAGCGCAGCGGAACGTACACCTCAACGAGCTCGCCGAGCCCGACCTCGCTCGCGGTCTCCTCGTGCGGGCTGGGGGTGACGACCTCGGCGTCGTTGGGTCTGCCGGCGAGCGCGCCCCGCAGGTCGTCCGAGGGCGCGAACGTGCGACCCACGAGCCGGCGGTCGTCTGAATAGACGACCCGAAAGCGGGTGTTCCAGATCTTGATGCGCGCGAGGTTCTGCGCGGGGGAACGGGCGCTCAGCTGCCGGTTCATCGCCTGCAGCTCGCGCGCGCTGAGTCCCTCGCGCAGGTCCGCGGGGGTGAGCCGGGGCTGGATCCCCAGGCGCGCCAGCATCTGCGCCGACTGGCTGGCGTCCTGCACGGCGCGCGTGACGATCTGCGCCTGCAGGACCCGCGCCAGGACGAAGCCGAGCGCCACGATCGGGACGAGGCTCGTCAGGGCGACTTTTTGGGTCAGGCTGAGACGTGGCAGGTGCCGACGCATAGCCTCGTAGTCGGCAGCTCGCCCCAGTTTCTGGAGCTATGGCCCTAAGAAGCTCGGGACTCCTCCCCGCGGGGACGGCGCGTGAGGTTGCCCACCAGCAATCCGATCACCGTCACGAGGTAGATTTGGCCGAGCAGCATCTCCAGGACGGCGAGCGCGTGGCCGACGTTGGTCGCCGGGGTCAGATCGCCGTAGCCGGTGGTGGTCATCGTGGTGAAGCTGAAGTAGACCTGTTCGCTCAGCGCTTCGTGCTTGCCCTGTACGAAGTACGTGGGGCCGAAGCGCGCAACGAGGCTGATCACCAGCGCGAAGGCGAGGCCGGCAAGCAGGTAGATCGAGAGCGCTCCGGCGACCGCCTGCAGGGTCACTCCGCGGCTGCGGATCAGCCGCACGACGCCGCGCACGAGCACGACCAGCACGATGCCCACCACGACCACGGCGGTGGCTGAGGCGACCCAGCGCGGAACGATCGAGAGCGCCACCGCGAGGGCGAGGGCGAAGATCGCCAGCGCGGCAAGCGCCCCCTTCACGCCCTGCACGATGCGCCGCTCGCGCGTGGTGGCGATCACCGCAAGCAGCGTCGCGCCCTGCACCAGCAGCCCGATGCCGCGGCTGACGGGAGTGTTCGGCGCGACGATCACGTCGAGCACGGCGACGATCGTGAGCGCCAGCACGAGGCCGTAGCGATGCTGTGCCGGTATGCGCGGCGTGGCGGCTGACACCGCTGACAGCATGGCGCAGGGAGCGGCGGATGGGCTCTGGGCGAGTCGGGCGCCCGCTGCAACCGCTCGTTCCGCGGGAAGCCCGAGCGGGCGCCCCTGCGCGCAATAGGCTCTCGCAATGCAGCCGGCCACAGAGGAGGATCGGCCTCGCGCCATGCCGTCCGTGGGGAAGGATCAGGCCCTCGCGCAGCAACGCACGACGCTCGTCTCGATCGTGGCGGCGAGCCTGCTGGTGGCCCTCAAGCTGGGCGTGGGCCTTGTCACGGGCAGCCTCGGCCTGATCTCGGCCGGGATCGAGTCAAGCGGCGATGTCGTCGCGGCGGTGCTGACGTTCTTCGCGGTGCGCCTGGGCGGGCGTCCGGCCGATCCAGAGCACCCCTATGGGCATCGGCGCGCCGAGAACCTGGGGGCGCTGGGCGAGGCGGCGATCCTGCTCGCCGGCGGGCTGCTCGTCGGGGGCGAGGCAATCGCGCACCTGGTCGGGGGCGGCGAGGCGCCGGCCACCCCGTGGTACGTGTTCGCGACGATCGCCGTGGCGCTGGGCGTCGATCTCACCCGCACCGTTGTCTCGGTGCGCACGGCGCGAGAGTTCGAGAGCGCGGCGCTGCACGCCAACGCGTTTCACTTCGCGGGCGACATGGCGGCCTCGGTTGCGGTGCTCGTGGGGCTGGCGCTCGTGCGCGCGGGGTTCGCCCAGGCCGATGCGATCGCCGCCCTGCTCGTCGCGGGAATCATCCTGACGGCCGCCACGCGGCTGATCGTGGAGAACGCCAACGTGCTGATGGATCGCACCCCCGCGGAGGCCCAGGAGGCGGCCGAGCGCGCGATTGCCGATCTGGGCGCCGACATCGAGCTCGGGCGGCTGCGCCTGCGCGAGTCGGGCGGGCGCTACTTCGCCGACGTCGTCGTGACCGTCCCGCCCGGACAGGCCGTGATCGAGGGACACCAGACCGCCGATCTGATCGAGGGAGCCGTCCACGATGCGCTGCCCGGCAGCGACGTCGTCGTGCACGTGGAGCCGCGCCTGCGCGGCCTGGAGTTGCGCGAGCGCGTGCTGGCGATCGCCCTGGCCGAGCCGCTGGTGCGCGAAGCGCACGACATCACGATCTACGACCGGGGCGGGACGCTCAGCGTCGCGCTGCACCTGAAGTTCCCGGCCGACCTCGACCTGCGCACCGCGCACGAGATCTCAGAGCGCGTCGAGCGTGCGATCCGCGCACGGCCGGGCGTCGTCGAGGTGCAGACGCATCTGGAGCCGCTGGAGCAGCCGGTCGCCGCGCGCGCGGCCGAGAGCGAGGAGGAACTGCGGGCGCAGCGCGAGATCGAGGAGCTGGTGCGCGAGCGCGTCGGCGCGCCGCCCCGGATGGTGCGTCTGCTGCCCACGCAGGCGGGCAGAGTGGTGCTCCTGACACTCGGCGTCGGCCCGGGTGTGACGCTGTCCGACGCCCACCGGCTGGCGGGCGAACTGGAGGAGGACCTCCGCCAGCGGCTCCCCTACATCGCGGACGTCGTCCTGCATACCGAGCCCTGACCAACGGCCTCTCACCCCGCACGTTCGGCGGCGCGCAGCCCGCGCAGCGACCACACCCCGAACAGCGCGATCAGCGCGAGCGCGCAGGCGAAGGCCAGCGCCGTGTGGTCGTGGACGCCTGAGATGAGCCCGCGGCCGGCGCCGAGGAACGCGGTCGCCGGGTTGACGCTCGCGACGGCGTGGATCCAGCCCTCGAGCAGCCCGAGCGGCACGTAGACGGGCGCCAGGAACAGGATCAGGAAGATCGGCACCTGCATCAGCGGGCCGGCCTGGATCGAGCGGAAGCGGAAGGCCACGCCGGCCGCCCAGCCGTAGCCGACGAGCACGAGCAGCAGCGCCAGGGTGTAGAGGCCGAAGACGTCCACTCCGCTGCCGGTGATGCGCATGCCGCCCAGCAGCGCCACCACGGTTACGACGGTGAGCGTGACGACCCCGCGCGTGAGGCCCACGAGCGCGTAGCCAAGGACGATGCCACGGCGATCGCCCGCGGCGAGCATCAGGCGCCGCGCAAACCCGCTTTCGAAGTCGAAGGCGAGCGTGAAGCCGGTGAACAGCCCGCCGAACATCGCCGACTGCAACAGCACGAACACGAACTGGAACGCCGTGTAGCCGGCGGGGAAGTCGAACCCGGGGACCGAGCCCAGCGCGGATAGCCCGCCGGCGAAGGCGGCCAGGAAGACGAGCGGGAAGACGAGCGAGGGGACGATCAGGTCGGGGCGGCGAAAGTAGGTGTGCAGGCTGCGCCATGCGATCGCCCGGGCGGTGCTCCAGATGCCGCCCCTCATGTGCGCTGGAGCCTCGTGCGCAGGGCGGCCGTCGCGGCGAGCAGGCCCAGGAGCAGCAGCGCGAGCGCCACCGCGAAGCCGCGCGCCAGGGCGGTCCCATCCCAGCCGAATATGAACAGGCTGCGGAACGCCTCGATCAGGTAGGAGATCGGGTTCCACGTCGCGACGGTATGAAACCAGCCTGTCTTCAGCAGCTGGCGGGGGAGGTTGCTAGAGGATAGGAAGATGAACACGAAGAAGAGCGGGAACAGACCCTGCACGACCTCGCCCGAGCCGGTGCGCAGCGCGATCGCACAGCCGAGCGCCCCGAACGCCAACGCGACCAGCGAGCCGAGCAGGATCACGACCAGCCCTCCCGCGAAGCCGGCCGCGAGGTGCGCCCCCGCGATCAGCCCGATCAGGATGTAGACAGCGGACTGCATCGCGCCGAGCGCCCCCACTCCCACGAGCAGTCCCCCGATCAGCGACACGCGCCGCAGCGGGGTGAGCGAGAGACGGCTGAAGAAGCCGCTCTCGATGTCTTCGGCGAGGTTCGTGCCGGTGTTGATGAGCGAGAACATGCCCCCTTGCACGAACGCCACGGCGATCGCGAAGGAGACGTAGGAGTGCGTGGGAAAGCCGGGCAGCAGCGTGGCCGCGCGCAGCCCGCTGGAGTTCACCGCGAGCAGGATCGCGGGAAAGAACACGATCGGGAAGAGCTGGAAGGGCTGGCGCAGGGTCTTGAGCATCGAACGGCGCGCCAGCACGCCCACCTGCGTGAACAGCGCCGGGCTCACGCCGAGACGGGCTCGGCCGAGGTCTCCTCGCGGCGCTCCTGCGGTCCGTCGGCGGCGCCCTCCAGCGAGCGGCCGGTCTTGGCCAGGAAGACGTCGTCCAGCGTGGGGGAGTGCAGGCGCAGATCGGCCACGCGCAGGCCCTCGGCGTCGAGAACGCGCACGATCTCAGCGAGGTCGCCCACGCCCTTGGGCAGCCTCACCGCCACGCCGTTGCTCGAGGCGGCGGCCTCCTCGCCGAAGCGGTGCAGCGCGCCGGCCAGGCGCTCGCGTTCGCCCGGGTCCTGGGGGATCGCCTCGACGCTCGGGCGTCCGATCTCGGCCTTCAGCTCGGTGGGGGTCCCCTCGGCGACGATCTTGCCGCGGTCGATGATCCCCACGCGGTTGGCGAGCACGTCGGCCTCCTCCAGATACTGCGTGGTGAGGAAGACCGTCACGCCGTCGCCGGCCAGCCGTCGCACCTCGTCCCACAGCGCGGCGCGGCTCTGGAGATCGAGACCGGTGGTGGGCTCGTCCAGGAAGAGCAGCCGCGGGCGGTGCACGAGCGCCAGGGCGAGGTCCAGGCGGCGCTTCATGCCGCCCGAGTAGCCACCGACCTTGCGATCGGCGGCCTCGGTGAGCCCGACGCGCGCGAGCAGCTCCGCTCCGCGCTCCCCGCGCTCGGCCTTGCCCAGCCCGTGCAGCGAGCTCTGCAGGCGCATGTGCTCGCGCCCGGTGAGGAACGGGTCCAGGGCGGACTCCTGCAGCGAGGCGCCGATCGCGCGCCGCACCTCCGGGCCCTGGTGGACGACGTCCAGACCGGCGACGCGCGCGGTGCCGGCGGTGGGGGGCAGGAGCGTCGTGAGGACCAGCACGGTGGTCGACTTGCCCGCTCCGTTGGGCCCCAGGAATCCGTAGATCTCCCCGGGCGCGACGCGCAGGTCGATGCCATCGACCGCGCGCACGCCGCCCTTGAAGTCCCGGATCAGGCCTTCGACTTCGATGCCATCGCGATGCCGACTCGCGCTCGCCCCGTCATTGCTCGTCATCTCGTCACAGCCCTTCCCGCGGGACCGCCCGTCATCCGACGTTCTCGCCGGGGAGCGCCCGCGGAGGCAGCGAGGGCTCCACGCGCAGGATCCGTGCGGGCAGCTGCGGAAGCCACCAGTTCCAGCGCCCGAACAGCGAGATGACGGCGGGCACCAGCAGCGCGCGAATGATCGTCGCGTCCAGCAGGATCCCGGCCGCCAGCCCGGTGGCGAGCACCTTGATTTCGGTCTGCGGCCCGGAGGCAAGGGAAACGAACGCAAGGAACAGGATCAGCGCCGCGCTCGTGACCAGGCGCCCGGTGCGCCCGATGCCGCGCACAACCGCCGTATCGGTCGAGCCGGTGGCGTCGTACTCCTCGCGCATACGCGCGAGGATGAACACCTCGTAGTCCATCGAGAGGCCGAACAGGAAGGCGAACACCATCAGCGGAATCCAGGCGGTGATCGAGCCCGTGGCGGGGATCCCCCAGATCGTGTTCGAGCCGTAGCCGTGCTGCCACACGAGCGCGAGCACGCCCCAGGCGGCGGCAACGCTGATGATGTTGAGCACCACCGCCTTCAGCGGCAAGAGCAGCGAGCGGAACGCGCGCGCGAGCAGTACGAAGGTGATCAGCGCGATCAGGGCGATCATCAGTGGGAAGTTGCCGTACACGGCTTCGATGAAGTCCTCGTTCTGCGCCGCGAGTCCGCCGAGGCGCACTTCGGGCCCGGTGCCGTGCGCGGCGGTGCGCACGCGATCGAGCGTTTCGCGCCCGCTCGCCGAGGAGGCGTCGGGAGTCGAGAAGGCGTCCACCACGGCCGCGCCGCCGGTGCGCCACTGTGGTGAATCTGGCGCCACGGCGCCGTGCACGCCGGGCACCGCGGCGAGCGCGTGAGCGACAGCTTCGGGCGAGGTCGAGCCTTCGACAAGCGCCTCGTTGGGGAGCAGCGCACCCGAGCCGATACCCGAGGACTCCAGCTCCCGCAGCCCCTGCTTGGCGTCGCCCTGCTTGGCGACGGTGTTGGCGTTCGACACCCCCAGCTGCAGACCGGAGGCCGCGGAGACGAGCGCCGCGAGCACCAGGCAGGCGACGATCGCGGCCAGCCAGCGCCACTGCACCACCGTCTCGGCCCAGCGTGTCCACGAGCGGCTGGCGTTGTCGTCGTTGCGCACGTGGGGCCAATCCAGGCGCGGCCCGAACTTGCTGAGCACGATCGGCAGCAGCGTCATCGCGACGATCACGCTGATCAGCGGGATCAACATGCCCCCGTAGCCCACCGAGCGCAGGAAGGGCAGCGGCAGCGCGACGAGCGCCAGCAGCCCGATCGCGACGGTGGTGCCGCTGAAGACCACAGCACGGCCCGCGGTTTCCATCGCCCGCTGCACGGCGGCGTCGCCCTCGAGACCGTGAGCGCGCTCCTCGCGCCAGCGCACCACGATCAGCAGCGCGTAGTCGATCGACACGCCGAGGCCGATCAGCGCGATCAGGAACTGAACGATCGGCGAGACTTCGGTGACGCTCGTCAGCCCCCATACCACGAGGAAGGTGGTGAGAATGGAGACCACCGCCATCATGATCGGCACGAGCGCAAGGAACGAGCCGAACACGAAGGCCAGCACGAGAAGCGCGCCGAGGCCACCCAGCAGCGCCTCCAGGAGCACGCCGGGCCCGTTGCCCCCACCGCTCTGGACCGCCAGCACTTCAAAGCCCGTGAGGTGCACCGGCGCGCCCGCCACGGTGGCGCCTGCGAGCGTCGCGACGGCCTTCTTGGCCGCTTCGGGGTTGTTGCCGAACGCCTGGTTGGGGTCGGGCGGGGCGTAGGCCACGATGAAGGTCGTGCGCCCGTCCTTGGAGAGGAAGGCCGCGTTGCCGGTGCTCGCGTAGCCAGCGGCGCGCATCCCGGGCAGGGCGGCAGTGAGGCGCGCTTCGAGCGCGTGCAGTTCGGCGCGCACCGATGCCGAGCTCACGGAGCGCCCGGCGGGCAGCGTCACCACCGGCAGCATCGGGACGGTGTTGCCGCCCGTTCCGTGGAAGTCATGGGAGATCCGCTGGTTGGCGATCCAGCCCTCCTTGCCGGGCACCGAGAACTTCTGCTTCAGCGATTTGGTCGCCGAGGAGGCCGACGCCATGCCGATCAGGGTCAGGACGAGCCAGAAGGCGACGACGATGCGCTTGTGGGCCAGAACCCAGCGGGTGAGCGATGCCATTTCCATTTTCCTTTCCACGCCGGCGGAGGGCGCCTGTGAACACGAACGATTCCTAAGACAGCGGGCCGGCGCGAAACTCATCGCTGCGCCGATCGAAGCGAACCTGCGGCGGCGGATCGATCACTCGGGATTGTCGGCCCGGTAGTACTCGATCGCGCCCGTCGCCTCCAGGTCAGCATCGAGGATAGCCTCGATGTCGAGGGTGACCTCGATCTCGTTGCTGACAACCACACCGCCGCCGGGGATCTGATCCTGCCAGGACACACCGAAGTCGTGACGGTCGATGCGGGTCTTGGCCTCGAAGCCGATGCGGGTGAGCGTTCCCTTGTTCTCGTCCCCCACCCAGAAGGGCGTCTTCCACTGGCCCAGATGGGTCACGTCCATCGGGACAGGACGGGTGATCCCGCGAATCGTCAGGTCGGCGATGGCCTTGAAGGCGGTGTCGCCCGTGCGCTCGGTGAGCCTTCCCGTGAAGGTGATCTTGGGGTGGTGCTCGACATCGAAGAAGTCGGCGCTGCGCAGGTGGGCGTCGCGATCGGGCTCTCCCGTCCACAGCTTGGTCGCGTCGATCTCCCCGAAGAAGGTGGCCTCCAGCGGTCGCGCCCAGTCGAGATGGAGCTTGCCGTGCACGTCCTTGAACAGGCCGTGCACCCACGTGACCATCATGTGGCGGGCGCGAAAGCCCGCCTCGGTGTGTCCGGGCTCGAACGTCCAGCTCGGAGTCTGAGCCTCAGCGGGGGGAGTTGCCTGTGAATCGGGTGCAGACATGGCGCTTGGCGTCCATGCTAGCGGCCCACCTGTGACCTACTTGTGACGCTTGGCCTTGCCCGCGGGGGCTGGCGCCATGCGCACCGAAACTGCCGTGTTTGACGGCTCGCTGGAACCGGCCGCCGGGGATTGCCCGACTATGACCAGTAGGCCGGCGGGCCTGCTGCGGCTGTGCTTTGGCCGGCGCGGCTTGGCGACCTTGGCGACCTTGCCGAGCTTGCAGCGAGCGCGGGCGAGCGCCGTCCCGGCGGCCGCGAGGCTCCTGCCCTTGAGGTTGGGGACGACGCAGCGAGGCAGCGCGGGGAGCGGCGATGCCACCGCCGGGGTCACGGTGGCCGTGAGCGAGACCTGAGCCAGTGCGCTCTGCCCGCCGCCATCGCGCATCAGCACCTTCACCGTGTAGATCCCGGACTGGGTGTAGATGTGGGCGCCGTCGACGGCGAAGACACCGGCCGAGGCTACGGCGATGGTGCCGTCCGATCCCGATCCGTCGCCCCACAGGATCTGCGCGGTGTAGTTGCCAGCCTGCGCGGCCGGGTCGGCGTCGGTGAAGCTCGCCAGGCGACCTGTGAACGGGGCGTTGCCCAGTCCACTCACGCTCAGCGCGGAGACGGGCGTGGCCGTGAGGGGCAGATCGAGCACGCTCACGGGGATCGAGACGCTCGCGTGCGCGCCGCCGATGTCTTCGATCGTGACGGTTAGGGTGAACGAGCCCTCCTCGGCATAGACATGGGGGGTGGTGCTCACGTCGTAGCCCTGTTCTCCGCCCAGCCCGATGATCGTCGCGGGGCTGCTTGCGCCGTCTCCCCAGGAGACCGTCGCGGTGTAATGGCTGGGGGGCGGGACCGGCCCGGTGTCGGAGTCGGTGAAGTGGGCGAGCGTCGCCGGGGCAGCGCCACCCTCTGCGAGGGTCACCGCGGTGGGGCCCGTGGCGGAGAGTGGGGCGTCGGCGACGGTGGCGGCGCCGGTCGCTTCGGCTTTACTGCTGTCGCCCGAGTCTTCGACCGTCACCTCGAGCGGCCAATTGCCCCCCTCGGCGTAGATGTGGTTGCCGCTGATCGTGAAGGTCCCAGCGCTCCCGATGACGGTGGCCGTCGTGGTCGTTCCATCGCCCCATTCGATTGTCGTGTGGTACTGGGAGGCGGGGCCCGGCGATCCGTTTGGTGTGAAGCTCGCGAGAATGCCGTTGAATTCGGCGTTCTCGTCCACGGCGAGCAATGGCCTGCCCACCGTGACCGATGCGCCAGCTGGCGCGGTCAATGGGCCCACGGCCATCGACGCGAGTGCGGCGACAAGCGCTGCTGTGCAGCGAGCAGACCTCACGAGTTGCACCATAAGCCCTCACGCGGCGGCCCAGGAGCGACCTTGACATTCGACAGATAGCGATATATCGTTGTACTATCGAGAGCTACCAAAGGAGTAAGTCGTGGAAGCATATGCAAGATCCAACTGCTGCTCGCGCGAGTTGCGCGAGACCCCCGATTTCATCGGGCTGATCAGATTGATGACCGCCGGGCGAGGGCACCACGGTCCCGGACACCACCGCGGCGCGGCGGGCTCCTTCGGCGGCTACCCGTTCGCGGGACCTCCGTTCGGACCCGGCCCGAGCGGACCCTTCGGTTGGGGTCGCGGGCGCGGACGCAAAGCGCGCCGTGGAGATGTGCGCATGGCGGCGCTGATGCTGCTCGCCGAGGAGCCGCGCAACGGCTACCAGATCATGCAGGAGCTCGAGGAGCGCAGCGACGGGCTGTGGCGCCCCAGCCCAGGCTCGGTGTATCCGGCCCTGGCGCAGCTCGAAGACGAGGGCCTGGTGCGCTCGCAGGAGACCGACGGACGCAAGCTCTTCCACCTCACCGATGCCGGCAAGGCCGCTGTGGACGAGCGCGCCGAGGACGCTCCCCCGCCATGGAAGCAGATGAGCCACGGTATGAGCGACCAGGCTGTCGAGCTCGCGGCGTTGATGAAGGAGGTGGCTCTTGCCTTCTCGCAGGTGATGCGCGCCGGCGGTGGACATCAGATCGCCGAGGCCAAGACGGTGCTCGCCGACACACGCAAGGCGCTCTACCGAATTCTTGCCGATGGCGAGAGCGAGAGTAGCGGGGAGGAGCCCGCGACTTGACTCGCTTGGTTGTCTCGATGAGCCCTCAGCGCCGGTGAGTGGCGAACATCGCAAGAGCGTGAACGCCAGCGGGATGGGCGCGCAACTCGCCCACCACCGCCGCCATGTAGGGCGGCAGCTCCTCGGGCTGAGGCAGCAGCACGCCGTAGCCCGGTGGCATCAGCATGGGGGCGGCGAGGGTCGAGAACGTCAGGTCGGCGGCGGTGAACGACTCGCCGCAGATGTACGGCCGGCCGTCGCTCAGGCGCTCGCCGACAGCGTCGAACACGGCCCGTACCTCGACCTCTGACTGGATCGCCGCGGCGGGCGTGACATCGAGGACCCTTGCCACGATCCCGATCATCGCGGGGTAGGCAACCCGCAGGGTCGCCCGCTCCCACGCCGGGATACCGACACAGCCATAGGCCATCGCGAGGTCGCGACGCGTGCGCAGCTGCTGGTACATCCAACGCCGCGAATGCGGACCCAGGCGGGTGTCGAAGTCGACTTCGAGCATCCGCACCTGGGCGGCCTGTACAGGGTCCTCCGGGTAAAGCGTGCGACCCTCGGGCGCCTGCACGTCGGCCCAAGCGAGGATCTCCGCGGACTCGGCCAGCACGCCGGCGGCGCAGACGAATACCGGCGCGGTCAGCCCACCGCCGGCACGCAGCGTTGCGTAGCGGTGAATCGCCTGCACGTGGGCGCGCTCCCGGTAGGCCACGCCGGCGCGGTCGAGCGCCCATCGCGCCTTCTCGCAGTAGTGGCTGATCGGGATCGTTACGAGTAGATTGCTCGTCCGTGGCGCGCGCATATGCTCTGCATCCAGCCTACTCCGGTCTCCCCGACGGGCAGCCTGACGATAGCTAGCGCCTACGTACTTATTACCTATATTGGTGCTACACTGTCTGGTAGAAAGTCTGGTATGGGGAGTCCTAGCCTTGAAAGCGGACATGTGGTGGCGGCCCGTGAGCGCGAGCGGCTGAAGACAGACGCGGAACGGGAAGAGCTCCAGAATCAGCTGCACCAGGCTCAGCGCCTGGAGAGCCTCGGGCAGCTCGCGGGCGGCATTGCGCACGACTTCAACAATCTGCTGGCCGTGATCATCAACTATGCGGCGTTCGTCGCCAACGACCTCGACGCGGCGTCAGGCGTTGACGGCGATGACCGCTGGCATGGCACACGCGAAGACGTCGAGCAGATCCGCCTCGCCGGTGAGCGAGCCTCGCATCTGACTCACCAGCTGCTCGCGTTCGCCCGCCGCGAGGTCGTTCAACCCGAGGTCGTTCACGTCAACGACGTCGTCAGCCACGTCGAGCAGCTTCTGCGCCGCACGCTCGGGGAGCAAGTCGAGCTCCACAGCTCGCTTGATGTCAACCTGAGCCCCGTGCTCATCGACCCCGGACAACTCGAGCAGCTCCTGGTCAATCTCGCGGTGAACGCGCGTGACGCGATGCCCGAGGGCGGCGCGCTGAGCATCGACACCACCAACGTGGACATCAACGAGGACTACGCCGCGTCACGGCCCGAGCTCTCACCCGGGCCCCACGTTCGCCTGCGAGTCAGCGATACCGGTGTGGGCATGCCCTTCGAGACCGCACAGCGCGCCTTCGATCCGTTCTTCACCACCAAGCCCCCGGGCCAGGGGACGGGTCTCGGGCTCGCGACCGTGTACGGGATCGTCCAGCAGGCGGGCGGACACTCGCAAATCTATTCCAAGCCCGATATCGGTACCACTTTCACGGCGCTGCTGCCGGTAACCGACCGGGTGAGCTCACCCGCCGAGCCACAAACCGACTCCCCGGTGCCGCGCGGCGAAGCGACGATCCTGCTGGTCGAGGACGAGCAGGCGCTGCGCGAGGTCACTCGTCGCATCCTTACCGGAGCCGGCTATCGGGTGATCGTCGCGGCAAACGGTCCCGAGGCACTGGTGCTCGCCAGCGAGCACACGGACGCGATCGATCTGCTGCTCAGCGACGTGATCATGCCGCAGATGCCCGGGCCGCAGCTGGCTGAACGGCTGCTGGTGGAGCGTCCGTCGGTGCATGTGCTGTTGATGTCGGGGTTTGCCCAGCCGATCCTCGACTCCGGGGGGCATCTGGATGCTGGGATGGCGCTCATGGAGAAGCCCTTCTCCGGGCTAGGACTGCTTGCAAAGGTCGCCCAGATCCTCGACGGGCGGGGTGATGACGCATGCCAGAGCTGCTGATCGTCGATGACGACGAGGCGCTGCGGCGCTGGGAGGAACGCGTCGTACGCGACCAGGGCTACTCCTGCGACAGCGCCTGCGATGCGAACACCGTAAGGAGGCAACTGCGGCAGAGCCCCTACCAGCTCGCGTTGCTCGACGTGAACATGCCCGGGGAGTCCGGGATGGAACTGCTCTCTCACATCCGCCAGGACTATCCCGAGGTGGCGGTCCTGATGGTCACCGGCGAGGACAGAACCAAGCTGGCGATGTCCGCGATCGAGCTCGGCGCGTATGGCTACCTGGTCAAACCGGTGAGGTCGGGTGAGCTGCTCATCAACGTCGCCAATGCCCTGCACCGCAGGCGCCTCGAGCTTGAGAATGGCCGTCTCGTAAAGCGCCTGCGAGCCACCGTGGAAGAGCGCAACAGCGAGTTGGAGGAGACGCTGCAGGATCTCGAGCTCTCGGAGACCAAGGTGTGGGCTTCGCAGGCCGAAACGATCTTCCGGTTGGCGCGCCTGGTCGAGTTTCGCGACGAGGAGACCGGACACCACCTGCATCGCATGAGCTCCTACTGCGAGATCCTGGCTCGCCAGACGGGGTTCTCCGAGCAGCGCTGTGAGCTCGTGCGCCTGGCAAGCCAGCTGCACGACGTCGGCAAGATCGCGATTCCAGACAACATCCTGCTCAAGCGCGGCAAGCTCACCCCGGAGGAGTTCGAGGCCATGAAAGGCCACGCCGAGACAGGGTTTCAGATGCTCTCCGGGGCGGCCTCGGAGGTCGTGCAGCTGGGCGCGCTCATCGCCCGCACCCATCACGAGCGCTGGGACGGAAGCGGCTACCCCCGCGGGCTTGCGGGCGAGGACATCCCGCCGGAAGGACGTATTGCCGCAATCGCCGACGTCTTCGACGCCCTCACCAGCGATCGTGTCTACCGCCCGGCGTTTCCCGTCAAGTCGGCCGTCGAGATGATGCGCGCCGAGCGTGGCCGGCACTTCGACCCGGAACTGCTCGACGGGTTCTTCATGGTGCTGCCCGAGGTAGAGGCCATCCGGCAGACCTACGCCGACTGAGCAGCGCAAGCGCGGATCGAGGGGTGCGGTATCTTCCGGGTACCAGATGGAGTCCTGGGGGGAGACGTGTCTTCCGAACCGCCCGCTGGAAAAGGGCTGATGGCTCCTTTCGCGAAAGACCAATACTCCACGCGAGAGGAGCCTCCAGCACCGTGCCTACCAGCGTCGTCCTGAGCCTAGACCGGCGCGAGTCGGCGGCGATCTTCCTTGGAGGAGCAGTCGGAGCCCTGCTGCGCGTCGGCCTGGGAGAGACCTTCTCCAGTGGAGCCCCGGGCTGGCCGTGGGTCACGTTTGCGATCAACGTCAGCGGCTCGTTCGCGCTCGCCTTCATCGCGGGGTTGCTGCTGGAGCGAGCGCCCTGGTCGCGCAGCTCCTTCGCGCTGCTGGGGCCCGGGTTCTGTGGCACCTACACGACGTTCTCCACGATGCAAGTCGAGATCCTCCTGATGATCGACCATCGCCGCTATGGACTGGCTGCCGGGTATGCGTTCGCGAGCATCGCCGCGGGGTATCTGGCGATCTGGGCGGGCATGACCCTCGCGCGAGCCACGCCGGTACCCGCATGAACGCCCTGGTTTGGGTGGGCGTCGCACTGCTCGGCGGATGCGCAGCGATCGGACGGTCGGCGATCGACCGGTCGATCGACTCGCGCAGCGAAGCCCGCTTCCCGTTTGGCACGCTGGCGGTCAACACGAGCGGAGCGCTGCTGCTCGGCCTGCTCACCGGCCTGGCGGTACGGGGCGATGCGCTGATTCTGCTCGGCAGCGCGACGCTCGGCTCCTACACGACATTCTCCACCTGGATGCTCCAGACGCGCCGTCTGGCGATGGACGGCGAGATGGCGCTTGCGGCTGCCAACATCCTGCTCAGCTTGGCGATCGGAGTCGGCGCCGCGGCGCTCGGACGCGCGATCGGCCTGGGCCTGTGAGCTAGGGCCGGGATCGGCCCTTTATGTGCTGTGGTCCCTCGCCCGCGTCACCAGCAGCGAGAAGAGCTTTTCCTGCGCCTTGGCCGGGAAGGGCTCCAAAAGGCCCGAGCTGAGCAGCGTCACCTCGGCCGGCCCGTAGGCGAAGCTGAGGATGTCAAAGTAGAAGGGGATGGTTGTGCTGTGCAGAGAAACCGTCCCGGCGATGCGCCACCCAAAACTCCCTGCTGCGCCCGGCGCAGGTGGAGCACCTGACTGGATCGAGACAGGGCCGAAGGTGGCCCCTCGGTCCGCCCTGCCCTTGAAGTACGCGTTGAGATAGTGCGACAGGCAGGCACGGACATGTTTGCCGCGCAGAGCCGTCAGGTTCTTGGCGGCCAACGCAGGGCTCGGCGCGACGCTGACTTCCGAGTGCACGCTCAGATTCACGATGCCGCGTTCGAGCTTGAAGTCCTTCGAGCTCGCTTCGGCCACAGCCTTGCCTGCGCCCAGCGCTCCCACGCACTTGAGCATTTCGTGTTCGAGTCGCTTTTCAGCCGCCGGTTCGTGTTCGCGTGCTTCCCTGTCAGATTCCGAGAAGCCCGGCAGATCCGCCGCACGCAGGTTCACCGCGTGAGCGAGAGCGAGCGCGTGGAGCCTGGTGATCGGCTTTGCAGTTGTGGCGTGGCCCGAGGTCCCGCCGCGCGCGGCGGACGTGGGGGAGGGGTGCTCGCCACCGCCACAGCCCGCGATCGATCCGCTTGCCAGGAACAGCGCGAGGCCGGCGGCCATCCGGCGGATCACCATGCCCATTCTGGCAGAACCCGGCACCACGGCCGCGATACCATCTCAGCCTGGCGATCAGGAAGGGAACGAGGACGTCATGTCGGCGTGCGATCACATAGACGAAGTGCAGGTGCTCAAGTTGCCACAGCCGGTGGCCGGTTGCGAGGAGTGCCTGGCCAGCGGCGGGCACTGGGTGCATCTGCGGATGTGCCAGACCTGCGGTCACATCGGCTGCTGCGACAGCTCACCCAACCGCCACGCCACCGCGCACAACCGGGCCACCGGACACCCGATCGTGCGCTCCGCCGAGCCCGGAGAGGACTGGAGTTGGTGCTACGTGGACGAGGTGAGCTTCCGCCTCAGTGCCGAGTGATCGGATCGCGCCACTGAGAACGAGTTGCGAGGGCTCGGAGCCTCGCGGTGCTGGAGTCCTCGCACTCATATCCGCATAATGACGGCTGTGATCGACATCCGCGCAGCCGCCGAGCAGGCCGCAACCGTGAGCAGGGCCGCGCCGGCCGACGTATCGAACGTTGCCCAAACGCTGGGACGGGCGTTCCACGTCGACCCCGTCTTCACGTGGCTGCTCGCCGAGGACCCCGGACATCTGCGGATCCTCACGCGGTACTTCGAGTTGTTCTTGAACAAGGTCTGGATCGAGCAGCAGGAGACATACACCACCGTGGATTCCGTGGCCGCGGCCGTGTGGTGCCTGCCCCGCCAGTGGCACATCGGCGTGAGGACGCTGCTGGGCCTGGCGCCGGCGAGCGTCGGCGTCTTCGGCCGGCACCTACCGCGTGTCCTGCGCGCCCTCGCGATGGTCGAGTCAAAGCACCCAAGGCTGCCTCATTACTATCTGGCGTTCGTCGGCGTGGACCCGCAGTGGCAGGGTCGTGGTCTCGGCACGGCGGTGCTCGCGCCTGTTCTGGAGCGCTGCGACCGTGAGGCCATGCCGGCCTACCTCGAGGCATCCACGCCGCGCAGCCGAGCGTTGTACGAGCGACATGGCTTCGCCGTCACCGAGGAGCTCACGTTCGCCAAGAACGCGCCGCCCGTGTGGCGCATGTGGCGTGAGCCTCGCGGAGGCTGAGCCGCACCCGTACCCGAAAATCGGTGCGCGCCCGGCGGGATGGCCGCGAGCTCGCTCGCGAGGAGGCCCTTAAGATCGGCTCCGCGTGCGGGTATTCCAGACACTCCTGGCGTTCAGCGGCAACGCGCCGCCACAGCTTGCGATCACGCGCCAACTCGTCGAGCGCGGCCATGAGGTCCGGGTGCTCGCGCACCGCGCAGCGCGGGAGCGGGTGGAGAGCACGGGCGCGGAGTTCGTCGCGTTCAAGCAGACGCTCCCAGACATGGACTTCACGCGGCGGGAGAGCGACTCGCTGCGCGACTGGGAGGCGCGGACCAAGCTCGGCCGCAGCCTGCGCGTGCGCAACAACATCCTGTTCAACCCGCTGATCGATACCACTCGGGAGTGCGCCGAGCAACTGGAGAGCTGGCCCGCAGACGCGATGGTGTTCGATTGGATGCAGCCGGGAGCCCCGATCGCGGCCGAGGGCGCAGATTTGCCGGCCGTGGCGATCGTCCACGGTCCCTACCCGCTCCCGGTCGAGGGTGCGCCGCCGCTGGGCAGTGGGTGGCGCCCCCTCGATGGCCGGCTTGGCGCCGCGCGCGACCGTCTGGCCGGTCGCATCGTCGCTCGCTTCTTCGCCCCTGGCCTGCCAATCCTCAACCGGGCGCGCTCCGAGCAGGGGCTCGAGCCCCTGGCGAGCTGGGACGCCCAGCTGCTCCGCGCACAGACGATCTATGTGATGAGCGCGCCGGAGCTCGACTTCTCGAGCCGTGCCGCACTCCCGGCCAACGTGCGCTACGTGGGTCCCGCGTTTGAGCCCTTCGCGCGCGAGTGGGTCTCACCGTGGCCCGAGACGAACACAGCTCCGCTGGTCCTGATCAGTCTCAGCACCAGCTACATGAACCAGCAGGCACTCGCGCAGCGCATTCTCGACGCGGTGGGCGCACTGCCCGTTCGGGCGCTGCTCACGGCGGGGCCCGCGCTCGACACGAGGATGCTTCGGATCCCCACGAACACGCACACGGTGGCTTATCTGCCTCACCGCACGGTGCTCCCACACACGGCGCTCGTGGTGACGCACGCCGGCTGGCAGACGATCAACGCGGCACTCGCCGACGGCGTGCCGCTGCTCTGCATCCCCGATGGCCGCGACCAGCCCGACAACGCGGCACGCGTCGTACTCGTCGGCGCCGGGATGAGGGTTCGCAAGGGCGCCTCGCCGCGCAGGGTCCAGCGCGCGATCGAGGCGGCGCTGGAGGACCCCTCGCTCAAGCGCGGAGCGAGCGCGATGGCCGCAGCGCTCGCCCGCAGCGACGGCGCACTCACGGTCGCGGAAGACCTCGAGCGCCTCCTCGAACCCGATGCCGGCGTCGTCCAGCCCGGCCACTTCGACTACCTCGTGGAGGAGCCGCCGGCGGACGGTGGGCACGCATCCACCGTAAAGGATCTCGACCAGGACGTATACGGTTGAGAAAGGCCTTCCTCGACACCGAGCGCGTTCGCGCTGCGAGGTGAGGGCAGAGAACAGCTATTCGCCGTCGCCGCTACTGGGGACGCTGTATCTGGCTCTCCAAGACCTTCTGGGCAAAGCGAAGCATCCCGAGCGTGACCCACGGAAGCTGGCCGGCCCTGACACGTAGATTGACCTCTTCGTTGGGCCTGATGACCTCGACGACCGTGATGACACGGCCTATCTGGTATTCGTCGCCGAAGTCCGCTTCGATGGCGTCCATCTCGCTCGCCACTTCCTGCATGAGCCTTGCCCTTGGGTCGCCCTGCTCACCCTCGTTTCCCGCGCCTCCACTTCCAGTGCTTGCCATCTCAACCTCCAATTGAACGAAAGGGAGACGTCATGCTAACCATCGAAACCTGCGGAACAAAACCGTCGAATACATGTGGCCGCCTCTCGCCGCGCCGGATGCGCTGGCTGCGTTGAGTAGGGGCGAGTTGCAGGGCGTTGTCCGCGAGGCCTCGGTCAGGTGCCGAC
>JBIOES010000004.1:0-39430 GCA_044446265.1 Solirubrobacterales bacterium
CCATCGCCCGCACCACATCCTCCAGCGCGGGCGGCGAGGGCCCGCGGTCGAGCAGCGCCAGCGAGTACGCCAGCAGCGTCCCCCCCGCCGAAGGGGGTGGGTTGGTCAGAACCGTGCGCTCGCGATACCCCACCTCCAGCGGCCGTCGCTCGATCGCCTCGTACGAGGCCAGCGCCTCGCGCGTGAGCGACCCGCCGCGCGGCTTCAGCCACGCGCACACCGCCGCCGCGATGTCGCCCCGGTAGAAGGGCTCGGCGCCCTCCGCCCCCAGGCGCTCCAGGGCGTCGCCCAGCTCGGGGTTGCGCAGCATCTCCCCCTCGCGTAACACCTCGCCGTAGGGCGCCCATAGCGCCGCGCACTCGGGTGTGGAGCGCAGCAGGTCGGCCAGTATCTCCGCGACGTACGCCTGGCCGTGGTTGAGCTCAACCCCCGCGCGTGCCATGCGCGCCGCGGGAGCGGCCAGGCGCTCGAGCGGCACCGTCCCCCAGCGCGCTACGGCGCCACAGATGCCCGCCGGCGTCCCGTACACCCCGCATGAGGCCGGCCCGATGTAGAAGACCTGCACGGCATCCCCGAACGACACGTCGATCGCATCGAGCTCCGCGGCCGAGCCGTCCTGCGCGCGCGCCGGCGCCTCCACGAAGAAGTCCAGCAGCACCGGCTCGCGCCCCTCGCCCGCGACCATCATGTAACCCCCCGCGCCCAGCCCGGTCAGCAGCGGCTCGGCCACGAACGACATCAACATCGCCCCGACCGCCGCGTCCACCGCGTTCCCGCCCGCGCGCAGCACCTCCGCCCCGGCCTGCGCCGTCAGCGGGTGCCCAGCCGCTACGACTCCCTTCTCAGATGCGCTCATTCAAGCGAAGCGTAGGGGGACATTGGCGCCCCTGCGCTGAAGGTCTCAGAGATTCGGGATGAACTCAGGCACGTCCAGCTCGCTGAACACACCGCGACGACGCTCTGAGCGCGTACCGGCGCGCGGCGCCGGGGGCCGGGCGCCAGTCCGCTGCACCCGCGGCTCGCCCGCCGGCTCCTGCAGACGACCGCGGCTCGAGCGCGAGCTCGATTCATCCCGATATCCCGTCGCGACGACGGTTACCCACACCTGGTCCTCGAGCTTTTCGTCGACCATCGCGCCGAAGATGATGTTCGCGTCGGGATGGGCGGCCTCGGAGACAGCCTTCGCGGCCTCGTTGACCTCCCACAGAGACAGGTTGGCGCCGCCAGTGATCGAGAGCAGGATCGAGCGCGCGCCGTCCATCGAGGTTTCCAGCAGCGGCGACTCGACTGCCTGCATCGCGGCCTCGGTCGCGCGGTGCTCGCCCACGCCCATGCCGATGCCGAGCAGCGCATTGCCCGCCTCGCTCATGATCGTGCGCACATCCGCGAAGTCGAGGTTGATGAGGCCGGGGAGGGTCACGAGGTCGGAGATCCCCTGCACGCCCTGGCGCAGCACGTCGTCGGCGACGCGGAACGCCTCCACCATCGACGTCTGCTTGTCGAGCACCGCCAGCAGGCGTTCGTTGGGGACCACGATCAGCGTATCCACCTCCTCCGCGAGCGTGTTCACGCCATGAGCGGCCGCCTCGGCGCGGCGCGTGCCCTCGAAGCCGAAGGGCTTCGTCACGATCGCGACGGTCAGCGCGCCCACCTCGCGGGCGATGCGCGCGACGATCGGCGCCGCGCCGGTGCCCGTGCCGCCGCCCGCGCCCGCGGTGATGAAGATCATGTCGCTGCCCTTCAGCAAAGCCTTCACGCGGTCGTAGTCGTCCATTGCAGCCTGGCGCCCCACATTTGCGTCGGCGCCCGAGCCCAGCCCGCGCGTCAGCTCGGCGCCGATGTGCAGCGTGATGTCCGCCGTGGACTGCTGCAGCGACTGCAGATCGGTGTTTATCGCCATGAACTCCACGCCCGCCACCTCGGCCTCCACCATGCGGTTCACGGCGTTCACGCCCGCGCCGCCCACGCCCACCACGCGGATGATCGGGTTGATCACCTGATCCGCCGTACTGTACGGGCGGGGCTCTTCGCGCGGGGGCATCTCCACGGGCATCTGCCGCCGCTCCCCGATATCCCCGGATCCCCTCGCAGGTGCGCCACGCGCACCCGCCTCTCCCGCGCCAGCGGGCTCCATCATGTTCTCGGGGATCTCCGAGGAGAAGACATTGCGCAGACGCTCCTGGGGGCTCGGCACCGACGTCGCCTCCTCGGGCTCGGGGGTCGAGGCGCTGAGCGCCGGGTGGGGCGTCTCGCGACGTTCCGCGGGCGCCCTCTTCGCGGGCTCGGCGGCAGCGCGTGGACGCGCGCGCGTCGGCTCCCCTTGCGAGCTTGGTGGATCCGGCGCGGCCCCTCCTCCGCCGGCAATTGACTGGGATCCGCCATGCCCGGCCCGGCCTGCGGCGTCCTCCCCTTCCTCGGTCTTGCGAAACAGCGCCGCGAGCGGGCCTTCGCGCATCGAGGCTCGCTTGTTGTTGGGGTTATTGGCCATGAGCCAGAACCTCCTGCGCGAGCTGGCGGTAGGACTCGGCGGCGACGCCATCGGGCTCGTACTTGAGCACGCTCATGCCCTTCACGGGCGCCTCCGCGAAGCGCACCGTCTTGCGGATGCGGCTCGCGAACACGCGATCGCCGAAGTTCTCCTCGAGGATCTCGATCGCCTCCTTGGCGTGGATCGTGCGCGAGTCCACCAGGGTCGGGAGGATACCCTCGATGTCCACGCCCGGATTGAGGTTCTCACGAATCATCGCGAGGGTGTTCTGCAGCTGGATGAGTCCACGCATCGATAGATACTCGCACTGCACGGGGACGATAACTTTGTCAGCGGCGGTAAGCGCGTTGATCGTCAGCAATCCGAGGCTCGGCGGGGTGTCGATGCAGATGAAGTCGTAATCCTCGAGGATCGGTTCGAACGCCTTCTGCAGCGAGCGCTCGCGGCCGATCATCGTCGACATCGCGATCTCCGCGCCCGCCAGGTCGATCGAGGCGCACGCCACGTCGATCTCGCGCTTGCGCACCACCTCGCGGATCGACACCTTGTGCACCAGCACGTCGTACATCGACTTCTCGATCGTATCCGGGTCGATGCCCTGGCTCATCGTTAGGTTGCCCTGGGGGTCCATATCGCAGCACAGCACCCGGTGGCCCTCCTCGGCGAACGCCGCCGCGAGGTTCAACGTGGTGGTTGTCTTGGCCACGCCGCCCTTCTGATTGGCGAACGCGATGACCTTTGCCTTACCTTGCACAGCGGGCTCCGATGGCTCGTTTATGAGACGCCCTCGCGGGGGTATTCGCAGGGGGCCCGGGGATTCCTGCTTACCATCCGGGCGTGCGCCAACCCCATGCTTCTCTATCCGAGCGCCTGCGAGACAAGCGCGTCGTCATCTGCGCGGGCCCCGGGGGCGTCGGCAAGACCACTACCTCCGCCGCCATAGCGCTCGGGCTCGCGCGGCGCGGCCAGAAGGTGGCGGTGCTCACGATCGACCCCGCTCAGCGCCTCGCCGAAGCGCTGAGCTTGGACTCGCTCGGGGGCGAGCCCCAACTCGTGGACCCCGCCGTGCTCGCCGCCCACGACATCGCGCTCGCGCAGGGAGGCGAGCTGTGGGCGATGACCCTCGACGTCAAGGGCACCTTCGACGCCCTCATCGCCGAGTTCGCGCAGGACGAGCACAAGCGCCAGGAGGTGCTCGCCAACCGCATCTACCACGAGCTCTCCACCGCGATCGCCGGCTCGCAGGAGTTCACCGCCGTCTCGCGGCTCTATGAACTCCATCGCGACGGCGAGTTCGACGTCGTCGTGCTCGACACCCCTCCCTCGCGCAACGCGCTCGACTTCCTCGACGCGCCGGGACGCCTGCAGCGGTTCTTCGAGGGCCGTTCGCTGCGCATCTTCCTCGCCCCCGGCGGGGTCGCCGCGCGCTTCCTCGGGCGCGGCACCGGGATCGTGCTCTCGATGTTCGCGCGCGTCACGGGGGTCGATCTGATGGGCGACATCTCCACCTTCTTCCGCTCGCTGGGCCCCATCACCGAGGGGATCACAGAGCGCGCGAGGGGCACCGGAGCGCTGCTGCGCGACGCTCCCACCGTGTTCCTGCTCGTCACCTCGCCCGAGCCCGAGCCCGTGCGCGAGGCGCTCCACCTCGCCGGCGAGCTGCGCGAGGCGGAGATGCGCCGTGGCGGGACGATCGTCAACAGGGTCCACCTGGAAGGGCTCCACGGGCACGACCCCGAGCACGTGCGCGCGCTGCTCAGCGACGAGCTCGGCCCCGAGCTGGCCGGGCGAGTGGCTGGAAACCTCGTCGACTTCGACGTCCTCGTTCAGCGCGATCGGGAGAGCGTCGCGGCGCTCTCACACACGCTGGAGGACGGCGACCCGATCCTCGTGCCGCATCTAGACCGCGAGGTGGACCTGCGCGGCCTCGCCGAGATCGAGCGCCACCTCTTCGCATGAGCCGCCCAGCCAGCGCTCGCCGTAGGAGCGCATATCGTCGATCAGCGGCAGCAGCGCCCAGCCCTTCTCGGTGAGCGCATACTCCACGCGCGGGGGCACCTCGGGGAAGGTGCAGCGCTCGACGATGCCCTCATCCTCGAGCGCGCGCAGGCGCAGCGAGAGGGTACGCGGCGAGATTCCGGCCAGCGAGCGCTCCAGCTCGCAGAAGCGCGAGCGCCCCTCGGCGAGGTCGCGCACGAGCAGCAGCGTCCACTTGCCGCACACGATCTCCGCCGTGCGACACACCGGACATGTCTCATCGATGGCCATTCCGCCCTTTACTTTACCAAGTGAAGTGCTGGGGCCCTCGCTGTGGAAGGCGCCGAGCCCTCACCGCTGCTAAACGGCGGTGAGCGGAGAACCGGGCCGGGAGGCCGGCTCGGCGGCGGGCGCCGGCGCCGCGGGAGGCTCCGCCGCCTCGCGCCTGGCCTGCACGGAGGCGACGTCCTCCATCGTGGTACCGCGCCGCCCATCCGCCTGCATCAGCAGCTTGAAGTCGTGCGGCGAGGAGGCCACGCGCATCGCGTCGTCGAAGGTCACCCGCCCGGCCTTCACGTGCCCGAAGAGGGCCTGATCGAAAGTCTGCATCCCGTAGTACCCGCCCGAGGCGATCACCTCCAGCAGCTTGCCCGTCTGCTCGGGATCCTTGATCATGTCGCGCACGCGCCCGGTCATGCGCAGGATCTCGCACACCGCCACGCGTCCCCCATCGGCGCCGGGGACGAGGCGCTGGGAGATCACGCCCTTGATCGTGCCCGCGATCATCGAGCGCGCCTGGTTGTGCTGGTGGGGGGGGAAGAAGTCGAGCATCCGGTTGATCGACTCGGTGGCGTCCACCGTGTGGATCGTCGAGAGCACGAGGTGGCCGGTCTCCGCGGCGGAGAGCGCCGTCTGCACGGTCTCCTCGTCGCGCATCTCGCCAACCAGGATCACATCGGGGTCTTGGCGCAGCACCCGGCGCAGGGCGCGCTTGAAGGAGGCGGTGTCCATGCCCACTTCGCGCTGGTTGATCACCGAGCGCTTGTCCTGGTGCACGAACTCGATCGGATCCTCGATCGTGACGATGTGGCGGTTGAGCTTCTCGTTCATGTGATCGATCATCGCCGCCAGCGTCGTCGACTTGCCCGAGCCGGTGGTGCCCGTGAGCAGCACGATCCCGCGCTCCTCCTCGGCCAGTTCGCTGATCACCGGCGGCAGCGCGAGCTCCTCCACGGTGCTGATCTTGTGGGGAATCGCGCGGCACACCAGCGAGATCGCCCCGCGCTGGCGGAAGGCGTTGATGCGAAAGCGCGCCACGCCCTCGATTTCGAAGGAGAAGTCGACCTCATGCTCCTCGTTGAACTCCTGCAGCTTCACCGGGTCGTGCAGCAGCTCGTGCAGCGCGTGCTCGGTGTCCTCGCGCGTGAGGGCCTGCGTCCCGGGGTCGAAGGAGAGCTCGCCGTGCACGCGATACAGCGGCGCGGCGTCCAGCTTCAGATGCAGGTCGGAGCCCTCGCGGCGGACCAGCTCACGCAGAGCCGCTTGCACGTCGAACATGCTTCCCGCATCGGCAGCGGGTGCAGCCGCCTTGAGCGCTACGCGACGTCTCTCAACTTCTGCGCCTCCGCAAGCGACTGCAACTTCTTCAGCGACTGGTTCTCGATCTGGCGGATGCGCTCACGCGTGACGTTGAAGGTGCGCCCAACCTCATCGAGCGTGCGCGGGTGCTCGCCGCCGAGACCGTAGCGCAGCTCCAGCACCCGCCGTTCGCGGTAGGAGAGATTCTCCAGCGCCTCGCGCAGGGCCTCCTTGGTGAGGATTTCGGCGGCGCGCTCGTAGGGGGACTCGGCGCGCTCGTCGGCGATGAACTGCCCGAACTCCGACTCCTCCTCGTCACCCACGGGCTTCTCCAGCGAGACGGGAGCCTGCGCTGAGCGCTTGATCGAATCGACCTCTTCCGGGTCGATCCCGGTGACCTCGGCGATCTCCGCCGCGGTGGGCTCGCGGCCGAGCTCGGTGACGAGCTTTCTCTCGGCTCGGCCGATCTTGTTGAGCTTCTCCACGACGTGCACGGGAATGCGGATCGTGCGCGCCTTGTCAGCCAGCGCGCGCGCGATCGCCTGGCGGATCCACCAGGTGGCGTAGGTGGAGAACTTGAAGCCCTTGCGGTAGTCGAACTTCTCCGCGGCGCGCACCAGCCCGAGCGTGCCCTCCTGGATCAGGTCGAGAAAGGGCAGCCCCTGGTTGCGGTAGTTCTTGGCGATCGAAACCACCAGGCGCAGGTTGGACTCGACCATCTTCTGCTTCGCGTCGAGGTCGCCGCGCTCGATGCGCTTGGCGAGATCGACCTCCTCCTGAGCGGTCAGCAGGCGGACCTTGCCGATGTCCTTGAGGAACAACTGCAGCGAGTCCGTCGTCATGTCCGGCTTGAGGTCGAGCGCGGTCTTCGCCTTGCGCCGGCCGCGCTTGTCGGGCGCTCGCTCGACCTGAGAGCCCGCGGCCGTCGCCGGATCGATGTCCTCCACGAGCTCGATCTCGGACTTCTCCAGGAAGCCGTGCAGCTCCTCTACGTCGGACTCATCCAGATCGAGCTCGGAGGTCGCCTTGGAGATCTCCGCATAGCTGAGCACCCCCACCTGCTGGCCCCGGGCCAGCAGGCCCTTGACCTCGTCAAGCTCCTGAAGTTCGACTACTGACATCTATTTCCGTTTCCGTCGTGGGACCCCAACGAGGGCCCCTATCTTAACGCGTTGCGCCATGATTGCCGCATGAGCGACGCCAACGACGCCCCCGCCGCCCCCGAGGTGCAGCCGGGGGTCATGAGCAGCCTACCCAAGACCCGCCCGCAGCGTCCCAGCGCGCGTAGGGCCACGGCGCGGCGCACCCCCAAGAAGCGCCCCACGGTCAAGGCAGAGCCGCCGCGCGCGCCTCGGCAGGGCTTCGAGGCCGAGAGCGAAATCGAGACCGGCAAGGCGGTGGCGCCCCCCAATGGGGTCGAGCTGGCCGCGTCGGTGGTGGAGCTGCTGGGCGAGCTCGCGCAAAGCGGGCTCAGGAGCGGCGAGCGCCTGCTCAGGGACGCACTGGCGAGACGTCCGGGAACCTGATCTGCGCGCGCGGGCGAGCGCAACCGCCGCGGGAGGCCCTACGCGGCGGGATCGTCGACCGGCGCCACCGAGCGCCCGGAGGCGCGAGCCGCGTAGACGCCGACATCGGCGTGCGCCGCGAGGGCCGACGCGTCCTGGCCGTCCTCGGGGCAGATGGCGATCCCGATCGCGATCTCGAGCGGCACGCCGCGGTGCTGGGCGGCGAGTCGCACCGTACGCGCGAGGCGCTCGGCCAGATGACGGGCGCCGGGAGCGTCGGTCTCGGGGGTGACGAGCCAGTAGCGGCCGAGCGCCTCGTGCGTGAGCACATCCGCGGGGCGCAGCTCGCCGCCGATCGCCCGCTCGGTTTGAGTGGTGAGCCGCGCGAGCTCCTGGGGAGACTCGGCGCGCGCGAGCCGCTCGATGTCGACGATTTCGATCAGCAGCACCGCGAAGGGCAGCCGGTCCTCGTGGTAGCGCTCCAGGCGGCGCCCGATCGAGCCGGTCCAGGCCGAGGGCTGAGTGGGTCTCTCGTCCTCGCGGGTGTCGCGAATCTCGATCCCCGCGTCGGGAAGAGTGGGCTCGGGGGGCTCCAGGGGCGCCTCGGACAGCGCCGGCGCCGATGCCGGCGCACAGGCGAGCAGCGCAAGCGCGGAGGCGACGTCGGCGAGCCGCTGCGTCAGCTCCGCGGCCCGCTCGCCGCTCGCGCTGGAGAGCTCCTCGTGCAGCGAGACCCACAGCGCGTCGCTGAGATCGTGCGCGCTCCGCGCCGCCCGCCGCAGGCGCTCAGCGGAGGCGGGCGGGGCATCGCTCATACTCGGTTGAATAGCAGCAGTCGAGGACGGCACCGCGGGCGGGTGGGGTAGCCTAAGGTGAGCAGGGCATGCGTCGCGCCACGATCAGCGAGCTGCCCGACCACTCGACGATGGATGAGCACACGGGCGCGGTGCGCTCGGTGCAGGCGGCGGAGCTGCGCCTGCCCGCGGAGGCGCTGGCGGAGATGTGGTCGCCGGTGTACCTGGAGCGACTGGCGCGCACCTACTGGCGCTTCCTCACGCGCGTAACGCTGGGGCTGGTGCGCGTGCGCTACACCGAGCGCGAGCGCTTCCTGGTGCTGGTGGCATGGCCGCTGAAGCTGATCGCCTTCCGGGCGCCCGAATACGAGCTCCAGGCCGATCACGGCGTGGTGCGCTGGCGCATCGAGCGGGGGCTGCTGGTGGCGAGGAGCGGGCGCGGCGTGGGGGGCCACCTGCAGATCGACGTGCGCCGGCTGCCCGACGATCCGGGCACGCCTTCTCCGACCCAGGCGAACCTGCGGGTGGAGGTCGAAGTGGCCAACTTCCACCCGGCGATCGCCTCGGGCGTGGGGCGCTGGGTCTACAACCAGACCCAGTCGCGCATCCACACGATCGTCACGCACGGGTTCCTGCGCTCGCTCGCGCGCCTGAATCTGGCCAAGTCGCGTGTGGGGCGCTTCGAAGACGGCTGGAGCCAGACGGCTAGAACCGCTCGCCGCCGACGGCGCGCAGCTTGGCGCGGTCGTGGCGGGCGCTGATGCGGCGCACGGTGCCCGAGCGCGTGCGCATCACGAGCGACTCGGTGGTGGCGCCGCCGGCGGAGGGGTAGCGGACGCCCTGCAGCACATCGCCGTCGGTGATGCCCGTGGCGGAGAAGAAGACATCGTCGCCAGCGACGAGGTCGTCGCGGTCGAGCACCCGCTCCAGGTCGTAGCCGGCCTCCAACGCGGCACTGCGCTCGGTCTCATCGCGCGGCCACAGGCGCCCCAGCAGCTGCCCGCCGAGGCACTTGATGGCGGCGGCGGAGATGACGCCCTCGGGCGTGCCGCCGATCCCCCACAGCAGATCCACGGGGGAGCGCTCGGTGACGGCGAGCAGCGAGGCGGAGACATCGCCGTGCGGAATCAGGCGCACGCGCGCGCCGGCCTCGCGCACTTCCCTGATGGCAACCTCGTGGCGGGGGCGGTCGAGCATCACGACCATCACGTCGCCGATCGGGGAGCCCTTGCGCTCGGCCACCAGCTTCAACGTCTCCGGGAGCGGGCGATCGAGGTCGAGCAGGTCGGCGATCTCCGGGGAGCCGGCCATCTTCACCATGTAGACGCAGGGCCCCGGGTCGAACATCGCGCCGCGCTCGGAGAGCGCGATGACGGCGAGCGCGGAGGGCATCCCGTGAGCCGCCAGCGTGGTGCCCTCCAGCGGGTCTACGGCGATGTCCACCTGGGGTGGGGAGCCGTCGCCGATGCGCACGCCGTTTGCGAGCATCGGCGCCACGTACTTCTCGCCCAAGCCGATCACGACGAGGCCGTCCATCTGGACGGATTGAAGGGCGTAGTGCATGCCGTCGACGGCGGCCTGGTCGGCGGCCTCCTTGTCGCCCTTGCCCACGAGCGGGGCGGCGGCGAGCGCGGCGGCCTCGGTGACGCGCACGAGCTCCAGCGCGAGGTTGCGATCGGGACGCTGGTGCGTGGGATCGGGACTCAAGGATCGAAACGTACACCAAGGCGCTCTCGCGAGGCACTCTCAGAGCGTGGGTCCTCCGCGCAGACTAGGATCGTCACGGTGAGCGACAACACGGCCCTCAGTGCTCACGCGCCGCCGCCGCTCGCGCAGGCGGTGGAGGCAAAGCTGGCGCAGGCGCACGAGCAGCGCGTCGCCGAGCGCCTGCGCGCGGGCGATGCGACGCTGTGGGGACCGCCGGGAACGCCCGAGCTGGCCAACCGCTTGGGGTGGCTCACGATCGCCGGGCGGATGCGCGCGCAGAGCGGCGAGCTGCGGGGCTTCGCCGAGGAGGCGCGCGACGAGGGGGTGCGCGACGTGGTGCTGCTGGGCATGGGCGGCTCCTCGCTGGCGGCGGAGACGATGCGCCAGAGCTTCGGTGAGCGCGCGGGGTGGCCGGCGCTGCACGTGCTGGACTCCACGGACGCCGCCACGGTGCGCGCCACCGAGCGCGCGATCGACCCGGCGCGGACGCTGTTCCTGGTGTCCTCCAAGTCGGGCGGCACGGTGGAGCCGCTCTCGATGTTCGCGCACTTCTGGGCCCTCGCGCCGGAGGGGAGGCGCTTCGCGGCGATCACCGACCCCGGCTCGGGACTGCAGGAGCTGGCGCACGCGCACGGCTTCCGCCACGTGTTCGCGGGGGACCCCGAGATCGGTGGGCGCTACAGCGCGCTGTCGGCCTTCGGGATGGTGCCGGCGGCCCTCGCGGGGTTCGACACAGACGCGCTTCTGCAAGGAGGAGAGGCGGCCTGGAAGGCCGCCCGGGAGGGCCGCGAGGCGTGGTTATGGCTCGGAGTTGCGCTCAGCGCGTGGGTTCAGATGGGGCGCGACAAGCTCACGATCGTGGCCGAGGAGCCGCTGGCGAGCGTGGGGCTGTGGCTGGAGCAGCTCGTGGCGGAGTCCACGGGCAAGCACGGCACGGGCATCCTCCCCGTGGCCGAGGAACCGCTCGGCGAGCCGGGCGAATATGGCGAGGATCGCGTGTTCCTGCACCTCCCCAACCGCTCGGCGCCCGACGCCGAGATGGCACGAAAGGTGCGCGCGCTGGCAGCGGCGGGCCACCCGGTGGTGACGCTGCCCACGTCCGGCCCGGGAGATCTGGGACGCGTGTTCATGCTGGCCGAGCTGGCCGTGGCCGTCGCCGGCTGGGGGCTTGGGATCAACCCATTCGATCAGCCCAACGTGCAGCAGGCCAAGGACGCGACGAAGCGGGTGCTGGAGCGCTTCGAGCGAAGCGGAGAGCTCGCACAGGCAAGCGACGCCGACGACGCGGCGCTGCACGCGCTGCTGGGCGAGGCGCGGCCGCCGGACTACGTCGCGATCATGGGCTACGTGCAGCCCTCGCCGGAGTTCGACGCGGCGGTGGCGGAGCTGCGTACGAGCATCCGCGCGGCGACGCGCGCGACGAGCACGTTCGGATACGGCCCTCGCTTCCTGCACTCCACCGGCCAGTTCCACAAGGGCGGCCCGCCCGTGGGGCGCTTCCTGCAGCTACTGCACGACGGCCCCGAAGATGTCGAGATACCGGGAGCGCCCTACACGTTCACGACGCTCAAGAATGCCCAGGCGGCGGGCGATCTGGAGACGCTGAGGGAGCTGGAGCTGCCCGCCGAGCGGGTGCGGCTGGCCGGAGACGACCCCGCCGCCGCGTTGCGCAAGTTGACCCAACGACTGAAGGAGACGCTGTGATGAGGGCCGTCAGGCCCGGTCAAGGGCGCCCGGAGGGCGCCCACCCCCATCAAGAGGGCCGGCCGGATGCCGGCGCAAGGAGACCAATATGACTCAAATCGGGTTCGTGGGGCTGGGCAAGATGGGCGGCAACATGGTGCATCGAATCCGCCGCGACTCCGATTGCGAGGTCGTGGCGTTCGACTTCGACGAGAACGCCGTCAAGCAGGCGGTGAAGAACGGCGCGGTGGGCGCCGGCTCGCTGGCGGACCTCGTGAAGAAGCTCGATCCGCCCCGCCAGGTGTGGATCATGGTGCCCGCGGGCGAGGCCACGCAGCAGACGGTGGACAAGCTCGCCAAGCTGATGCAGCGCGACGATGCGATCGTCGATGGAGGCAACTCGAAGTGGACCGACGACAAGCGCCGCGCGAAGGAACTGAAGGCGAGCGGCATCCACTACGTGGACGTGGGCACCTCGGGCGGCGTGTGGGGCCTGGAGGTGGGCTACTGCATGATGGTGGGCGGCCCGCCCAAGGCGGTGAAGCGCCTGTCGCCGATCCTCGATGTGCTTGCTCCCGAGACCAACGAGGCGAGCCGCGCGGCGATCGGCAAGCGTGGCTGGATGCACTTCGGCCCCTCCGGCGCGGGACACTACGTGAAGATGGTGCACAACGGCGTGGAGTACGGCCTGATGCAGGCATACGCGGAGGGCTTCGATCTGTTCGACAAGTCCGAGTACGAGCTCGACAACGCCAAGATCGCGCACCTGTGGGGCCAGGGCTCGGTGGTGCGCTCGTGGCTGTGCGAACTGGCCGCCCGCGCGTTCGAGGCCGAGGGCAACGAGTTGGCGAGCATCGAGGGCTACACCGCCGATTCGGGCGAGGGGCGCTGGACGATCGAGGACGCCACCGCGCGCGACGTGCCCACACCCGTGATCACGGCCTCGCTGTACGCGCGCATGTACTCGCGCGGCAACGGCGACTTCACGCACAGGGTGCTGGCGGCGTTGCGAAACCAGTTCGGCGGGCACGCGGTGAAGAAGGCCCCGAGGACAGGGCGCTAGGGCTCATGGCCACCGCTGAGCAGCCCGCCACCGGCCGCCCCCGTTCTGAACCCACGCGCACGGCGGACGCCGAGAACCCGCTCGTGGAGGGCCTGGAGCGCCTCCCGGTCGCGCCAACCTCGCTCACGATCTTCGGCGCGACCGGCGACCTCGCGCGGCGCAAGCTGCTGCCGGCGCTCTACAACCTCGCGCACGAGGGCGGCCTGCCCGAGCGCTTCCACCTCGTGGGGGTCTCGCGGGGCGAGAAGGCGCACGCGGAGTACCGCAAGGAATGCGAGGAGGCGATCCGCGGCTTCTCGCGGCGCACGCCCGACGAGGACGTGCTCGGCGCGCTGCTCGCAGACGTGCAGTATGTGGCGGGAACCTTCGAAGACGCGAACGTCTACGCGGAGCTGCGGCGGGTGCTGGAGCGCTTCGACGAGCAGGACGGGGCGATGCTCAACCGCGCGTTCTACCTCTCGACCGCGCCGAGCTTCTTCCCGGTGATCGTGGAGGCGCTCGGCGAGCAGGGCCTCGCTCGCTGCGAGCAGGCGGGCGTGGAGGTGCGCGTGATCATCGAGAAGCCCTTCGGCACCTCGTTGGAGGAGGCACGCGAGCTCAACCGCCGCGTGCTGAGCGTGTTCGAGGAGAGCCAGGTGTTCCGCATCGACCACTACCTGGGCAAGGAGACGGTGCAGAACATGCTGGCGTTCCGCTTCGCCAACGGCATGTTCGAGCCGCTGTGGAATCGCAACTACATCGACAGCGTGCAGATCACCGCCGCGGAGGACATCGGCATCGGCTCGCGCGCGGGCTACTACGACCAGTCGGGCGCGCTGCGCGACCTGATCCAGAACCACATGCTGCAGCTGCTCTGCCACGTGGCGATGGAGCCCCCGGTGAGCTTCACGGCCGAGGACGTGCGCAACGAGAAGGTGAAGGTGCTGCACGCGATCCAGGCGCCCACACCGGCGGACGTCGCGGAGATGGCGGTGCGCGCGCAGTACGCGCCGGGCCACGCCGGCGGTCAGCAGGTGCCCGGGTACCTGGAAGAGAAGGGCGTGCGCGAGGGGTCCATCACCGAGACCTACGCGGCACTGCGCCTGGAGGTGGACAACTGGCGCTGGGCCGGGGTGCCCTTCTACCTGCGCGCGGGCAAGCGCCTGGCGCGCAAGATCACCGAGATCGCGGTGACGCTCAAGCCGGTCCCCCACCTCGCCTTCAGCCAGGATGGCTCGCTGGGCGTGAAGCCCAACCAGCTCGTGCTCACGCTGCAGCCCAACGAGGGCGTGACGCTGCAGCTGGGCGCGAAGATCCCCGGCACGCGCATGCTGATCCGCACTGTGAACATGGAGTTCCTGTATGGAACTTCGTTCCTCTCGCAGTCCCCGGAGGCGTACGAGCGGCTGATCACCGACGCGATGCGCGGCGACCCGACGCTGTTCACGCGCAACGACGAGGTGGAGGCGCAGTGGTGCATCTGCGATCCGATCGTGAAGGTGTGGGAAGAGGATCGGGACCCGCCCACCCAGGCGGGCCAGCTCCCTCAGTACGAGGCGGGCTCGCAGGGGCCTGCGGAGGCCGAGGGGCTGCTGTTCGAGGGTCACAGCTGGCGGGCCGTTTGATGCGCCCGCCCCGTGCTCGCAAATCGACGCAACACCCCCACGCGGAGCCATGCCGGCCGTAAGCGACGCCGTATGGAGCGCGCAGGGAACGACCCCTGACGCGATCGAAGCGGCGCTGCGCAGGCTGTTGAAGGAGCGCCACGAGGAGAACGGCGGGTACGTGCCCGCGCGCGTGCTGAACATGGTGGCGTTCGTCGATCGCGAGTGGAGTGGGGAGATCGCAAACCGCCTGCGCGGCGTGGGGCGCTACCACGCCTCGCGCCTGGTGGTGCTGTCCTACGACCCCAAACGCGAGCGCTTGGACGCGCGCGCGACGGTGGCCTCCGAGGGCGAACCGGCGCCGGGGGAGCTTGCGCTGCTGCGCGAGACGGTGATCGTGGAGATCGGCCCAGCCCACCTCGACGATCTGCTTACGATCGTGGATCCGCTGGTGGTGAGCGACCTGCCCACGCTGCTGTGGTCCCCGCATGGGCACCCCGAGGCGGTGCAGGCGCTGCTCGGCCTGGCTCAGGCGGTGCTGCTGGACTCGATCGACGAGCCGGTGTGGCGCGATGCGGTGCAGCGGGCGCAGGAGCTCTCCGAGCGCGCCTACGTGGTGGATCTGGCGTGGCTGCGCTCGATGCCCTGGCGCGAGCGCATCGCGAGCACCTTCGACCCTCCGCGGATGCGCATCGAGGCGGCGCAGATCAGAGCACTCACCGTGCGCCACCACCCCGAGAGCACCGTCGCGGGCGTGCTGCTGGTGGGCTGGCTGGCCTCGCGCCTGAACTGGCACACTAAGCCCCTGCGCAGCGAGGGAGACACGCTGCGAGGCATCGCCCACGCGGATCGTCAGGAAGTGGAGCTGTGCCTGGAGAGCGCGCCCGAGCTGGGGGTGCGCGGCCTGGAGGGACTCACCCTGCGGACCACCTCGAAGCTGGAGCTGAGCCTCGATCGCGCGCCGGGGGGTCTGCGCACCCACCGCAGCGACGGCTACGGGAGCGAGCACGAGTGGACGATCCTGGGGGCCTCGCGCGGCGAGGCGGGCGTGCTCGGCGAGGGCATCCGCCAGGCGCTCCTGCGCGACCCCACCTACGTGCCGGCGCTGCGCGCGGCGAAGAGGATGCTGCCGTGACCCGCCTGATCACCCTCGCCGACGCCGAGGCCGTCGCGGTGCGCTCGGCCAGAGAAATCGCCCAGCACCTGCAGCGGGCCCGCGAGGAGCGCGGCACGGCGCATCTGGTGCTGAGCGGCGGCGGCACCCCCGAACGCGCCTACGAACTGCTCGCGCAGGCGCTCCCCGAGTGGGAGGGCGTGGAGGTGTGGTTCGCCGATGAGCGCTGCGTGGGACCCGAGCATGTGGAGAGCAACTACCGAATGGCCCACGAGAAGCTGCTGGCACACGTCCCCGTCCCCGCTGAGCGGGTGCACCGCATGGAGGGCGAGCTGGGCCCCGAGCGGGGAGCGGAGCGCTATGCGGAGGCCCTCGCTGGGGTGGCGGCCGACGAGCAGGCCCTCCCGGTGCTCGATGTGGTGGTGCTCGGCATCGGCCCCGACGGCCACGTGGCCTCGCTGTTTCCCGACGCCGCCACGCTCCAAGCGGGAGAGGAGACAGTGTGCCTCGGGGTGCACGACTCGCCCAAGCCGCCGCCAGAGCGGATCACGCTCAGCCTGGCGGTGCTGCGCGCGGCGAGGCGCTGCCTGCTGCTGGCCACCAGTCGGAGCAAGGCGCAGGCGATCGCCGGGGCGCTGGCGGAGCCCACCGCCACGGTGCCGGCCAGCCTGCTGAGGCGCGAGCGGCTGACTGTTATCGTCGATGACGACGCCTCCCCGCCGCCACCGGCAGATCGCCCAGATGCGGATTGTGGGAACTTGTAGTAGTAGTGAACTGACCGGGCTTCGGGTACGTAGACTCAGTCAGCGCCAGCAAAGCTATGCCAGCAACCGTTTCTCAGGAGCCTGCCGCCCTCAGAGCCGCCGAGCTGGCGAGCCCCAGCGACGCGCTGGCGGCGCTGGCGGCCACGCGCAGGCGCACGCTGGAGCTGGTGGCGCACCTCAGCGACGCCGAGCTGGAGCGCACGCACTCGCCGCTGATGAGCCCGCTCGTGTGGGATCTCGCCCACATCGCCGCCTACGAGGACCTGTGGCTGGTCCACCGCCACGCCGGGCTGGAGCTGCTGCGGCCCCAGCTGGCGGAGCTCTACGACGCGTTCGAGACCCCCCGCGCGGTACGCGGCGAAGTAGAGCTGCTCGACTCCGGTGAGGCGCGCGAGTACATGCGCGATGTCAGCGAGCGCACCGCCGCCGCGATCGAGAGCCACGGTGTGGGAGACGGGATGATCCACGAGATGGTGGTGCGTCACGAGCTCCAGCACACCGAGACGATGCGCCAGACAATGGCCATCGCGGGTTTGCTGCCGCCCGGAGAGCCGGCGCTCTCGCCGATGGAGGGCGAGGAGGGGTGGATCGAGATCCCCAAGGGCCCCTTCGCGATGGGCGCGCGCCCCGAGGGCTTCGCGTACGACAACGAGCGCGCCTGCTACGCGACGCAGACCGTGGCCTACGCCATCGCGCGGCGCCCCGTGAGCAGGGCCAGCTGGCTGCGCTTCAGCGAGGGCGGCGGCTACGAGCGGCGGGAGTGGTGGTCGGACGAGGGCTGGGCGTGGAAGGAGCAGTACGACATCACGCATCACCCGAGCATCGCCGAGGGCGACCAGCACGATCGGGCACCCGCGTGTCACGTCAGCTGGTTCGAGGCCGACGCCTTCGCTCGCGCCCACGGGGCGCGGCTTCCCACGGAGGCCGAGTGGGAGAAGGCGGCGACCTGGGAGCAGGGGGACACGGCGAATGGGGATGGCGCCACAGACAGCGCAGGCGCCCCGCCGGGCCGGCGCGGCGTCCTGCGAAACACCGGCCGGGTGTGGGAGTGGACCGGCAGCTGGTTCGGTGGCTACCCCGGCTTCAAGGCCCACCCTTATCGCGAGTACTCCGAGGTGTTCTTCGGCCGCGACTACCGCGTGCTGCGCGGAGGATCGTGGGCCACCAGTCCACGCGTGGCCACCCCCACCTTCCGCAACTGGGACCTCCCCGAGCGCCGCCAGATCTTCGCCGGCGTGCGGCTGGTCAGAGACGCCGACTCGTGAACCGCTTCTCCACCCACCACCGCCATCCGGCGGGAAAGGCGTGACCCGATGATGAACCCGCTCGCCCAAACCGCGATCCGCATCGACTCCTACCTCGGCGAGGGCGACGAGCGCTCGCTCGCGCAGGACGCCCGCGAGGGCCTCACGCGTCCCCTCAAGGAGCTGCCCCCCAAGCACTTCTACGACGCGCGCGGCGCGGAGCTGTTCGACCAGATCTGCGAGCTGCCCGAGTACTACCCCACGCGCACCGAGCGCGCGATCCTCAACGACACCGCCGCGGAGCTCGCCGCCGTCACCGGCGCGGTGGAGCTGGTCGAGCTGGGCTCGGGCACGGCCGCCAAGACGCGCGTGCTGCTGGACGCCCTGCACGCCGCGGGCACGCTGACCCGCTACGTGCCCGTGGACGTGACCGAGGGCATGGTGCGCGACTGCGCGCAGGAGCTGATCGAGGAGTACCCGGGCCTGCGCGTGCACGGTGTGGTGGGCGACTTCGAGCGCCACCTCGATCGCGTCCCCGACGCCGCGGGCCCGCGCCTGGTGGTGTTCCTCGGCGGCACGATCGGCAACTTCCCGCCATCAGAGCGCCGCCGCTTCCTCGCCCAGATCGCGGACCTGCTGGGACCGGAGGACCACCTGCTGATGGGCACCGACCTCGTGAAGGACCCCGAGGTGCTCGAGGCCGCCTACGACGACCGCCAGGGCGTCACCGCGGAGTTCAACCGCAACCTCCTGCACGTGCTCAACCGCGAGCTCGACGCCGACTTCGACCCCGCCGACTTCGAGCACGTCGCGCGCTTCGACGCGGGCAACGAGTGGATCGAAATGCGTCTGCGCTCCCGCCGCGAGCACACCGTCAACGTGCGCGCGCTGGAGCTGCCCGTGCACTTCGCCGCGGGCGAGGAGATGCGCACCGAGATCAGCGCCAAGTTCACCCGCGAGCGCATCGACGAGGACCTCGCCGGCGCGGGCCTCGAGCTCGTGCAGTGGCTCACCGACCCCGAGGAGCAGTTCGCCCTGACGCTCTCCGCGCCGGCCGGGTAGGCTCCCGCCCGCAATGCGGATCGAGGGCAGCTCAGCGATCGTCGTCGGCGGAGCCTCCGGGCTCGGCGAGGCGACCGTGCGCCGCCTGCACGAGGGTGGTGCCGTGGTCACCATCGCCGACGTCAACGCCGAGAAGGGGCAGGCGCTGGCCTCCGAGCTGGGAATCGAGTTCGTCACCTGCGACGTGCGCGAGGAGGAGCAGGTGCAGGCCGCCGTAGAGCACGCCGCCGGCGTCGAGGGCGGGCTGCGCATCGCGGTGTGCTGCGCGGGCATCGGCTGGGCGCAGAAGGTCGCCGGCTCCAAGGGCCCCCATCCCCTGATGCCCTTCGAGGTCACGATCCAGATCAACCTGATCGGGACCTTCAACGTGCTGCGCTTCGCCGCCGCCGCGATGATCTCGGGCGAGCCGCTGGAGGATGGCGAGCGCGGGGTGTGCATCCACACCGCCTCGATCGCCGCCTTCGACGGGCAGGTCGGCCAGATCGCCTACTCGGCCTCCAAGGGGGGCATCGTGGGCATGACCCTGCCCGCCGCGCGCGACCTCGCGCAGTACGGGATCCGCGTCAACACGATCGCCCCCGGCCTGTTCGACACCCCGCTGCTCGCCGCGCTGCCCGAGGAGGCCCGCCAGAAGCTCGGCGCGGGCGTCCCCTTCCCCCAGCGCCTGGGCCAGCCGGCGGAGTACGCGCAGCTCGCCACCCACATCGTCGAGAACCGCATGCTCAACGGCGAGACGATCCGGTTGGACGGCGCGCTGCGCATGCCCCCGCGCTAACCGCTCCCCGCGATCGGAGCGCCCGCGCCGTGCCCGGATCAAGCGCTTCATCCTAAGCGCGGGGTAGCCTCGCCTGCGATCATGCAAACCATGAGCAGACAGGCCCATGTAACGCTCAGCGGCGACATCGCCGGGGAGTACGTCGTGGTCGAACAGCGACCTGACGGCGAGCTTACGCTCGCCCCCGACACTTCGATCGCGGCAATCCGCAAGCGCCTCGGCACAGAACCGATGAGCGGCGAGGAATTCGAGCGGCACTTCGGCGATCTGCCCACCGACGACGAGGGGTGACCGATGGCGGTCGATCCGCCCGGGCCGCGTTTTGCGCTGCGCGTCGATGAGACGACGCTTGCGGAGGATCTTGCCCATGCCAGCGAGTCTGGTCGTGCGGCGATAGTCCCACTGTTCGACAACCTCGAGCGCAAAGGTGTGCCGAGCGCATGGCTGAAGCGCTGCCAGTCCGACCACACCGATGGAACCAACCTCTCCGGCTGCGTCAAGCTCTACATCCCTCAGCCAGTCGGACCGTGGGGAGCAGTCTTCACCGGCGACCGAATTGCCACCACTCCGATCGTCGTGCTCCTAGCCATCGGCCTGCGCCACCCCACCCAGCCATGGATGCCCAGCGTCTATCAGATCGCCCACCGGCGATTGCATGGCACCGTGTGATATGCGGGACCTCGAGCGGCTAACCCAGGCGTTCCACCAGCATCGCCATGCCCATGCCGCCGGCGGCGCACATCGACTCGATGCCGTAGGTCACGTCGAGTGTCTCCAGGTCGTTGAGCAGCGTGGTCATGATGCGCGCGCCCGTCATGCCGAAGGGGTGACCCAGGGCGATCGCGCCGCCGAAGGGGTTGAGCTTGGCCTCGTCGAGGCCCAGCTCCCTGATGCACGGCACGATCTGCGCGGCGAACGCCTCGTTGATCTCCACCACGTCGATGTCCTCGATCTTCATGCCCGTGTTCTTCAGGAGCGCCTGGATCGCGGGGATCGGTCCCAGTCCCATCACCTCGGGGTGAATCGCCGCGACCGTCGAGGCGACGATGCGCGCGCGGGGCTTGCAGCCCAGCTCGGCGGCTTTCTCCTGCGACATCACGAGCAGCGCCGCCGCGCCGTCGTTGAGCGGGCAGGCGTTGCCCGCGGTCACGGTGCCCTCGGGGATGAACGCCGGCTCGAGCGCCGCCAGCTTGTCCATCGTCGTGCCCGGGCGCGGACCATCGTCCTTGGTTACGAGCGTCTCTGGCACATCGACCTCGTTGCCCTCCTTGTCGGTGTCGCGGTGCGCGGGCACCCTCACCGGCACGATCTCCCTGTCGAAGTGCCCGCTCTGCACCGCCTCCACCGCGCGCGTCTGGGAGACCAGCGCCCAGGCGTCCTGCTCCTCGCGACTCACGCCCTTTTCGGCCGCCACGTTCTCCGCGGTCATGCCCATCGGGATGTACACGTTGTACGCCGACCCCTCCGAGCCATCCACCATGTGATTGAACTCGAACTGGCTTCCCCGCCCGGTCCGCGACACCGCCTCGACGCCCGCCGCGATGTACGTGTCGCCCTCGCCCACCTTGATCGCGTGGAAGGCCATGCGCGTGGTCTGCAGCGAGGAGGCGCAGAAGCGGTTCACGGTGCACGCGGGCACGTGGTGGTCGATGCCCGCCAGCAGCGAGGCGATGCGGCCGATGTTGTAGCCCGACTCGCCCTCCCCGTAGCCGCAGCCCATCATCACGTCTCCGATCGAGCGCTGCTCGATCTCGGGGTTGCGCTCGATCAGGGCCTTCAGCGGAATCGCCGCGAGGTCATCGGCGCGCACGGACTTGAGCGACCCCTTCGCCGCTCGCCCGATGGGCGTGCGGATGGCGTCGACGATCACTGCTTCGGGCATCTGGTGCTCTCCTTGGTCGTTCCTTGGGGGGCCGCGAATCCTAGAGGGCTCATCCCCGAAGGGACGTGCGGGGCGCGGGAGCTAGCCCTTGGGCAGCGGCCTGGACAGCGGCTCGATCGCCACCCTGGCGGCGTGCTCGGGCCCCATGAATGGCGCGAGCGCCACATACGTCGCGTGGATGCCCATGCTGGGCAGATCCCTCACGCGATCGCGCATGATGCAGTTGTACATCAGCTCCCCCAGTCCCCCGCCGATCGCCTCGATCGTGATCGCCGGCGGTCGGGGGTGCTCGGAGGTCTCCTGGAAGCCCGGCTCCAGCACCGATAGGTACTCGGTGATCCCCGCGTTGGCTCGCTCCGCCGCGCGGGGCGTGGCGATCAGCATGTGCAGCAGCGCCAGGCGCGCGAACGCGGGCTCGGAGCCAAGGTACTCCAGCAGCGTCACGATCGCCGCCTTCACGCCGCTCGGCCAGTCCGCCTGCGCCTCATAGGCCCGCTCCACCAGCGCCAGCCCGCGTGCGTGGCCAACCTCGTAGGCGAACAGGAACGCCTCTTCCTTGCTCTTGAAATGGTCGTAGAACGTCTGCAGCGACATCGCCGCCTCGCTCGCGATCTTCTCCACGGTCAGATCGGCGTAGCCGCCCGCGGAAGTGAGGTTGGCCACCGCGTCCACGATTCGCTCGCGCTGCAGGTGCAGCGTGAAGCTGCGCATTACGTTGGGCATCCCGCGCACCAGCCCCAGGTCGCCGCCCGAGCTCGACGCGAGAGATCCCGGCGCCCGTCCACCCAGCGCGTAGCAGTCGCCGTGCAGCCTGCTTTCGCCCGCCCCATCCGCGTCCTTGGCGTGCGCCAGCGTCGCGGGCGTCGGGCGAAAGCACGTCACCCAGCGCATCAGGTCGGGTACCAGCTTGCGCAGTTCGGCGCGCTGGCCGTGGCGCACGCGGCTGTAGAGGATCCTGTTCAAGCCGCCCACCACCGCCCGGACGACCTCGTCGGGGACGGTGCCATCGTCGGGGCACTGCTGGAGCACCCCCCGCACGAAGTTCCGATACTCGTCGACGGCGCGCTCGCGGCGCTCGATGCCGGCTGGGCCCGCGGCGACGATCTCCACCATGTTCAGACGCGCCGCCGCCGGATTTTCGATCGTCGCCTCGAACAGCGCCCTGATCGCCGCTTCCACGCCCTCCTGCAGGCCGCCCTCGGCCTGCTCGTAAGCGTTGATCGCCCTGCGCCTGCCATCCTCGGCGATCCTGTTGAACGTCACCAGCAGGCACTCCTGCTTGTTGGCGAAGTGCTCGTAGAAGGTCTTGCGCGAGACCCCCGCGCGACCTACCACATCGGAGATGGTGGTCGCGCGGTACCCCTTCTCCCCCACCGAGTCGATCATCGCCAGCAGCAGTCGCCGCAACTGATCGGCGGCCACCTGCTCGCGCGGCAGCGCCTGGGAGCCGCGGGGCAGCGTGCGGCGGGTGGGACGGCTGGGAGGGCGGTTCGTGGATGCCATTCGGTGTACCTGGGCCTGTCTGTGCGCGCTGATTATCCCTCCACAGCGGATACGAGCACGACGGCAGCGTTGCACGGGCCGGCAGCACGCCACTCGTGCGTGCGCGCGCGGGAGTGGCGCAGACCACCGCGGAGCGGCCACATCCAGGCCGGCAGATATTGTGGCGAGGCCCCTAAGACCCGCATTTCGGGGCAATTCCGCCGCTCCCGGTGGCGCCGGGGCCGCCAGTAGGCTATCGTACCGATGCACCAGTACACTGCTTTTATCGTGGGGTTTTGCATTGAACTGATCTTGATAATGTAATAAGACCCTGTTCTTATGGACTGTACAGGCTTGAGCGCTGTCTGCTACCCCATTCGGCGGCGCTCAGGGAGCCTCCAGTGTCTTTCCCCATGGGCGCTGGCGGGCCTCTCATCGGGCGCCGTGACCAATCGACCCTGGTCACGGCGCCCTCTTTCTCCCAGCTCCGACCGCTCCGTCCCCGGCCCAGGGGCTCGTTCGGGACTCCGCTTCGCCGCTCCGCTCAGAGATCGAGCCGGCTGACGCCCAGCTCGTCGAAGCCCACGTGGTGGGCCAGCTCGTGGCGCACCGTGCGCGTCACCTGATCGCGCAGCAGCCCAGCGTCGTAGCCGAAGTCCCGCCGCAGCGTGTCGCGGAAGATGATGATCCGGTCGTGCGTGTCGTCGCGGCGGCTCTGCCCTCCCTGGTAGAGGCCGTAGGCTCCCGCGCGGCGGCCCCCGTCGGAAACAACCACGGGCACGTGCTTGAGCGCGTTGCGCAGCAGATCGGGCAGGTCATCGAGCGCATCGCGCACCAGCTCTTCGAAGTCGCGATCGTTCAAGGGGTCGAGCTCCATGAATTCGACTTCTTCGGGATCGGCCGCGAGCCCCTCGCGCGCCAGTTCCTCCGAGCGCAGCACCAGCTCTTCGAACTCGGTCTCCGAGCGCGGGTCGCGCCAGTCGGCCATGCGCACCGCCACGAACGCCGCGCCGCCCAGCAACAGCGCGGCGATCGCGAGCCCCAGCGCGACATCCTCCACCGCGCGCACAGCGCCGATCGTGCTGAAGCCCTGGCCCACCACGACCACCACGAGGCCCAGCGAGAGCGCGATCAGCGCCGCCACGCCCACGCGGCGCAGATGACCGAGATTTTTTCCGGGAGGCTTGAACGCGGGCATCGCCGGAACCGATTCGGGCCCCCACCCAGCCGTCCTACTTCAACGTACGGGCAATCACGAGCCGCTGGATCTCGTTCGTGCCCTCGTAGATCTGGGTGATCTTGGCGTCCCGCATCATGCGCTCCACGGGGTACTCCTTGACGTAGCCGTAGCCCCCCAGCACCTGCACCGCCTCGACCGTCACGGCCATCGCCGTATCGGAGGCGAACACCTTCGCCATCGAGGAATACTGAGCGCGCCGCGGGTCGCCGCGATCGGCCATCGCGCATGCCTTGTAGAGCAGCTCGCGCGCCGCCGCGGTGTGCGTCTGCATGTCGGCGAGCTTGAACTGGATGCCCTGGAACTCGTTGATCGCCTGGCCGAACTGGCGGCGCTCGCGCGCGTAGGACACCGCGTAGTCGGTGGCTCCCTGGGCGATCCCCACCGCCTGCGCCGCGGCGCCCAGGCGGGTGCGCTCGAGCGTCCCCAGCGCCACCCGCAGGCCGCGGCCGACCTCACCGATCACGTTCTCGTGGGGCACCCGCACGTCCTCGAAGATCGGCTGCCCGGTGGGCGAGGCGCGGATCCCCAGCTTGTGCTCGAGCTTGCCCACGCTGAACCCGGGCCGATCGGCCTCCACCACGAACGCCGTGATCCGCCGGCTCTCGCGATCGGTGACCGCGAAGCAGACGTAGAAGTCGGCCACGCCGAGGTTCGTGATCCAGTTCTTGGTGCCGTTGATCACCCACTCATCGCCGTCTCTCACTGCGGTCGTCTTCATGCCCGCGGGGTCCGAGCCCGCCTCGGGCTCCGAGAGCGCGAAGGCAGGCGACCACTCACCGCTCGCGCACCTCGGCAGGAAGCGCTCCTTGAGCTCATCCGAGCCGAACAGCTGGATCGGCAGCGTGCCGAGCTCCTGCACCATCAGGATCAGCGCGCACGCCGCATCGACCTTCGCGATCTCCTCCACCGCCATGTTCAGCATCAAAGTGCCAGTGCCCATGCCCCCGTACTCGATCGGGAAGGGCAAGCCGAGGATGTCCTGCTCGGCGAGGATCCCGCGGATGTCCCAGGGGTATTCGGCCTTCTCGTCGATCTCCGCCGCGCGGGGGGCGATCTTCTCGCGCGCGATCTCGCCGATCGTCGCGCAGAAGTCCAGGTGCTCCTGGGGGATGGTGTAGACGTCGCTGATTGCCTCCATCTTGGTGATCCTACTAGCCGCTGCGCCCCAGTCGCTACGCTCCGACGATGAGCACCACCGGCGCGTCCACCGAAGTCGGGGTCGATCCACAGCAGGTGGAGAGCTGGCTGGCTGAGGATCCCGACGTGCAGGTGATCGACGTGCGCGAGCTCTACGAGCGTGAGGCCGGCCACATCGCCGGAACCCGTCACATTCAGCTGGTGGACCTCACCTCGCAGGCGGATACGATCGAGCGCGAGCGCCCCGTCGTCTTCTACTGCCGCGTGGGCTCGCGCTCGGATATGGCCGCCCAGGCATTCCGCGCCTCGGGCTTTCGGGCCCACTCGATGCTCGGGGGCCTCGCGCGCTGGGCGCAGGAGGGCCGCCCGCTGGAGCCCGCCGACGGACACGTAGCCGACCACTGACCAAACAGAGCATCACCGACCAAGAGGAGATTGAGCAGATGGAGACCACTGAGTACCCCGGAGTGAGCGTTGGCGAGGGTTACGCCGTCGGCAGCCTCGACGACCTCGGCGAGGGCCCCGGCTTTCGCAAGGTCCGCAAGGGCCTGGGCGTCACCGCCTTCGGCGTCAACGCGATCGTGATGCCCGCGGGCTATGAAAGCGGCTCCCACTTCCACGACACCCAGGAGGAGCTCTACTTCGTCCATCGCGGCACGATCGAGATGGAGTTCGGCGACGGCTCCGTGCACCGCCTGGAGGAGGGCGGCTTCGCACGCGTTGACGCCGCCACGGTGCGCAAGGTGCGCAACGTCGGAGACGCCGACGCCGTATACCTCTGCGCCGGCGGCAAGGATGGCTACGTCGGTCGCGACGGGCGGATGCCCGAGGGCGAGTCGCGCATCGGTGGGGGACCTCCCGGGGTCGCCCACTGAGGATTCCCGCGGGCGTCGGGCGGGGGCCAGCGCGAGCTTCCCGAGAGGGTGACCCTGCCGGCCACAGGCCGGCTGGGTCGGGCCCCTCGACCAACCCATCAATTCAAAAGCTCTTTGACGTAGCGCTGGTGCAACTGCCCCAGCGACGTCTTTTCCGGTTCGAAGCCGATTTGCCTGAACACGTTGCCCGCCAGCGGCGCCCACACGAGCATGAAGAACACGCCGAAGCCGAGCGCGGTGGCGCGCAGCGCGCGCGAGCGCGAGAGCGCCGCCAGCGGCAGCACCCACAGCACATACCACGGCAGCACCCAGCTGAGCGTGAGGAACAGGCCCACCGAGGCCCAGCCGGCGGCGGTCAGCGAGTCGCGTTTGCGCCACGCGAGCGCGCACGCGCAAAGCACCCACACAGCGAGCACGAGGCTGAGCGCATGCAGCAGCGATTCGGTCGCGCCGCCCTTCCCCAACGCCAGCCCGAGCAGGTTGGAGGGGCTCTGCGAGGACACCAAGCGACCCTGGGTGCTGAGGTCGGGAAGGTGCAGCCCGAACGCCATCACGCTCACCCCCGCCAGCACGGCGCCGGCCGCCACCATCCCGCCCAGCACCTGCAGGAGGCGCCGTGGAGTCGATATCAGTCCCGCGAGCACCACCGGCAGCAGGATCCCCGCGGAGGCCTTCACCGCAAGCGCAGCCACGAACGCCGCACCCGCTCCCACGTCGAACTTCGCTGAGGACTCGGCGGCTCGTCCCCGCAGGGCGTGGGCCCTTAACAGCAGGTAGAAGCCGAGCACCACCAGGAACATCATGATGAAGTCGTTGTGATCCCCCCCGAGCCCCCACACCAGCACCACGGGGTTCAGGCCGACGAACACGATCGCCTTCACCGGATCCAGATCCAGCAGCCGCGCGCACTTCCACACGAGCAGGATCGTGCCCAGGCTGGCCGCCATCAGGATCGCCTTGAACGCCCAGAAGGAGGCGGCGACGCCGAGCGGAACCACCGCGAAGGTGATCAGCGTGAACAGCGGCCCGTAGGGGCTCAGCAGGTGGTGCCAGTTGCTGAGATCGAAGGCCGGATCGTTGTGTGGCTCGTAGATCGGGATCGTCGTATAGGGGTTGAGGTGGTGCACCACCTCCATGCGCGCGTAGTTGACGTAGTTGAAGATGTCCGTGAGCGCCAGCGGCGGGGAGAGGAAGACGATCGCGTGCACCGCCACCACAGCGCCCACAACCCAGCGCGCGCGCAGGTTCGGCGCGTAGCGCAGGCTCAAGAGGTAGCTCACGTACATCGTCACCAACGCGAGCGTGAAGACCCACTTGAAGGCTTCCCCACCGTGAGGGAACCCGGGCCACAACCCCCCCAGCGGCCCCGCCAGCCAGTTCGGGAAGAAGTGCGCGTGGGTCGGCGGGAAGGTGGGGCGATCGGCCGCCACCACCACCATCAGCACGCTTCCCACGACGATCGTCAGCAGGCTCGCCCGGCCGATCGTGGTGGCTCGGCGCGTGGCGGCGGGGACGTCCGTCCGCTCGTCGTCGCTGCTGCTCTCGTCCCGCCGCTCGCCGCCCTGCACCCGCCGCCCGGGGGAGCCACCAAGGAGAGAGTCTCGTAGAGGGAGTGCTGAGGCGTCGGTGGACATACTGAGGGCCCGCCGTAGGCGGGCCCTTAATTTAGGGCTTTGGCCCTAAGCCGGCACTAAAGACGCCCTCGCCCAAAGGCGAGCGCGCCAAGACGGCTACAGCGGGGTGACGTTGACGGCCTTGGGGCCCTTGTCGCCCTGCTCCGGGTCGTAGGAGACCTTGGAGCCCTCCTGCAGCGAGCGGTAACCCTCGCCGTTGATGCCGGTGTGGTGCACGAACAGGTCCTTATCGCCGTCATCGGGGGTGATGAAGCCGAAGCCCTTATCGTCACTGAACCACTTCACGGTGCCGGTAGGCATGTGATGTTTCCTCCACGGTACGTGCGTGCTGCTGCGCGGAGGACGCTTCTGAGAGCTTCGCCTGCGAGAGCCTGCACTGCTTTTTCGCCGGCTCTTTTTGCCGGCCAGACGCTCCTGAAGGTAGCAGGTCGTACCGCCGATGTGTTAGCAAGTGGTATATGGCCACCGCGCCCAACCCAGACGCGAGCCCCGGCGGGCGCCCCGTGCCGAGCGCAGTGCGCCCGATGCCGAGCGCCGCCGGCCCGCTCCCGCTGAACCGCCTGCTGCCACCGGGGGCGCCCACCACGGCGCTGGAGGTGGCCGATGGCCTCGGCCTGCACAGCGCCACCGCGCCCGGGGCCGCGGCTCCGCGGCGCCCGCGAGTGCTGCTCAACATGGTCAGCACGCTCGACGGCCGCGCCACGCTCGGCGGGCGCTCGGGCGCGATCGGCAACCGCGCCGACCGGGAGCTGTTCCACGCGCTGCGCTCGGTCGTGGACGCCGTCATGGTGGGCGCCGGCACCGCGCGCGCGGAGCGCTACGGGCGGCTGGTGCGCGAGGAGTCCGTGCGGGAGCTGCGTCGCGTGCACGGCCTCGCCGAGGAACCGCTCGCGTGCATCGTCTCCGGGCGCCTCTCGCTGGGCGGCGAGATCCCGCTGCTCGCCGACCCCGCCGCGCGCGTGGCCGTATTGACCGCCTCAGCGACCGGCGTGCTGGATTGCGAGGCCCACATCGAGTACATCCGCGCCGCTCGCGAGGGACGCCTCGACCTGCCCGGCGCGCTGGCGGAGCTGAGCGAGCACTTCGCCGTGCGCTCGGTGCTGTGCGAGGGCGGGCCCCACCTCGGCGCGCAGCTGCTCGCGGCGGGATTGGTGGACGAGCTGTTCCTCTCCCTCGCCCCGCTGCTCGCGGGCGGAGAGGCCACCGGCGAGGTGCTGCGCATCCTCGCCGGGGTCGACCTGGACCCACCCGTGGAGCTCGAGCTGCTGAGCGCGCTGGAGAGCGAATCGCATCTTTTCCTGCGCTACGGCGTGCGCCCCGGCGCCGAGGGGTAGACCACTCAGCGCTTCTCCGCGGACGCGGGGGCGGGCGCCGATCCGCTGCGAGTCCCCTCGCTGGAGGACGCCGGGGTCTGTCCCCTCACCTGGCCCCGCCGCGTGACGATCGCGACGTTCAGCACGACGCTGTTGGGCACCATCACCGCGCCGCCCTCGGTGACGACGGTGGTGTAGAGCAGCCCCAGCGAGCTCACAACCCCATCCACCTGGCCGCCGATCTGCCCGCCCTGCAGGAGCACGCTATCGCCCACCCGGAAGGGGCCCGCGCTGAGCAGCACCATCCCTGCGAACACGTTGCCCAGCGTCTGCTGCGCGGCCAAGCCAAGGATCACAGCCGTGAACGCGCCCCCCAGGAGCAGCGTCGCGGGGTTCACGCCGGCCACATCCAGCGCCACCAGCAGCGCCACCCCAACGGTGAGCAACCGGATCAGGAAGCCCACCGTGCCGGCCGTGGCTGGCTCCATGCGGCGGAACAGCGCGGGTCCCAGCGCCCGGCCGAAGTCGCGTGCGATCGCCCACCCGAGCGCCAGCAGGGCCACCACGACGATCACCTTCAGCGGCGTTTCGATTTCGTCCAGGGTCGCCTCGCCGAAGATGCTCACTCGGTGTTCCCAGAGCACGATCACCCCCACGAACAGCGCCACCATCAGCAGCGCCTCCACGCGGGCGCGCCGCGCGGCGGCGGGGCGCACCTGCTCGAGCAGGCCCACCTCCTGCCAGGCCTGGCTGCGCGTCTCGAACATCTTCGGTGGGGTCTTGGGTAGGGGCATCGCTCTTCTCAATCATCTACGCTTCGGCGGCGATGAGTGCCGCCACACTGCGCAAGCTGGTCATCCCAGCCGTCGTTCTCGGGGTCGTGCTGCTCGTGGTGGCCATCGTCTACTTCGTCACTCCCGAGCACTCGCTGCCCTCGTTCTTCCCCGGCCACACCTCCACGGGGGACGTCGAAGCCAACCACCACCACACCAAGCACGGTATCGCCGCGCTCATCGTGGCCCTCGCGTGCTTCGCGTTCGCCTGGTTTCAAACCGGGCCGCGAACGAGCTCGGCCGAACCCAGCGCGTAGTCGCTCTCAGTCCAGCGCGAACACGAGCGTGCAGATGGAGCCCAGCGCGATGCAGTAGATGCCGAACGGCGTGAGGCGGTTGGTTTGGAAGAAGCGCAGCAGGAACTTCACCGCGAGGAAGGTGCTCACGGCCGCGCACAGCCCCGCCACGAGCGCCGGGCCGCGCACGCCGTCCCCCTGCGAGCCGAGCAGTTCGGGCAGTTTCAGCGCCGCCGCCGCGAGGATCACCGGCGTTGCGAGCAGGAACGAGTAGCGCGCGGCATCCTCGTTCGAAAGCCCCACCATCAGACCGCCGCCCATCGAGACGCCCGAGCGCGAGATGCCGGGGATCAGCGCCGCCGTCTGAGAGGTCCCCACTGCCGCCGCCTGGCGCCAGCTGAGCTTGGCGATGCGTTCGTCCCCGTCTCCCAGGTAGTCGCCCGGGCGCGGCGGGCGCCTGCGCAGGCGCTCGAACGTGAGCAGCGCCACCCCGTTGACGATCAGGAACGCCGCGCCGAGCTCAGGGGAGGCGAACAGCGAGCGCAGCGGCTTCTCCAGCAGCAGTCCGATGACGCCCACCGGGATCGTCCCCACGATCAGCAGCCACCCCAGGCGCGCGTCCGTGTCGTCCGCGCGGATCTCGCGCATCGCCAGCGAGCGCCACAGCCCCTTGGCGATCCGCACCCAATCGTGCCAGAAGAACCCCAGCAGCACCAGCGCCGTCGCCAGGTGCGTCGCAACCAGGAACGTGAGGAAGAAGGGATCGTTCTGGTGGATGTCCCAGCCCGCCAATTTGGGCAGCACCACGGCGTGCCCGAGACTCGAGACCGGGAACGGCTCGGCCACGCCCTGCGTGAGCCCGAGGATCACAGCTTGGAGGTAGGAGATAGGGTGCATCGGCGCGACAGCTTATGGAAGGAGGCGGCCATCCGGCCGCCGAGGAGGCCGCGTTGTGCGCGAACGGGGCCGCAGCGCGCTACGGCTTGGCGTTGAACACGCTGCTATCGAACGTGAGCAATCCCGTCGGGCCGGCGTAGCCGAGGGGCTGCAACCCGAACAGGTTCTCGATGCTGCGCAGCAGCGCGAAGTGGTTGTATTCGCCGCTCACGTTGAGCGTCCCCGGCTTGACGTACTTGGAGATCAGCAGCAGCCCCACGCGTCCGCCGCCGGCTGGGGAGCCGGTCTGTGTGCCCGGCGCGCCCGGTGTGCTCATCGCTGATGTGGGTGCAGTGGTCGAGGGCGCAGGGGCGATCGTCGATGGCGTGGTGGTCGTGGGCGGTGCGGTCGTCGCGGTGCTCGTCACCGTCGTGGCAGTGGTCGTCATCGTCGTCGTGCTGCTCGCCGGCATGTTCGGATAAGGGGTCGTGGTGCAGCACCCGCTCGAGTCCGCGCCGAGCCCGCTCTGCGGCGCCTGATCGAAGGTGATCGCGATCAGGCCCCCTTCCTTGTAGGCGGGGGACGCCTCGATCTCCGGCACAACCGTGCGCAGGAACGTTTCGGCCGCCGCGAGCCCCGCGGGCGCTCCGGGAGCGCACGGCGCTTCCGAGCCGTCGTGGCAGCGATCGGGGACGATGTAGGCAAGCGTGGGAGTGCTGCGCGCGGCCTTCAGATCGGCTGCGAGCCGCGGGAGCCCCACGTCGTTCTGCGCGCACGCGGGCGTATCGATCAGCGAGTGGAAGTACACGAACGGGTTGCGCCACGTCACGTACGCATCCCCCGGGGTCGGAGTGTTGTTGGGATCGGCCGCGCCGAGCGTCGGGTGGCGGCAGCTCGCCGGCTGGGCCGGGGCTCCCGCTTCGATGCCCTCCACGTACGCCCTCCACGTCCTGCCCTCGTCGCTCAGCTGATCGGCGAGCGTGAGCGTCTGGCGCGGGTACACGCACCCGCTTCCAAGCGCCTGCCCTTCGGCGCCGGACGTGCCCGGAGCGAGGTCGGTGTACAGCGGGCAGTCAGCAGCCGTCTGAGGGGTCGGTCCCTGGCCGCCGATCAGCGCGACGCCGTTGGCCAGCTCTCCGCTCGCGACCGCGTAGTAGTTCTCCAGCAGCTCGCCTTCGTGGGGCAGCGTCTTCGCTAGATAGGGCGCCGTCGAGCTGGGGCCGAAGGCGGCGGGGTAGCCCTGATCGGAGAGGACGAGCAGGAACACGTGCTTGACGGGCGGCAATTCGCCGGCGCCGGGCGCGGGCTGCGCCGGGCCTTCCCTCTTCCCGTTGCCAGCAGCCGGCCGCAAGGTCTTGGTGCTGCTCTGCGACACGGTTTCCGTGATGGTCGTCTGCGTTGGCGCGGGCGCGGGCGTCGCCGCTTCCACCGGGGCCGCCGGTGGCGGCGTGGGAGATTCGCTCGTCGTGGGCGGCTCGGCCGTTGTGGCGGCCGGGCGCACGAGCGCGAGCAGCGTGGGCGCCTCGGCGCCGCTCGGCGCCACGGGGCTGATCGCCGAGCCGATGAGCACCCCAAAGGCAAGCAGCGCCATCACCGCGACCGCCGCGGCGCGGGGCGTGGGCATCGGCAGAACCTCGCGCTCGGGGCTCTCCTCCGATGCCTCTCCGGGCACCTTGGAGGCCAGCGCGTCATGCTCGGAGGGCCACGCCGCCCACGGATCTTGCGTGTGGCGAGTCGCGACGCCGATCGCCTCGGCGACGAAGGGCGGCAGCGGGCCGCGCCGCGCGCCGCACTCCACGCAGTAGCACTGATCGCCTGCCATACCCGCGCCGCATGCGGCGCAGCTCGCGACCGCAGGCGCCTCCGGGCGCTCCGGGGGGGTGGAGGGTGCGGCCACCGTAGAAGTGTCCCGCATGCTCGAGAGGCCGCGCAGCGGCGATAACGAACTCTTTACATTCATCGCACGCGCTGGGCGGATACTGCCTGTCAACGCCTTCGCTTGGCGCTTTTTACGGCGCTTGTGCTCTTTTACGGCGGGCTTACAACGTGACCGGCATCGAACCCAGTATCTCAACCGGCGAGCCCCAGCTGTCGCCGCCCGAGCCGAGCCTCTCGCCGCTGCCGGTTGCGCGCGAGCGCTGCGCGATGTGCGGCGCCACGCTCGCGGCCGATCAGCTCTACTGCGTTGAGTGCGGGCAGCGCTGTGGCCCCTCGCGTCTCCCCTTCACCGTCACCGACACCCCCGCGCAGCGCGCGCAGCAGGCGCCGAGCTCCGAGCCGCGCTCGCGGCGACCGCGCGCGTCGGTCAACGCGACGCTGATCGCCGGCATCGGCACGCTGCTGCTGGCGCTGGGGATCGGGGTTCTGATCGGACGGCTCGGCACCGGCTCCACGAGCACCAAGCCCGCGGTGCAGGTCGTGACGGTGGCGGGCACCGGCGGTGCGGGCGCCGCGGCGGGCACGCCAGGAGCCGAATCCTCGACGACCGCGAGCGGTGGCACCGGCACCGCCAAGGCGGGGGCCGCGGCGGCCGCGAAGAGCGCGAAGTCCGCGGCGAAGGCGCCCCCGGTGCCTCCCGTGAAGGTCGTGAAGGTCGGCAGCAAGGGCAGCGGCCCCGGCTACCAGCACGGCCACTTCACCGGCAACTTCTTCGGCAACTGAGGGTGAGCGAATGACGAGCGAGACACCGGGAGCGCAGACGACGGTCGATCTGGCCCGCCGGCGCGAAGAGCTGCGAGCGCGTATGGCCGAACTGCAGTGGGACCTCGGCGGACTCCTCTATGAGATGGCCACGCGCAACGCGATCCGCGTCGACGTGCTCGTGCGCCGCGCGGCGGTCCTGCAGGAGGTCGATGGCGAGCTCAGCGAGGTCGAGCGCATCCTGCGCATGGAGGAGACCGGCGCCGCCGGTCAGTGCGCCTCCTGCAACGCGCCGCACTCCAGCGGCGCGGCGTACTGCTGGCAGTGCGGCCAGCCGCTGCTCGAGCAGGTCCCGAGCCACGCGATCGGCGCCTAGCGCGCCGCGGGGCCGGGCGGTGGAGGTGGCCCACCCCACGGGCGGCCCAAACCGCGGCCAACCGTGCGGCCTCAGCCGAAGCGCCCGGTCACGTAGTCCCCGGTGCGGGGATCGCGCGGGCGGGTGAAGATCGCGCTGGTGTCGTCGTGCTCTACGAGCACTCCCGCGCGCCCGCGCGGGGACTCGTCGAGGCTGAAGAAGGCGGTGCGATCGGCGATGCGCGCCGCCTGCTGCATGTTGTGCGTGACGATCACGATCGTGTAGCGGTGCTTGAGCGTCAGCATCAGCTCCTCGATCGAGCTCGTCGCGATCGGGTCGAGCGCGGAGGCCGGCTCGTCAAGCAGCAGCACATCTGGTTCGATCGCGATCGCGCGAGCGATGCACAGCCGCTGCTGCTGGCCGCCCGAGAGACCGAGCGCGCTCTGGTGCAGGCGGTCCTTGACCTCCTCCCACAGCGCCGCCCCCCGCAGCGCGCGCTCGACGCGCTCGTCGAGGTGCGCTCTCAGTCTGAGGTTGCGCGGCGCCCAAGCCACGTTGTCGTAGATCGACTTGGGGAACGGGTTGGGCCGCTGGAAGACCATGCCGATGCGGCGGCGCACCTCGACCGGATCGACCCTTGGCCCGTACACGTCGTGGCCGTGGTAGAGGATCTTGCCGTCGATCCGAAAGCCGGGTATCGCGTCGTTCATGCGATTGAGGCTGCGCAGGAAGGTGCTCTTGCCACAGCCCGAGGGGCCGATGATCGCGGTGATCAGGTTGCGCTGGATCGGCAGCGTGACGCCGGCGATCGCGCAGCTCGAGCCATAGGAGACGTACACGTCCCGCGCCTCGAAGATCGCCTCGCGCGGGGACGCGGAGAGCGGGGGCGAGGCATCGCCGGCGCGAGCATCGCCGGCGCGGCCGTCGCTCGTGCGGGCATCGCCGTCGGCTACCGTAGTCCACTCCGAGCCGGGCGGATCGGCCTTGATGCGCACGCGGCGGCGGGCGCCGCTCACAGCGGTCTCGCGGCGCGCGGTGGGATCGGTGTCCTCGGTCATCTCGGTCGTCTCGAATCCTCTCATCGCGCCTGCCCGGAGTGGCCTCGGTTCAAGAGCATCCTCGCAGCGAGGCTGGATAGGAGTATGAAGACCAGCAGCACGAGCCCCGCCCCCCACGCACGCGCAAACCCGTAGGGATCTGCGGCCTCCGACGCGTTGAAGATGTACACGGGGATGTTGGGAACCGCCTGGCCGAAGACGTGCAGTGAGACGGCGTTGCCGAAGATCGAGCAGGTGAAGATCAGCGGCGCGGTCTCGCCCGCCGCGCGCGCCACCGCGAGCACCGTGGCGGTGAGGATTCCCCCGCGCGCCGCGGGCAGCACGATGCCGCGCACCGTGCGCCAGTGGCTCACCCCAAGCGCGTCGGCGGCTTCGCGCAGGGCGAGCGGCACCTGCAGCAGCACCTCCTGGGTCGCGCGCGCGATCAGCGGCAGCATGATGATCGAGAGCGCGAACGCGCCCGCGAAGCCGCTCTGGTAGTGCCCCACCACGAGCAGCCCAAACACGAACAGCCCCACGACGATCGTGGGCAGCCCGTTGAGCAGGTCGAGCGCGAGCCTGATCGCGCTCGCCACCCGCGGCGGCGCGAACTCCGTCAAGTAGAGCGCCGTCAGGATCCCCACGGGCAGCGCGATCGCGGTGGCCAGCACCATCAAGAGCGCGGTGCCGATGATCTCGGGCGCGATCCCGCCGCCGGGCGTGTCGGGCAGTGCGGGCGGCCCCTTGGTGAGGAAGTCGATGTTCAGAGCGCCCGCGCCGCGCGAGGCCACCGAGTAGATCACAATCCCGAGCACCGCCACCGCGAGCAGCGCCGCGGCCGTCTGAGCCCCCTCGGAGAGCCTGCTGATGAGCTGGCGGCGGCGCAGGTGCCCCGAGGCTGTGAGCGGCCGCGCGGGGTCGAGCGCCTCGGCGTCCAGCGCGCCAAGGAGGTCGCCTGGTTCGTGGAGCGACGGATCGTGGGGCTCGGAGAACGCCGAATCGCGGGGATCGCTCATCGCGCGACTGCCGTGCCGATGGAGAAGCGGCGGACGATCAACTGCGCGGCGAGATTCGCGAGCAGGCCGATCACCAGCAGCAGCACGCCAAGGTAGAAGAGCGAGGCGATCTGCAGCTTCGTCGTGGCGCCCTGATACTGATCGGCGATGCGGCTCGCGAGCGTATCGCCCGTTCCGAACAGCGAGGCGTGGATGCCGTTGCCGGCGCCGATCACCTGCGTGACCGCGATCGCCTCGCCCAGCGCGCGGCCGAGGCCGAGGAACGTGGCCGCGACCAGCCCGGAGCCGGCGGAGGGCAGCATCACGCCGCGAACCACCTCCCAGCGCGTGGCTCCCAGCGCGGTGGCGCCCTCGCGCAGGTCGTTGGGAACGGTGAGGAACAGGTCGCGGCCGATCGAAGCGATGATCGGCACCACCATGATCGTGAGGATCAGGCTGGCGTTGAAGAACCCCGTGCCGGTCGTTTGGGGCGCTCCGAAGATCGGCAGGAAGCCGAGCGTGCGGTGCAGGAAGGGCTCGAGCTGCGCCTGCAGGAAGGGCGCGAGCACCACGATGCCCCAGAACCCGAGGATCACGCTGGGGATCGCCGCGAGCATCTCCACGAGCGGCCCGATCACGCTGCGCACGCGCCGGTGGGCGACCGTGCTCAGGTAGAGGCCGATCGAGATCCCGATCGGCACGGCCAGGAGGAGCGCGCCGAGCGAGGTGACGGCGGTGCCATACAGCAGCGACGCGGCGCCGAAGACGTTGAAGTTGGGCTTCCATTCGCTGTGCGCGAGGAAGCCAAGGCCGAACTTCGACATCGCCAGGCCCGCCCCGTTCACCAGCTGGTAGGCGATCGCCACGATCGCCGCCACTCCGAGCAGCGAGGCGAGGACGCAGAGGCCATACAGGCTCGCGTCGCCGATGCGATCGAGCGCTCTGCGCCCGCCGCGGCGGCTCGGCCGTGAGCTCGCAGAGACGCCGGGCGGGGCCTTTAGGCCCGCTGGTCTGGCGCCGTCGCTCATGCGGCGCGGAGCTTAGTGGAGCGCTCCTCGCGCAGCTGGGCGTTCACAAGATCTATACATCTCTTTTCACAATCTTTACACGCTCCTGGGCTGGAGATGTCACAAGTTAGCTATAGCCAACACGTCCACGCGGTGAATAGCTGCGTGCGGCCGATAACACACCATTCACCAGGAGGACACTTGATACGCGCAAGACATTCCATGCTCGCCGCTGCGGCGGCGATCGCCTGTCTGGCAACGGGTCTGCTTGCCAGCAGCGCCGCGGCGGCCGGTTCGCTCACCGGCGCGGGCTCGACGCTTGTCGCACCGTTGGAGGCTTATTGGGGACAGGAATTCCAGCATCTGTATGGGGATACCGTCACCTACGCCGCGGTCGGCTCGGGAGCTGGAATCGCGCAGATCTCCGCGCGGACGGTTGACTTCGGCGCGTCCGACGCCCCGCTCACGAGCGTGCAGGCAGCGGCATGCAACCAGTGCGTGCAGATCCCCTGGGCGTTGAGCGCCACCGGCGTGGCGTTCCACCTGGAAGGCATCCGCAAGCTCAACCTCACCGGTCCGGTGGTCGCGGAAATCTTCCTCGGCAAGATCACCAACTGGAACGCTCCGGCGATCGCCAAGCTCAACAAGGGCACCAGCCTGCCCAACCTGCAGATCACCCCCGTGTTCCGCAGCGACGGCTCCGGGGACACGTTCGCGTTCACCGACTACCTCTCGCGCATCAGCTCGACTTGGAAGAGCCAGGTGGGTAACGCCACGGCGGTCAACTTCCCCACGGGAGTGGGCGGCAAGGGCAACGCCGGCGTTACGGCCGTGGTGTCCTCGACCAACGGCGCGATCGGCTACATCTCGGCCTCGTACATCATCGCCCACCAGCTCGGCGCCGCCGCGATCAAGAATGCGGCGGGCTTCTTCGAGTACCCGAACCTCAGCAACATCGAGAACGCCGCGCAGTCGGTCAAGTCGGTGCCGGCGAACAACGAACTGCACATCGTGAACCCGTCGAAGAAGTACCGCATCGCCTACCCGATCTCGACGTTCACCTACGCGATCGTCCCCAAGGGGGCGCCGCAGAAGCAGCTCGTGGCCAGCTTCGTCAACTACGCGATGACGGCCGGCCAGAAGTTCGGCGCGGCGCTCGATTTCGCGCCGATCCCGAAGGTCGTGTTGAAGGCCAGCCAGAAGACGGTGAAGTCCCTGTAGCGACACGGTCACCAAATGGTGACGGCGGGGAGCACGGGGCTGCCTAGACTGCGGCCTCGTGCTCCCGGCCTCCCTCGTGCAAGCGGCGAGAGGCCCCACGGCCGCTTCGCCCAAGCCACGCCTGCGCTCGATCGTGGCTCGCTTGACGACGGCCAACGCTCTGTTCATGGCCGCCGGCCTCCTGACGGGGCCGCTGCTGGCGCGCAGCCTCGGTCCCAGCGGGCGCGGGGCGCTGGCGGCGGTGGCGGTCCCCGTGAGCCTCGGCCCGATCCTGCTCGGCCTGGGGCTGCCGGCGTTCGTAACACGCGAGACCGCGCGCGGCGAGCCGGCGGAGAACCTGCTGGGATCGGTGGGCCTCCTCTACCTGCTGATCGGCGGGCTGGCGGCAGCGGCGGCGGTCCCCGTATCGGCGTACTTCGCGCAGGGCCGCGAACCGGTGCGCGTGGCGCTGATGATCGCGATGCTGACGATGCCATTGCTGCTGTGGGGCCAGCTGCTGCTGAGCATGGCCAACGGCTCCCAGCGCTGGCGGATGGTGCTCGGCGCGCGGCTCGCCCCTGCGGTGGTGGCACTGGTGGGAACCACCACGCTGTTCGCCCTGCACCGCCTGCACCTTGCGCAGGCAGCCGCCCTCGTGCTGGTGGGCACGTTCGCGTCGATCGTGCCCACGCTTGGAATATTGAGAGGGATGGGCCGGCCACGGGTGCGCGGGCGGCTGCTGCGGAGCAGCCTGCGCTTTGCACTGCCCGCCTGGCTCTGGCAGACGGGAACGCTGGCGAATGCGCGACTCGACCAGCTGCTGATGGTCTCGCTCACCTCGGCGCGTGAGCTGGGGCTGTATGCGGTGGCGGTGAGCCTCGCAGGCGCCTCGAGCGTGTTCGCAGGGGCGCTCGGCCCAGCGCTGCTGCCGCGCGTCGCGCAGGGTGAGGAGGCGCTGGCGGGAAGGGTGTGCCGCGTGAGCCTGCTCGCCGCCACGCTTGGCGGCGTGGCGCTGGCGGCGCTCTGCCCGGTGGCGCTGCCGCTGTTGTTCGGCGCCGGCTTCAGCGGGGCTGTGCCGATGGCGCTGGTGCTGATCGCCGCCTCCGTCCCCAACGCGGGGACCCAGGTCCTGACCAGCGCGCTGCTGGCCGCGGACCGCCCGCGGATCGTCGCCCTCGCCGAGGGGGTGTCGGTGGCGATCACGGTGGTCGGCCTGCTGCTGTTGATCGGTCCGCTGGGGGGCCTCGGCGCGGCGCTGGTCAGCGCAGCGGCCTACACCGTGACGTTCGCGATCCTGCTGTGGGGTGCGCACATGCGCTTCTCGCTCTCCTGGCGCGAGCTGCTGGTGGCG
>JBIOES010000005.1:0-34764 GCA_044446265.1 Solirubrobacterales bacterium
CCTGCTGTGGGGTGCGCACATGCGCTTCTCGCTCTCCTGGCGCGAGCTGCTGGTGGCGCGCCGCGAGGAGTGCGACCCTCGCCCGTGGCTGGCGCGGCGGGGGCTGAAGGGGGCGCTGGAGGGCGCGGGGAGCGTACCGTGAGCGCCAACAAAGGCGCAGAGCGCGCCACGGGCCCCGGCAGCCAGCGGGAGCGCGGCGGGAGCGTGTCGCTGGCGGTGGTCGTGCCCTCCTACCGGCGCCCGCGGGAGCTGGAGCGCTGCCTGGATGCGCTGATGGCCCAAACGCGCGCGCCCGCGCAGGTGATCGTGGCGCTGCGCGCCGAGGATGGGGCGAGCCGCGAGACGGTGGCCGCGCGCGAGCGAGAGGCTCTGATCGAGGTGGTCCTGGTCGACCGCCTGGGGCAGCTCGCGGCGCTGAGCGCGGCCTGCGCCCGGGTGCGCGCGGACGCTGTGGCGTTCACCGACGACGATTGCGTGGCGCATCCCGACTGGCTGGAGCGGATCGCGGCGAGCTTCGCCGAGGACGCCGCGATCGGCGCGGTGGGGGGGCGCGACGTCGTGCATTGCGGGGGCTCCATCGATGAGCGAGAGGTCATGGAAGTTGGGCGCGTCAGGTGGTTTACCCGCCTCGTGGGCAACCACCACAACATCGCCCCCAGTCAGGATGTGGCCTTCCTCAAGGGGGCGTGCATGGCAGTGCGCACGGCGTGCCTGCCGGCGCTGGAGGAGCGCCTGCGCGGAGAGGGGGCGCAGGTGCACAACGACATGCAGCTCACCCTCGCGGTGCACAGAGCCGGATGGCGCGTGGTCTACGACCCGCGGATCCGCGTCGAGCACTTCCCCGCGGGGCGCTTCGATGGCGACGGCCGCGCGCGCCGCAGCCTGCGGGCGGTCCACGACGAGCACCACAACGAGACACTGGTCCTGCTCTCCCTGCTGCCGGTGTGGCAGAAGCCGTTCGCAGTTGCCTACAGGCTGCTGGTGGGGACCAGAGCGGCTCCGGGCGCTGCGCTCGCGCTGCCCTGCCTGCTGCGCTCCCCCCACAGGGGGCGGCTGCTGCGTGAATCGCTCGCCGCCAACGCGGGACGGCTGGCGGGCTTGGGGACATTCCTGCGCGGTGAGTCGCGGCGATCCCCGCAACGAAGCGCGCTCGCCAGTCCCGGACGCCTGGACACCGGAGCGCGGCCTTGAGCCCGATCCTCCTCACGGCCGTGGTGGTCGGAGCGCTGCTGCTGGTGTGGCTGTTCTTCACCGAACGCCACGACCTGGCGCTGGTGGCGCTGCTGCTGTACCTGGGGCTGCTCGATGGCTACCTGAAGCTGCGCACCGACTCGAGCACCGTCACGCTGGTGCGCGACGCGCTGCTGTACGCGATCGTGCTGGGCGTCGTGGGGCGGCGGGTGCTGCGCCGCCAGCCGCTCGTCCTCCCCCCGCTGAGCGGGTGGGTGCTGCTGTACACGGGGGTGGTGGCGGTGCAGGTGCTCAACCCGGGCAACGCCTCCATCGGTCACGCGCTGGCCTCGCTGCGCCCGCACCTGGAGTTCGTGCCGCTGTTCTTCCTCGGCTACGCCGAGCTGCGCAGCGCCAAGCGACTGCGGGTGCTGTGCGTGCTGCTGGTCCTCGTGGCTGCCGCCAACGGCGTCGTGGGATACGTGCAGTTCCGCCTCACCCCCGCGCAGCTGGCGGCCTGGGGGCCGGGGTACGCCGCGCGCGTGTATGGCACCGGCCCGGTGTCGGGGCGCACCTTCACCGACAGCTCGGGGGTCGTGCACACGCGACCCTTTGGTCTGGGCGCCGACGCCGGCGACGGCGGGCTCGTGGGGATGCTGGCGCTGGCGCCCGCGCTCGCGCTGATCGGCCTCGGCCGCCGCGTGGCGGCGCGCCGGCTCGTGCTCCTCCTGATGGCGGGCGTGCTGCTGGCGATCGTCACCTCACAGGGCCGCGCCGACGTGCTGGCATCGGTCGCCGCCGTGCTTGCGTTCCTGGCGATGGCCAGCGCCGCGCGGCGGCTGGTGCCGAGTCTTGTGAGCATGGCGGCGGGCGGGCTCATGCTGTTCCTTGTCCTCTCCACCCTCGCGGGCGCCGCGCCGAGCGGACTGTTCGACCGTTACAGGACGATCTCCCCGGCGAGCCTCACCGCCACGGCGTCGTCCTCGCGTGGCAGCAGCCTGGATCTGCTGCCCGGCTACGTGACGCGGTTCCCACTGGGGGCGGGACTGGGCTCGACCGGCCCGGCGGCCCTCATCGCCGGAGCGGCCCACACCGGCCTGGACGGGGAGACGGAGTTCAACTTCCTGATCGTCGAGCTCGGCCTCGCCGGGCTGGTCCTGTTCGTGGCGTTCAACGCGCGTCTGATGCTGAGGGCGCTAACCCGCATCCGCACCGTTCCCGATCCCGAGGCGCGCATCCTGCTGGCAGGTCTGGCGGCGGGATTGTTCGGCATCGCCGCCACCTACTTCGCGGGCCCGAGCAGCTCCGCCTCGCCGGTCGCCCCCTTCTTCTGGCTGACGGCGGGAGTCCTGTCCTACTGGTTATGGGAGGTGCGCGCGTGAAGGCGCTGCGCATCGGCGTGTTCAGCGCGTCGCTGCCACGGCCGGGGCAGAAGCCGGGTGGCGTGGACGTCCACATCCACCGCCTCGCTAACCGTCTGGTGGGGCGCGGCCACTGCGTGCGCGTGGCCTCCTTCTCGCCGTCTCCCGCGGACGCTTCGTATGAAAGCGTGGCAATGCGCCCGCGTGGCCTGGGCGAGCACACGCTGGCACGCCTCACACTTGTGTCCGCGGCCTTCAACCTGCTGGACACCTCCGATCTGGACGTGGTGCACCTGCACGGCGACGACTGGTTCTACCTGCGCCGGCGTGGCGTGCCCACCGTCCGCACCTTCCACGGCTCGGCCCTGCTGGAGGCGCGCCACGCCACACGTGCGCGCCGGCGCGCACGGCAGCTGGCGTGCTTCGCGCTCGAGCTGGCGGCCTCGCGCCTGGCGACCGCCAACTACGGCCTGATCCCCGGCGACGGGACGCCCTACCGCGTGCGCGGGCCGCTCCCGATCGGGGTGGACCCGGGAGGCGCGAGCGACGCCGCGCGCAGCCCCAACCCCACGGTGCTGTTCGTCGGGACCTGGGAGGGCCGCAAGCGCGGCCAGATGCTGCACGACGCCTTCCAGCGCCACGTGCGCCCACTCGTACCCGAGGCCCGCCTGCAGATGGTGTGCGAGGAGCCAGTGCGGGCGGGGAGCGAAGGCGTGGAATGGATGGGAGCTCCCGGGGAGGCGCGACTCGCCGAGCTCTACCGTCAGGCCTGGGTGTTCTGCCTCCCCTCCTCATACGAGGGCTTCGGGCTGCCTTACTTGGAGGCGATGGCGCAGGGCGCCGCGGTGGTGGCCACACCCAACCCCGGGGCCCGCCACGTGCTCGCGGAGGGCCGCGACGGGGTGCTCGTCGACCCAGCCGGACTGGGCGAGGCGATCACGTGGCTGCTGCTCGACAAGCGGGCGCGCCTGAACCTCGCGCGCCACGGGCGCGAGCGCGCGCAGGCGTTCAGCTGGGAGGCCGCGCTGGACGCCCATGAGCGCGCCTACGTAGATGCAATCGAGCGCCACAGGGGCTGGCGGCGAGCTCCCGTCCAGCGAGGGGTCTTGCGCCGTCCGATACGGTCGGCTAAGATGGACATATAAAAGGGACATTTTAAGCTTCAAAATCAAATCTCCCCCGATCCTGCCGATAGATACATAGATGGAGTGGGCGCGGACATTGGCCAGCGGATCACGAGCATACGAAGCAACTCATCCCCACATTACGTTCGGGCTCGACTTATCGCACGCCACCACGGCGCCTCTGTGGATCTTGCTTGGCGAGTCGAAGTCGAAGTGCCAGCACGTTGCAAGGACGCTGCTCGCGCCGAAGCGAAGCCACGAGCTCATGGTGGTGTACCTCACCAAGGGCGCCTTGGCCACAACTGCGATCGAGGGCAACACGCTCTCCGAGGACGAGGCGCGCAAGGTTGTCGAGGATGTGTCCACGCTTCCACCGTCGAAGCAGTATTTGGCGCAGGAGATACGAAACATCGTCGAGGCCTACAACGAGATCAAGAATGAGCTCATGAGGGACCCATCGATCAAGGTCTCTCCGGAGCGTCTCAACGATTACAACGCTCAAATCCTGCAGGGTCTGGAGGCCGAGGATCACGTCGTCCCAGGCGAGATTCGACACGATCCGGTGGTGGTTGGAAATGTCTATAAGGCCCCGGGCGCCCGTGATTGCGAGTACCTGGTGGACCGTCTTTGCCAGTGGCTCAATGGGGCCGACTTCGAGGCGCCGGAGGGCCACCCTGAGTACAGGGCTCCGCTCGCGATCGTCAAGGCGATGGTCGCTCATCTATATCTGGCGTGGATTCATCCCTATGGCGACGGGAACGGAAGGACGGCCCGCCTGCTCGAGCTGCAGATCCTGCTGTCGGCTGGGTTTCCACCGCCTGTCACCCAGTTGCTCAGCAATCACTACAACGCGACGCGCACCGAGTACTACCGACAGCTCAAGCGCGCGAGCGATACGGGCGATGTGATTCCGTTCTTGATCTACGCAGCTCGCGGGTTCGTTGACGAACTCGCGGAGCAACTGGACATCGTATGGCGCTGGCAGTTCGACGATCGCTGGGAGCAGTACGTCTACCAGACCTTCGGCGAGCTCCGGACAGAGACCAGCCGCCGACGGCTGAAACTTACGCTTGCGCTATCTGCGCTCCATCCTGAGCCGGCAACTCGTACAGAGATGTCGATGCTGACGCCTCAACTTGCGCGGGCCTATGCACAGAAGACGTCCAAGACGCTCACGAGGGACATCAATGCGATCCGGAAACTCGGGCTGATTGAGCGTGTAGTCGGTGGCTATCGAGCGCAGAAGGACATCATCCGTGGATTTCAACCGGAGAGGCTTGACGGTGTCCTCGAGACAGAATCGATGTCTCTCGTCGAACGGGATGCCGCGAGAACATCGATTGCGTCGCTCGTTCCAGAGGAGGGTATGGTCGATCCAACGAGCTGAGGGGCCCGAAGACCGTACGTCCTCGCGGGAATGCCTATCGGCGCAGCAGCGGGGTCACTCGCGCCCAGCGAGCGCGTACGCGGCCACCACCCCCAGCAACAGCGCCAGACCGAACGCGAAGGCCGCGTTGCGCTTGGGTCGCGGAGATTCGGGGAGCGACGGTATGGGTGCAGGCGAGATCTGCTCGATCGTGAGGGGTGGCACCGAGAGCTGCAGTTGGAGCTGCTGAAGCTGGAGCTCGATCGCTGTGCGCTGAGTGGTCGTCTGCGGACCATGCAGCGCCGCCAGATCGATCCTGGTCTGGCGGATCGCATTCTGCAGCTGCTTGCGGCTTTCGCCGCGCTGCACCGAGATGAGGGCGTGTGCGAAGGCATCAGCCAGCGCCGCCGTGTCCACCGCGCTCCCGCCGTGGCCCGTGACTGTCAGGAAGTCCGACCCGCTGACGGGCGCCGCGTCGACTTCGCCGGCCAGCACGGTCGCGGCGGTGGAACTCCCCAATTCGCGCTTGGCAAGCGACGCCACGGCGAACGACCGCGTGAGCGTGGCGATGTCAAGCACGTTGCGTTCCTCGGACTGCGGTGTGGGGCCTCCCCCGCCCGAGTTGGTGAAGCTGGCGTCCGCGCTCTGCACGTAGAGCTCCGTCGCGCTCGTGTAGTGCGGGGGCTGGTGGCGGTAGTAGAGATAGGACCCCACCGTGGCGAGGACGGTGAGCGTGAGGATCGCCCACCAGTAGCGCCGTGCGGGACGCAGGTAATCATCAAGGGTGAGCTGCGCAGGGGCGGGGGCGTTAGCCACGTGAGGCTCCCGCGGTCCGCCTCTGGGGCTGGGCGGGGAGGACGGTCGGAGGCGGCAGGGACAATGGCGTGCCAAGCGTACCCGTGCAGCCGAGTGCCCGCTCATAGGCGCGCATGACCCCCACGACGTGGCTGCCCACGCCAAAGCGCTCGGCCACCCGCACACGTGCGCTGACCCCCATTCTCGCCCGCATCGCCGGGTCCGAGAGGAGCGCGGCGATTGCGTGCGCCCACCCGCGCGGGTCGCGCGGAGGCAGGGTGCGGCCGTCGATACCCTCGCGCAGTATCTCTGCCGGCCCGCCGCGGTCAGTGGCGATCACGGGGACGCCCATCGCCATGCCCTCCACCACGCTGCGCCCGAAGGGCTCCTCCCAGGAAGGGACCAGCAGCAGGTCGAGCGCGCTCAGCACCAGGGGCACGTCATCGCGCTCCCCGGTCAGACGCACGCGCCCGGCCAGCCCGCGCGAGCGGATCTCCCCCCGGATCTGGTCGAGGTAGGCAACGTTGTCGTAGCGGGTGGCGCGGCTCGTGAACTTCGCCGAGCCCACGAGCAGGAGCACCGCATCCGGGTGTCCTCTGCCGAGCTCATCCAGCAGGCGCACCGCGTCGATCTGGCCCTTCCAGGGTGTGATCTGCGCGACCACCCCCAGCACCGGCGCGCCGGCGGGCAGGCCGAGCACACGACGCGCACCGGCGCGGTCGATCCGAGCCGGATCGAAGCGGTCGAGATCGACGGGGCTGTACACGACCTCGGTGCGACTCCGCGCGGCGGGCGGAATGCAGCGGTCGCGCGTATAGGCCGAGTTGGCGATCAGCACCGCGGACCGCCGCCCGAGCAGCGCCATGGTGGCGCCGGATATCGGACCATCCGGCAGGCAGTCGCGCACGTGGGCCACCACCGGCGCCGCCCTCGAGCGGGATGAGCGCCGAGCGGCCGCTCGTGGGGGCGCCACCGACGTCGATCCCGGGCGGCCCAATCCCGCGAGGATGCCCGCGCGGATCGAGTTGGCGTGCACGAGGTCCACGCGCAGGCGGGTGGCCAGCCGGCGAACCTCCAAGGAGGCGCGAGCGATCTCGGCGATGGCGCGCGGCGTGTGCCGGGGATGGAGCCTCAGGCTGCCGTCGGTCCCCGTGATCGCGTGCACCGGCAGCGAGTGGCGGCGAGCCTCGTCCATCAGCGGCCCCGGCGGGCAGGCAAGCTCGCAGCGAAGCGTTCCGGACAGTCCCCGCATCAGCTCCAGGAGCGAGTACTCCGCGCCGCTCACATCGCTGGTGTGATTGACGAACAGGACTCTCACCGCCATCGCCTCGCCCTCCGCAGGGGGCTGGAGATCATGTCGAGCGCGAGCTCCTGAAAGCGCGCGGCGATGTGCGGCCAGGCGAAGCGCTCGGCCCACTCGACGCTTCGCCTGCTGAGGAGATCCGCGCGCGCCGGGTCGCGCAGGATCTCAACGATCGCCGCGGCCACCGCATGGGGGTCGGTGGGGTCGACAAGGAGCCCCGTGGTTCCGTTGCACACCGCGTCGAGCGCGCCCCCAACCGCGCCCGCCACGACCGGCAGCCCCCGCGCGGCTGCCTCCAGGAAGACGATCCCGAAACCCTCGCCGGCGAGGCCGTCGCCGGGCAGGCGGCTGGGCATCGCGAGGACGTGGGCGCGGGAGAGCCATTCGTCGCGCTCGCGGTCGCTCACCGAGCCAAGCAGGCGAATGTGGCGCTCCACGCCGAGCGAACGGGCCTGCTCCTCCAGGACCGCTCGCAGCGGCCCCTCCCCGATCGCGACCCACTCCACGTCGGGAACGCGGGCGCATATCAGGGGCAGCGCGCGGATCAGCACGTCGTGGCCCTTGTAGCGCTCGCGCAGGCGTGCGACGGTGAGGATCGTCGGGCGCGCGGCGCGTTCGCGCGGCGGTTCGTGCGGCGCCGGTTCGCGCGAGACGGCCACGGGAACGTCGATCCCGGGCGGGATCGTGTGAACGCGCGCCGGGGGCGCCCCGGCCTGGAGCGCGAGCGCCCGCGCATAGCCGCTGAGCACAACGACGGCGCGCGCACGGGTGACGGCGAAGCGCGTGAGCGTGGGCCGCGCGGCCATCTCCATCGCGTAGAGGTACTGGAGGAAGGGCACCCCGAGCAGGCGCTCGATCGCCGCGGCGGCGGGCGCGGTCACGATATGGCCGCTCAGCACCAGATCGGGAGGATGCCGCAGCGCCCGCGCCACGCCCGCCGCGTCGAGCGCCGCGATCACGACGGGGCGGGGAAGCACGTGGCCCGGCCGGCCCACCCTGCGTACGGGCACACGCTGAGCCCGATCGTGCGCGCCCGCGCCGGGCTCGGCCAGGGTGAGCACCGAGAAGTCCAGTCCATGAGCGTGCTCGGCGAGTTTCGCGAGGAGCGTCTGGATGCCACCCTTGGCCGGGGGATAGTCCGGAGTCAGCAGCAGTACACGCGGCCTGCGGGCGTGGATCCCACCGTCGTGATGCGAATGCGTCGGCCGCTCGATCTCCAGCTCGCGCACACCTGTGGAGGGCACGGCGAGCGCCCCCTCAGGCCTCGGCAACGCCGCGCCAGCGGTCCAGCCACAGACCAAGTGCCAGCAGGGGCCACAGCAGCGCCGCGTGATCGCGCGCACCGTCAGCGTGCTCCCGTATGAGACGCGCGACCGGCGCCCGCGCGAACCAGCCCTCCTCGTAGAGGGCCCCGGCGCGCACCTGCTCGGCCATCGCGGGCGCCAGCGGTCCCCGCAGCCAGTCGGCGGCCGGGGCGCGGAACGCCGTCTTCGGCCGGCGCGGCGCGGCAGGCGCCACGCGGTCGAGCACGCGGCGCAGGAGCTGCTTGCCGGCGCCCGCGAGGTGCACGCTCGGGGCGACACCGGCGGCGAACTCGGCGAGCTCCCGGCTCAAATAGGGTGCGCGAACCTCGAGGGAGACGAGCATCCCCGCACGGTCGGCCTTGAGGAGGACATCGTCGGGTAGCCACTGCAGCTGATCCAGGCGCATCAGCTGCGCCGTGTCGAGCTCCCCCTCCCCACTGACATCCACGCGCGCGGCGAGCGCCTCGCACACCCCTGTGTCTGTCGCGAGCGCGGACAGACGAGGGCCGTAGAGGCCCGCGCGATACTCGCGCCGGCGCGAGGTCACCCAGTCCAGATGGCGCTCGATCGTGGGGCGTGGCGCCAGCACGTCCGCCAAGCGCGCCCCTCGGGCCCCAAGCGGGGAGCGAGCGAGAGCGCGCGCGCCGAGGGTCGCCAGCTGAGGGGGCACGATCGCCGCGCCGGCGCTCGCGCGGGCCAGCCAGCGATAGCGCGGGTAGCCGGCGAACAGCTCGTCGGCTCCCTCGCCGCCGAGCGCCACCGTCACCTGCGTGCGCGCGAGCTCAGCCACGGCCTGCAGGGGTACCAGCGCCTGGTCGGCGAGCGGGTGGTCCAGCCGCGCGAGCACCGCGGGGACGCGCACGGCGACCTCCGGGGCGCAGAGCCGCAGCTCGTGGTGCTCGGAGCCCAGACGCGCCGCCGTGTCACGCGCGGCGTCGAGCTCGCTGACGGCGCCCACGTCGTAGCCGACGGTGAAGGTCTGGATCGGAGCGCGCGACCGGCGCGCCGCGAGCGTGGCCAGCAGGGTGGAGTCGATGCCACCGCTGAGGAACACGCCAACCGGCACGTCGGCGATCATGCGGCTGGCAACCGCGGCCTGCAGATGGTGCTCGGCTTCGCCGACGAGCTCCTCGTCGAGCTCGCGCGCGAGTCCGTGTCTGGCGCTTGGCGGGCGCCAGTAGCGGGCGATGAGGACTCCCGCCGCGCGCGACCACTGCAGCGAATGGGCGGGCGGGAGCTGGTGGGCTCCCCGCAGGATCGAGCCCGGCCCAGGGACGTAGCCGTGTACGAAGAACGCGTCGACGGACTCCTCGGAGAGCTCATCGCGCGCGGGCGCCCCCGCGCGCAGCGCGTCGAGCTCCGAGGCGAACAGCAGATCGCCGCCTTCCTGGGTGTAGTAGAGCGGCTTCTCGCCGAAACGATCGCGCGCGATCAGCAGACGTCCCTGCTCGGAGTCCCACACGGCGAACGCATACATGCCCTCCAGCGCGTGCACGAGGTCGGCTCCGTACTCCTCGTAGAGGTGGACCAGAACCTCGGTGTCGGTGGCTGAGGCGAAGCGGTGGCCCATGCGCTCCAGCGACTCGCGCAGGCTGGAGTGGTTGTAGATCTCACCGTTGAGAACGGCCCAAACACGACCCGTCTCATTGCTCAACGGCTGGTGCCCGCCGGCGAGGTCGACGATGCTCAGACGCCGCGCGCCGATCGCCACGCGCGCGTGGGGATCGAAGTGGACCCCCACGTCATCCGGACCGCGGTGGCGCATCGCCATGTTCATCGCCGCGAGCGAGGCGTCGCTCATCGCCCGCGTGGATCCGCAGATGCCGCACATCGGGGCGCCACGTTACAGCCCGCACGAGGCAAAGACGCCGTGCGAGCCCGTTATTTCACAGAACTTTCACTCCAATCCGCTCGCGGGAACGCTGGAGGCATGGTGTGAAAGTCGAGAAACGCATTGGAAGCGAGCATCGACTGCGGGGCGGTAGGAGCTTCTCGGGTTCACACGACATCGAAATTGGGAACGTCCGTTTCACAGCGTGTTCACTCACAAATAGAACCTGCGACCAAAAAGGTGAAAAGGACCCTTCCTTTCACGGATCGGTAACGCGCGGGGCACCCGCGACGGGAACGATCCACCGTCGTGGCCGTTACCGAGGCGCCGTTTCGGGTTGCCGACTCCGCGCACCCCGAGACGCGCCTCCGGCGCCATCGACTCTGGCAGAGGGACACTGCCGCGTCCCTCTCCGCCTACGCGGGCGCGGGCAGCGTGGGCCTGGTGCACGACTATCTGCTCGTGATGCGTGGCGCCGAGCGCTCGTTTGCGGCGATCGCCGACTGCTGGAGCGAGGCGCCGATCTATACGCTCCTGCACGATCCGCGTGCCCTCGAAGGCCGCTTCGCGGGGAGGCAGGTGCACACCTCTCCCCTGCAGCGCCTGGGCGTCGGTCAAGCCGGCTTTCGCCGGCTGCTGCCGCTGTATCCGCTCGCGATGAGCCGCCTCGACGCTCGCGCACACGATGTGGTGGTGTCGAGCAGCAGCGCCTTCGCGCACGGTGTGAGAACGCGAGCCGACGCACAGCACATCTGCTACTGCTACACCCCCTTTCGCTACGCGTGGCACGAGCGCGAGAAGGCCCTCGCGGAGGTCCCGCGAGCGCTGCGCCCACTGCTCGATCGCACCCTGGCAGAAGTGCGGGAATGGGATCGCTCCGCGGCGCGGCGGGTCACGGGATACATCGCGATATCCAAGCTCTCACAGCAGCGCATCGGCGACTGCTATGGCCGCGAGGCGCCGATCGTGCACCCGCCGGTGGATGTCGAGCGTTTCTCGATCGGCGAGCCCGAGGAGTGGCTGCTGACCGTCTCCGAGCTCGTCGCGCACAAGCGCGTCGACGTTGCGCTGGAGGCAGCCCGCCTGATCGATGCGCCGATCAAGGTGGTGGGAGCGGGCCCCGAGTACGAGAGCCTTCGTCACCGTTACGCCGCCAGCGCGGAGTTTCTCGGACGCGTCGATGACGTTACGCTTGCCGGACTCTACCAGCGAGCGCGGGCGGTGCTCGTCCCCGGCGTGGAGGAGTTCGGCATCGCCGCCGTGGAGGCGCAGGCCGCCGGCAGACCCGTCGTGGCGACCAACGGCGGCGGCGCCCGCGAGACGATTCTCGACGGCCTCACCGGTGTGCTGGTGCCCACCGCCACGCCGGAGGACTTCGCCCACGCGGTGCGCTATACGGACTTCGATTCGTTTTCTCCGCAGCACATCCGTGCCCACGCGATGCAGTTCTCGGTGGCGAGCTTCAGGCGCCGCTTTCGCCGTCAGGTCGAGCGGATGCTGCTCGGCGCCGCGGTCGCCTGAACCCACTTCACTCCTTCTTCACCACTTATTCACGGCCCGCTGTCGGACATGTGGGATTCTCCGTTCCGCCCCGCGCCATGAAGCAGCGATATCTCATCAACGGCGTGCTCTTGACAGGAATGCTGCTCGGAGCAACGCCACTGTCGATGGCCATCGCGGGCGCCGGTTCGCCCACCACCAGCGCCCCCGCTGGACACGCGAGCTCTCCCAAGCCGCTGAAGGCGATCTACGGGCCGCTCACGCTGCCCGACGGCTCCTCGGCGTTCCCGGTGTACCGCCGTTTGGGAGTGCAGGTACTGGAGCTGAACCTCTCCTGGAACCGGGTCGCCGCGAACCGACCGGGCAACCCCACCGATCCCCGGGACCCCGCCTATCGCTGGCCGGCGGCGCTCGGCGGTGCGATGCGAGAAGCAGCGCGGTACCGGATCGCCATCGCGCTGCTGGTGGATGACTGTCCGGGCTGGGCCAATGGCGCCCGCGACCCCTCATGGGCGCCCACCGACCCGCGCGACTACGCCGACTTCATGCAGGCCGCAGCGCGCAGGTATCCGAGCGTGCGCCGCTGGATGATCCTCAACGAGGTCAACTCCACCAGGAACTTCAACCCGCTTGCACCCGGCTCGCCCGCGGGGCCCGAGCGATACGCGCAGCTGCTCGACGACGCCTACGGAGCCCTCAAGGCGGTCGATCCCGCCAACCTCGTGATCGGCGGCATGACCTATTCCGCGGGGGTCATCAGCGCACGCGACTTCATCCGCTGGATGCGCCTGCCCGACGGCAGGCCGCCGCGGATGGACTACTACGGCCACAACCCCTACTCGGTGCGCTACCCGGATCTGGCCAAGAGACCCTTCTCGCCGCTGGTCTCCGATATCGACGACATCGACACCCTCCACGCGCAGCTCGCAGGCGTCTACCGCCACCACGGCCGCGTGCCGAAGCTGTGGCTCGCCGAGTTCGGCATCAGCGACAGCGCCAACCCGTCCTTCGACTACTACGTGAGCCGCGCCGTGCAGGCCCGCTGGGTGACGGCGGCCTACAGGCTGGCCGGCTCGGTGTCCTACGTCGCCGCGCTGGGGTGGTTTGAGCTGCTGGACGAACCCCCCTCCAGTCGCGGACGCCTCAGCGAGGGCCTGATGACCGCGAGCGGCGTGCCCAAGCCGGCGTTCTACGCGTACGCGGCCGCGCCCTGAAAACACGTTCTGAGCCTCGGGTTCTTCACATCGTCAGCGCGCGGCCCGCATAGGGTCGCCGCCAGATGTCCTCACAGCTGACATCGAAGTCCCCCCGCCGAGCCCTCCCTCTGCAGCACGCCGGGCTCGTGTCCGTCGTCAGCGACATCGAGCAGATCAGGGGCATGATCCCAACGCCCTCACGCGCGTCGCTCGCAGCCAAGCGAACTGCCGATGTGATCGTGGCCTCGCTCGGCCTGCTAGGGCTCGCGCCGCTGCTGGTCCTCATCGCGGTGGCGATCAAGCTCGATTCGCCCGGGCCCGTGCTCTATCTCAACGAGCGCATCGGGCGCGGCGGGCGCCGCTTCCGGTTGTGCAAGTTCCGAACCATGCACCGCGAAGCCTGCCGAGGCAAGCGCTACGGCGCCGACCGGGCGGAGGCGCTGTTCAGGGAGATCATGGGCGACCCGGCTCACCAGGAGGAGTTCGAGCGCACCCACAAGCTGCGCCGCGACCCCCGCGTGACCCGCCTGGGGGCCTTCCTGCGCAGGACCTCGCTCGACGAGCTGCCCCAGCTGGTCAATGTCATCCTCGGTCAGATCAGCCTCGTCGGACCGCGCCCGGTGATGTCCTATGAGGTGCAGAAGCTGGAACTGCTCGCGCGGGGCGAGCTCGAGCGCGCCGGCAAGACGGCAACGCAGCTGTGTCCGTGCGGCTACTGGGAGACCGAGTGGCTGAAACCCGGTGTCACCGGCTACTGGCAGGTGACCGCGCGCTCGCAGGTCGGCTATGAGGAGCGGCTGCACATGGATCTCCTCTATACGATGAACTGGTCCCTGAAGCTCGACCTGCTGATCGTGCTGCGCACGCTCGGGGCGCTGGCCGGCCACGGGGCGTACTAGCTGCCAGCCGGCCGCTGGTCTGAATCTCCTGGGCCATCACTGCCGAACAGGCAAGAAGTCCCTGCGGCCGATCACCCGCGCCGGGTTCTGACCCCTTGACCCGACCCGACGGCGGCTACCGCCCGGGGGCCCGTAACCTTGGGTGTCATGCCTGATGCCAAGCTGCCACCCTCGGCCGCGCAGGTTGCGGTTGAGCTGAAGGCTCTGATCGCCGCCGAGCGGGCCGGCGGGCCCTTCCTGCACGTTCGTGCCGGTGATGGGCACCAGCGAATCTTTGGGCTGCCCGACGGCAGCGGGCGGGCGACGATCGGCCGGCATTCGGAGTGCGACATCGCGCTTGCCTGGGATCCCGAGGTGTCTCGACTGCACGCGCTCGTGGAGCGAGTTGGATCGGAGTGGACTTTCGTCGATGACGGGCTTTCGAGTAACGGCTCGTTCATCAACGGGACGCGCGTGGTCGGCCGCCATCGACTGAAGGACGGCGACCGGCTGTGTTGCGGTGAAACGATCCTGATCTACCGCGATCCGGTCGCTCGTGACGCCGCGTCCACGGAGCGTGGGTCCTCGCAGCCGGGCTCGGCGACGCTCACAGCGATGCAGCGTAAGGTCCTTGTCGCCCTCTGCCGGCCCATAAGCAACTCGGCCTCCGCGACGCCCGCCACAAACAGGCAGATTGCCGGGGAGGTGTTCCTGAGCGTGGATGCGGTCAAGTCGCACCTGCGCCTCCTGTTCAAGCAGTTTGGACTCGACGAGCTGCCCCAGAACGAGAAGCGCGCCCGTCTGGTGGCCACCGTCCTGGCCACCGGCGTGCTCTCGCCCCGCGACTTCTGAGCGCGGTGCAGCTCGGCCACGATCCACCTTTGGGGTCGTCGTTCACACCTCGCCGCCCTGGATCGTCATGGTGGTCCAGGCGCCGAGATGGATGCGGTCACCGTCGGCGAGCGCCACGGGCGTGTTGGGCGCGATGGGGGTGGGATCGTCGTTCAGCGTGGTGCCGTTGCTCGAGCCCGGGTCCATGACCGCATAGGACTCGTCGTCCTGGCGGAGGAGGATCGCGTGCAGATGCGAGATGGCGGGGTCCTCAGGCGCACCCGAGAGATCGATCTGCGGTCGTGTGCCGCGCGTCGGGCTGCGCCTGCCGATCCCGATCTGGGGCTGGTCGAGCACGAACCTGCGCGGCGGGTAGTGGGAGGGGAAGTCGATCTCCTCCCCCGCGACACGCTCGAAATACTCCCGGTCCGCCTCGACGAGAGCCTCCCAAGGCGCCGTGGCGGACGTCGAACGGGCTGGGGCGCGTAACGCGGCGGACTCGCCGGTGAGGAAGTTGTATCCGCAGCCCTCGCAGAACCTGTCGCTGCCGGCGCGCGGCGTTTGGCAGTCGGGGCAGGGCTCGGCCGGCACGCTCGGCTTCGTGTCGGGCGAGACCTCCGTCATGCCCTGAGTCCCTGCATGCGCACCGTCTTGGTGGAGCGCGTGTCGAGCGCCATCTCCTCAGCATCCTGCACGCGACGCCTGAGACGGATGGTTCCCGTGTGCGGATCCTGCACGTCCACAACCCCTGCGAGCAGTTTCATCGTGTCGTGGTTGCCCGCGGCGGCGGCAAGCTGCACGGCGCGCCCCAGCTTGAACGTCGCGGTGTGCTCATCGCCCTGCCTGCGTGCCTCCAACCCCTCCTGGATCGTGTCGGCGAGCTCCGCCTGGCCGATGTAGTGGGCAACCTCACGGTTGATGGCAGTGGAGAGCTGCTCCTCGTCCGTCCAGAACGCCTTGACAAGCGCCTGCGACGCGACACGCCCCGCAACCATCATGCTCACGCGCGCCGCAAGCAGCTCGTCCCCGATCTCCTTCGCGGGCACGCGCACGCACAGGTGATAATCGCGCGACTCATCTCCCCACGCGCCCGTGGGGTAGTCCGCGGTGAGAGCGTCAACAGGGTTCGCGCGGTTGGTGAGATCCTCGATCGTGGGCGCCACCTGCCTCAGGAACGCTACGCTCGTTCCACGCGGGGTCCACAGACGCAGCGACACGTCGCCGGTCGCCTTGCTCATCGCCCGCTCGATCATCGACCGGAAGTCGGCCTCCAGGCCGGCGGGATCGGCCACGATGTCGACGGTTCCCAGCAGCCGCGATGCGATCGTGCGCAACTCCTTGACTCTCCAATCGGTGCCCACACCCCGGCAGTCACACTGGAATCGCCCTGCGCACGCGGCCAGCGCAGACTCGAGCGCGTCCCGGCTCTCGCTCTCATTGCTGCCGTCGGTGAGCAGGATCGCGTGCGCGATCGGACTCGGCCGCGACGCCAGCAGGTCGCGAGCGAGCGTCAGCCACTGCCCCATCGCGGTGCCCCCCTCCGGCCACATCAGCTGCACAGCGTGCTTTGCAGCCCGCTTGGTCTCGGGGGACGCCTGCGCGAGACCGCCCGCGGGCGGGTACGCGAGCTCCGCTCGCTCGGTCGCGCGTACCAGCGCGAACCATGTGCCGTCGCGCAACGCGTCGATTGCGGCCGCGGTTGCGCTCTGTGCCTCCCGGAGCTTCGTCAACGGGTAGGCCATCGAGCCCGAGCAGTCGAGCATGATCACCTCAGCCGCCTCCGGCGCAACCGGCTGCGTGCGGTCCGCCGGTCCCTGCGCACCGTCGAGAGCAGATCCATTGCTGCTGCCGGCAGTCACGGTGATGATCGCATTGACCTCCATGCCTCCGCTTGGGAGATACTCGTTCTGGTAGACCGCCGCCTGGAAAGGAATATGCGAGTCGGCGGAAGGCATCGATGCTCCGCCGTCGTTCGGCGCGACCACCGGCGCCTGGAGCGAGCGGGTCGCCTGGAACGTCGCCTTCGTGCTCGCCACGAGCACGCTGTGTTCGACCCGGTTCACCCACTCTCTAACTCGCTGCAGCAACGGTTCGACCAGGGCGACGAACCAGGTGCGCAAGCGACGCAGAAGCTCGCCGACCCTCCGGCACACCTGTATGAACGGAGCAAGGACCGTGCGTATAGATCGCAGCAGGGTCTGGATGAAACTCATCAGAGCTTCCCCAACCCGCGTCGCGGCGTACCAAAGCACGCTGGCGATCCATGCCAGCGCCCGCCACAACACCACCAGCGGCAGGAGGATGAGCCTCAGGAGCTCACTCACGAGCAGCAGAAGCCAACGCACGAGCGTCAAGAACCCACGCACGAGCGGCAGAAGCCGCCGTGCCGCCCGCACGAGTGGAGCGAGGATCGCTCCTATCGCTGAAAGCAGGGCGAGGACGATTTTGGCTAGCCGCCTGCCCACCCACTCCGCCGCGGGCAAGAGCCGGCGGGCGACCTCCCGGGCGATCCTCTCCACGGCGCGTCCCAGCGCGACGATGGGACGCAGAACGACGATCAGGATGCGCCGCAAGAGCGAAAATGGAAGCAGCACGATCGCGAGAATGCCGGCGAGGAGACGCCTCAACGCAACACCCACGCTGAAGACGAACGTCAATGCGCCGGTCAGGACGCGCGTGACAGCACCGAGCTGGGTTCCGCGGTCGGCGGTTGAGTCCGCGCGCGTCGGGTCGTGCTCGGGCACGGGACCGGTGCTCATGGTCCCTCTTTCCGCACGCGGACGGTCTTCGTGGAGCGCGTGTCGAGCGCCATCTCCTCAGCGTCCTGCACGCGACGCTTCAGGCGGACGGTTCCCGTGTGCGCGTCCTGCACGTCCACGACCCCCGCGAGCAGTTTCATCGTGTCGCTGTTGCCCGCGGCGGCGGCAAGCTGCACGGCGCGCCCCAGCTTGAACGTCGCGGTGTGCTCATCGCCCTGCTTGCGTGCCTCCAACCCTTCCTGGATCGCATCGGCGAGCTCCGCCTGACCGGTGTAGTGGGCGACCTCGCGGTTAATGCGGGTGGAGAGCTGCTCGTCGTCCGTCCAGATCGCCCTGATCAGCGCCTGGCTGACCACTTCGCCATCGACCATCAGGCTGGTCCGGCCGGCCAGCATCTCCTCGCCGACGGCGCGCGGCTCGACGTGGATGCAGAGGTGATAGTCGCGCGACTCATCTCCCCACGCCCCCGTTGGATAGTCGGCAGTGAGTGTCTCAACCGCGCTCGCGCGGCTGCTGAGGTCTTCGATTGCGGGCGCCACCTGCTTGAGGAACGCGACGCCGGCGCCCTGCGGCGTCCACAGGCGCAACACCACGTCGCCGGTGGCCTTGCCCATGGCACGCTCGATAATCGCCTGGAAGTCGGCCTCCAGATCGGCGGGCTCGGCGACGATGTCGACGGTGCCGAGCAGCGTGGTGGCGATGCGCCGCAGCTCCTGCACCTCCCAATCGGTGCCCACGCCGCGGCAGTCGCACTGGAAGCTCCCTTCGCAGTTGGCGAGGACCGCCTCGAGCTCCTCGGAGGTCTCGTGTTCGTCCTGGCCATCGGTGAGCAGGATCGCGTGACGGATCGCCTCCGGCGTAACGGCGAACAGCTCATTGGCGAGTGCCAGCCAGCGGCCGATCGCTGTTCCGCCCGTCGCCTTCAGCCGCGCCAGCGCCCGCTTGGCCTGTTCGCGGGTGTGGGGGGAGGCCGAGACGAGCCCTCCCTCCTGCGGGTAGACGGCTCTCGCCGTATCGTTGCCGGCGATCACGCCGAACATGACGCCGTCGCGGATGCAGTCGATCGCCACTGCCGTGGCCCGCGTCGCGGCCTTCAGCTTGGCGCGCGGAGTCCCCATCGACCCGGAGACATCTACGATGATGATCTCTGCGGCCTGCGTCGAGGCGGCGGCCGGCGCGGCGCCCGACGCCGTGACCGTCACCACGGCGTTGACCTCGCCGCCGCCGGCGGACAGATACTCGTTCTGGTAGGCCTCGGCGGTGAACGTGGTCATTGGTCATCCCTCCTTGGTGGCTCCAAGTTGAGGACCGCCACCGTGATGTTGTCGTGGCCGCCCGCGGCCAGCGCGGTGTCGGCAAGCGAATGTGCGGCCGCGATCGCAGCGGTTCCGGGCGGGAGCGCATCGAGCAGCTCCGCAATGTCGGCGGCATCGGGCGTGTAATTCCAAAGCCCGTCGGAGCAGAGCACGAGTCGGCCGGGCTCGGTCGGTCGCATCGTGAGGACCTGCGGCTCGTCGTGTGGTGCGTCGCGGCCGAGCCAGCGCGTGATCGAGTGGGCGCGCGTGTCCGCTCCGGCCTCCTGCGCGCTCAGCAGCCCGGCCGCGACCTGCTCCTGCACCCAGGAGTGATCGATGGTGAGCTGGCGCGAGTCATCTCCCGCGATCCAGTATGCGCGGCTGTCGCCGACCCAGCCGATCGCCAGCTCACCGTCGCGGCAGACGGCGCTCACCAGCGTGCATGAGGGGACGTCGAGATCCGAGCGCGACGTCCAGGGCACCTCGAGCACAGCCTGCTGCGCGGCGTCCATCGCTTTGGTCGTCGCCTCGGCGAACACGGCCTGCTCGCCACGCAACGCCTCGGCGAGCACCGCTCCGGCGGCGTCCGCGCCACGCCGCGCCGCCAGGTCTGCTGAGAGCGAGGAGGAGATACCGTCGCAGACCACCACGGCGACGCCGCTCTCGCCGACCGTCTGCAGGTGCAGCGCGTCCTCGTTGCGACGGCGCACGCGACCCCGGTCGCTCACGCCCGCCGCGACACCGACGTCGTTCTCCCGTCGGTCCTGCGGTGAGCGCCGGCGCACGCCGCACCGCGAGCAGTACCGATCGGCGTCGATCGCCTCCGCCGGCGCTCCGCACGCCGTGCAGGCCCCTTCAGCTTGCGTCTGCTCGTCGGGCGCGGTGCCGACGCGCGTGCCGCACCGCTCGCAGTAGCGGTCGCCGGGCAGCAGCGCAGCCTGGCACGCAGGGCAGGCGAGCGCCGTCTCGCTGCCGCTCATGTCCATGTCCTCGGCCTGACCCGATTGGCCCAGTCGACGAGCCGGATGCGCTCGTCGGGGCTGTCGGCGACGCGGGCCAGCGAGCGGTATGTGCGCTCCAGGCCGAGCCGCACGTCGTGATCGGTGAGAGGGTGTCCGGCCAGCTGGACGTCGGGATCCTCGTCGATCTTCTCTCCCTCCAGCAGGGTGAGCGCGGACAGCAGCAGATCGGCCGTGAGCGAGGCGCGCTGTGTGGCTCCGAGCGACAGCGCTTCGATGCAGGCGCCGGCCGCCTGCAGGGCGGCGATCTCGGGGTCGTGCGTGCCGTTGCGCTCGATCAGGCAGCGGATCCTCGCCGTCTGGGCCTCGATGTAGGAGCTCGAGGACTCGGGCACGCGCTCATACGCCGCCAGCGCGCCGGCGCGCTCTCCGCACGCGAGCCTGCAGCGGGCGAGCCCGAACGTGGCTGTCGTGTAGCCGGGGTCGGTGCGCGAGACGACCTCATACCAGTCCGCGGCGTCGGCCGGCTGATGGGCGAGCTCCGCGCAGACGCCGAGCGCGAGCTTGGGAGCGAGCTCACCCGGCACGGCTGCGTAGACGATTTCGAAGTGTGCGCGGGCTGCGACGGGCTGCTCGCGCGCCAGCTCGGCCGTGCCCCGGTGCCACGCCACGCGCCACTCCCAGGGATCGTCTGCGACGATCGCGGCGAGCAACTCCTCGGCCTGCTGGAGCTCGCCCGCGTCGATCAGCGCGTGCGCCAGTCGCAGGTCGACCTCGACGGTTCTCTGCGGAGCCCCCCGCAACAGCGCCGTCAACTCCTGCGGATCGGTCGCCGCGAGTGTGGCGAGATATCCCGCGGCCGGGTCCTCGGTGGCGAGGAGCGGCGAGGGAAGCAGGCGCCAGTCGGAACTGTCGGGCTTCGCGCGGAAGTCACTGGTGAACAGCGTGCTGGGAGCCGGCGCCGGCCTGCCCCGCTCGGCTGCGACGATCTCGCGCAGAACGCCGTAGAGCTGGTCGACCATCTCCTGCGCCGACTGGAAGCGATCGTCGGGGTTTGGCGCGGTCGCCTTCGCCAGCAACCGATATAGCGAGTCGTGCTCGGCGTGCTCGATGAACAGCGCGACCGTCTCCTGGGGCGGGAGCGTGTACTTGAACGTGCTCTGGTAACTCTTGAAGTCGATGCACAGGACCGCGAGCGTGCGCGCGACCGTGAATAGGTCGGAGGGAATCGAGGGACCGCTCTCGGCGATCTCCGGGGCCTGGTAGCCGACCGTGCCATACACGGGACTGGACTCGTCGTCGATACGGTAGATGCCGCCCAGATCGATCAGCTTCAGCGAATGGCGCGTCTGGATGACGTTCTCGGGCTTGAAGTCGCAGAACAGCAGGCCCTCCCCGTGCAGGTGGCCGAGCGCAGGGAGGATCTCCAGCATGTAGGCGATCGCCTGCGTCACGGGCAGCGGGTCGGGCTCGTCGCCGTTGGCCTCGCGCCTGCCGGCGAGCACGTCCTTCAGGCTCGTGCCGCCGACGTACTCCATCACTATGTAGCCGGAGCCGTGATGCTCGACGAAGTTGAAGATCTTCACGATGTTGGGATGCTCCACCTCGGCCAGGAAGCGCCGCTCGGCGAGCGCCGCCGCCATCGCGTCCTCGTCGTTGCTGTCGAGCAAGCCCTTCAGCACGACCCAGCGATCGGAGACGTTGCGATCCTTGGCGAGGTAGATCCACCCTAGACCGCCGTGAGCGAGGCAGCCCGCCACCTCGTACTGGCTGGCCACGAGATCTCCCGCCGCGAGCTTGGGGATGAACGAGAACGGTGTGCCGCAGTTGCGGCAGAATCCCTCCGCCCGGCCTGGCGATCCGTCCTGTCCGCGCCCGACCGGATCCCGGCAGCCGGCGCAGAAGCGCCGGCTCTCCGCCACGTTCGGTTCGCTCAGCAGCACGCTTGCGGGGTCGCGGTAGGGGACGGACGGGACCTCCACCAGGCCGGCGCCCAGACGGCGGCGTTCGGCCGCGCCAGTCCGTGCCGTGCCCGAACGCCTCGAGACCGCCGTGGCGCTCCCGCTCGCCTGCATGGTGGAGGAGCCCGCGGGCGCGGCGCCGGCAGCGGGGGGCTGCGCCTGGGAGGCGGCTGGGGAAGGGCTGCGCGGGGACATGCCGCACAGGTTGCAGTAGCCGTCCACGAGCTCGCCGGCACAGCCCGGCTGCGTGCAGCTCATCTCAGCACCTCACGTGGCGGCACGCTCTGGCCGAGCGCGTGCCGGTAGCGGTGGACCAGCTCGGTCGCCTTGGCAAGATCGGTCGGAGCCGTGTAGAGGCTGTCATGCGCGTGCCTGAACATGCCCGAGTGCCGCGGGTCCTCGATCAGTCGGAGCCTTGTGGCCTTCGCCTGGCAGGCGTCGAGCAGGCCCCGCAGCTCGTTGCGTGCCTGGATCGGCGCACGGTTCTCGCAGGCGATCCGGCGTGCCTGCTCGAGCAGCGAGCGCGCGCGCGCGGTCCACTGCTCCAGGACGGTCCGCGCCTCGCGCCAGGCGCCGTCGCGCGCGATCCTCTCGATGTCCTCGAGCTGGCTCTCCAGAGCGCCGTCCAGGCTCAGCGGGTCGCGGATGGCGGGCGCAGCGATCTTGACGAGCGCCTGCCCATGGGCCTCGGCGCCCTCCAGGGCGACGCGGCGGAGCTCCTCCAGCAGCCTACGAGCGTCCGCGAGCAGCGTGGCGATCTCGCGGCGGAGCCGATCGAGGCCCTCCAGATCGGATCGGACGACCCACAGCGACTGCTCCAGCTCCCGCACCTCCGCGTCGCTCACCGACAGTGGATCCTTTGACAGAGTCTCCGTGAGCTCGGACAGCCGCTCCCGCGCGTGCTTCAGATCCGGCTGCTCGCCCTCGCCGAGCGCGCGGCCAAGCTCGGCGCTCTCCTGGAGAGTTACACGCGCAGTCTGCAGACGAGGCAGAAGCGCATCCCAAGCGTTGCCGGCCGCCGCGAGCACGATCTTGGCCTCATCGAACGCCGCCGATGAGCGCGCGAGCAGCTCGTTAGGGGTGCAACGCAGCACCGCCCCGCCGAGCAGGTCGCGCTGCTCGAGCGGCACCTGTTCGCTCGAGAGCTCGATCGACGCCCCCTCCAGCAACTCGCGCAGTTCCTCCAAGCGCTCCGCCGGCAGGCGCGGACGGGCGCCTCGCAGTCCCACCGCGCGCTCGAGCAGCCGCTCGAGCAGCGCGTGCCACTGCCATAGCCGCGTCAGCGTTGTGCTCGCCTCGCCCCAGCGGGCGGCGCTCTCGCCCTCCAGCGTGCTCGAGTCGAGCAGCGCGCGGTTGGGGTCGAGCTCGACCTCGAGCAGGTTGGCGCCGATCGCCTCGGCCGCGTCGCGCAATCGCTGCAGGGTGTTGTCGATCTCCTGGAGGCTCATGTCAGTCGCGGTAGTGGGGCTGCGGGGGCGCCGGCGCGGACGCGTGCGTCACACGACCCAGCCACTTCTCGTAGATCGAGGCCCATGTGCCGTCGCCGCGGATGCGCTCGAGCACGGCGTTGACGAAGCGCACGAATTCGGGGTGATTCCTGTTGATCGCCATGCCGTACGGTTCGTCGCTGAACCTGGGGCCGACGATCTTCGTGTAGGGGTCCTGCGCCTGGAAGCCGTACAGGATCGCGTCGTCGGTGGAGATCGCATCCGCCTTGCCTTCCTGCAACGCCACCAGGCAGTCGGTGCGCAGCTTCACGGGGTAGGGGATCGCGCGAGGAACGAGCTTGCGGATGTTCTCGATCGAGGTCGACCCGATCGTCGCGCACACCTTCCTGCCCGCCAGATCCCGAGTGCTGCGCACGGGCGAGTTGGAGGGCACCATGATGCGCTGGCCGGCGTCGTAGTAGACCGTCGTGAACGCCACCTGCTTAGCGCGCTCGCAGTTGATCGTCATCGCGTCGGCGACGATGTCAACGCTCTGGTCCTGTATGACGGGGATGCGCTGTGCCGAGGAGATCGCCTTGAACTCGATCGCGCCCGGATCGCCGAAGATCGCCTTGGCAACCTGGCGGAGCATGTCGATGTCGAAGCCTTCGATCTGGCCGTTGAATGGGTTCAGATAGCCGAACAGCAGCGTGTTCTGGTCGACACCGACGATCAGCCGCCTTCGGTCCTGGATCGTGCGCATGAAGGTGCCTGAGGGCATGTGGCCGGGCGCGGGCAGCTGCCCGCTCGGCCGCAGGCTCGCGGTCGGATCGCCGCAGGCAACGTTCGCTGCTTTGCTCGAGCTGCTTGTCGGCGCCGCGGGCGCTTTCACTTCAAGCGCGCTCAGCGAGACGCGCAGCGCGCGGTTGGAGGTCGACCCGCACCCGGCGAGCGTCATCGCCGCTATGCACCCCAGCATCGCCAGCCCGGCCTGGGGCCGGATGCGGGCGCTTCTCGCCGGTCCGGCCCGAAGTCGGATGCGAGCGCCTCTCGCCAGCCCAGCCACATCTGGAACAGGGACCCTCATCGGTACTCCTCCAGTCGCTGCAACACGCCATAGAGCGCGAGTCCCGCGAACAGCAGGCTCAACAACCCAATCGCCAGCCACAGCCCGCCGAGCGCCGAGGTCGCATCGCCGGCCGCGCTATCGAAGCGCCGCTGCGCCGTCGAGATCTCTTGAACGAGATCGGAGTTCAACGCGTCGGAGAGCGGCAGCTCCTGCGAGCGCGTGCCCACCGCGAGATTCACCGCGTCGTCAAAGCGCCCGTTCATCTCCAGCGCGACGACGCGCCGGTGAACCGCCAGGTATCGCGCGAAGGTCGCCGACAGCGTGTCGATCGCCGCGGCCGAGCCGCTGCGCCGCGCGATCGCCGCCGCCTCGCCGAGCAGGCTCTGGGGCTCGCCAGAGGACCCCATGCGCCGCGTCGCGGCGCCGAAGTCCGTCAGGCTCGCTTCGCCGCCCCCGCGCGCCACCAGCGCAAGACCCTCGTCGCCCTGAGCGCGCAACGCGAGGATACGCGCGGCGGAGAGGATCTGCACCGGGTCCGACCCCGTGCGCTGAGCGCGACCCAGCGCGTTCTGCTCGCCGATCAAGCCCACGAGCATCCACACCCCGAGGGCAAGGACGAGCGCCGTGGCGAGCGCCATCGGAACGTTGAAGGTGCGGTGGGTCAAACGCGCGAGGCGAACCTGTATGGCTGCGAGCAGCCCGAGCATCCCGCAAACAACCGCGATTACGGCAAGCAGCGCGCCGGTGGACACTCCGGAGCGGTAGTCGCCGCTCAGGCGCCGCGCTTCGACCTCATACAGCCGACCGGCTGCGGGCAGAAGCTCTTCGCGCATGAGGGTGGATGCCTGCCGCAGATAGGCGGCGCCAACAGGAAAGCCCTGACGGTTGTCCGCCCGCGCCGTCTCCACCAGGCCGCTGTAGACGGACAGCTGCGTCGCCAGCGTCCGCAGGGCCGCCCGTGTCTGCGCGGAGCCACCGGCCTGCCGGGCAAGCGTGACGAGCTGGCCACTCGCTGCCCGCAGGTCGCCCGCATAGCGTTCGCGCCTCACCGGCGGTTCAAGGCCGCCGGTGAGGAAGGTCGTGGCCGCTGTGGCATCCGCATCCGACAGCGATGCGTACAGACCCTCGGCCGTGACCAGCAGCGGCTCGGTGTCCGCCGCCACCGAATCGGCCGCCCGACGACGCGCGCTCACAGCGCTCGCGGCAAGCGCCCCGAAGACGATCGCACCGACAGCGAGCAACACGGCCGCGAGACGCAGGCGGCCAGGGGTCGTTCTCGAGCGCGCCTGAATCCCCTTGATCCACCGTCCTGCAGGTGCGAGGACTGGTGAGGCGGTCTTGGTCATCACACGCCCCACCCGAGCGGACCGTCGCATGTGCCGCTCCGACTGGCTGCCACCTCATATCCCATGCTGACTCCCGCTCCACGGCATTTGCCTGAACTGCGGATCAGGCCATGCCCACATGGTCCCACGCGGACGTGGCCACCGCTGGCCACCCCAGGTGCAGCGACTGACACCTTGCCTGGGGTGGACTCGCGGAAAGACATACAGATCACGATTCGAGCAGTTCTCGTAGGGCTGTTACTGGATCGCGGTGAAGCTCACCGCTCCCGAATCGCAGTGATCGATGGTTGCGCCCGAAGCGTCGCGAACGAGCACCGCGATACTCCAGGTGCCCGCCACCGAGGTCGCCAGCGGGTTGATGCTGGCGGTCATCCGATTCGTGAACGTCATCGTCTGAGCGCCTTCGCTCGAGGTGCCTTCATCGCTGTCCTGGAACGCTCCCGTCGCGCTGATGGGCACGTGGGCGAAGTAATCGGATATGACCGGTTCTCCACCGCTCTGGCACTTCACCGGCACAGCGATCGTCGCCCGCACGACTTCCCTGCCATCCCGGGAGACCTCGATGACCACCGGAAAGCCCGCCGCGGTCACGCTGCCAAACACGACTCCGGCGGGAGCCGGGCGCTTCCTCCCATGTCGAGCTGAGTGCTTGGCCATCGTCCCGGTCCTTCCCGAACTGCCGGCGGCGCTCTCAACGCCGATTGCCAGCAGGATCAGTGCCGCGGCGAGGAACATCGCCGACTGCCGATTCACAACGAGGTGCATGAAACATCTATTGACAATGCGGTACATGGCGCTCCTCCAATCAAAGTTAGCCTTCAGTCGGCTGAGCCTCCCACCGAATCTCACGGACGAACACCCACCCTGGGGTTCGCCTGTCACACCTTTGCCGCGAGATGTGCGCCGAAGACGCCTGCAGGCGCCGCGATGGCCTTGGGGTGGGCGGAGCTCAGCGCGGCCACCGGCTCGTTGCCCTTGTCCTCGCTGAGCGAGCCGAGGAAAGCGCCCGATCGGCTCGCCGCCATCGGCGCGGCGGAGGGACTCGATCTCATAGCCGCACGCTTTCACCCAATCGTCCCGAAATAATCACATGTCTCCGGGCCGCCGCGATGACCATGCTCGCATGCACTCAGCCGCCGGCCGAGGAAGGCGCTAAGCAGATGCCGCGCGCGCTGCTCCTGTTCGAGCCCCCCGACGGCGGCTCGCCCGAGGTCGTCCTGAACCTGGCGCTCAACATGGAGCGTCACGGCTGGAGCGCCCTCGTGGCGGGGCCGGAGGAGGCGTCGATCCGCGCGCGCCTCGAGCAAGCCTCCGTCGAGTACCTGCCGGTGAGTCACCTCACACGTGGATCGGGGTCCCCTTTCAAGGATCTGCGCGCGCTCTGGAGCCTCGGCGCCCTGCTCGCACGAGAGCCCATCGATGTGATCCACTGCCATTCCAGCAAGGCCGGCGTGCTCGGACGACTGCTCGGTGCCCGACGGAGAATCCCGGTCGTCTACAGCCCCCACTGCTTCGCGTTCCTGCGCGACCTCGGCCCGCTCTCCCGCATGGCTCCGGCGGTCGTCGAGCGCCTGCTGGCGCCGCTTACCTCGGCCTACGTGTGCGTGTGCGAGTCCGAGCGGCGCGCCGCACTGCGACTTCCGCTGGTCTCATCCGACCGCGCCCACTGCATCTACAACGGCGTTCCCGACCCGCCCGCGGACACCGGCCCCGAGCAGGCGCTGCTCGACTTCAAGGGAGACGGGATGCTCATCGGGGCGGTGACTGTGCTACGCGAGCAGAAGCGCCTGGACGTCCTGATCGACGCGATCCCGGCCGTCCTCGAGCAGGTGCCCAATGCGCGGTTCGCGATCGTCGGCAACGGGCCGATGCAGAGCCAGCTGCAAGCGCAGGCCGCGGCCGCCGGTCTTAGCGACGATCCCCGGTTTGCCTTCTTCTCCTTCACCCCGCCGAGCGGGCGCTACATGAGCGCCCTCGACCTGTACGTGCTCTCCTCCGCGTGGGAGGCGATGCCTGTGGGAGTGCTGGAGGCGCTCTCCTGGGGGGTGCCGCAGGTGGTCACGAGCGTCGGCGGCACCGCCGAGGCGGTGAGCGAGGAGACCGGCCGGCTGGTTTCCCCCAAGCACCCGGGAGCGCTGGCCGATGCGATCGTCGCCATGCTGCGCTCGCCGCGGTTGCGGGCCTCGGCGCAGCAGGCCTCACGCGCTCGCCACCGCGCCATGTTCGACGCCGAGCGGATGGTGCGCGAGACCGTGGATGTCTACCAGAGCCTCCTGGCCGCGCCGCAGCCCGCCACGGAACCCTCGATCGCCTCGATCGGGGTGCTCGAGACGGCGCCAAGGAAAGCCTCGATCGCCACGGCCGGCGCTCTGGAGAAGACGCCCGATACGCGCGTCATGCTCCCACTGAGCTGAGCCGCCAGATAGTGTCCTGCGGCCTTGTGCGGGATCGCCGGCATCTTCGACCCCGCGGCGGCCACCAGCGGCGATGAGCTCGGTGGTGCCGTTGCCCGAATGGCGGGTGCGCTCGTGCACCGCGGTCCCGACGACTCGGGGCAGTGGACCGACGCGAGCGCCGGCATAGCCCTTGGGCACCGCCGCCTGGCTGTGCTCGACCTCTCGCGGGCGGGCCACCAGCCGATGCTCTCCACGGGGGGGCGCTACGTGCTCACCTACAACGGGGAGATCTACAACTTCACCCGGCTGCGCCCCGAGCTGGAGCGCGCGGGAGCCGTCTTCGCCGGCCACGGCGACACCGAGGTGCTGCTGGCGGGCATCGAGGCGTGGGGCGTGCGCGAGATGCTCGTCCGCTGCAACGGCATGTTCGCCTTCGCGCTGTGGGACCGCCGCGAGCGGGTATTGACGCTGGCCCGGGACCGCCTGGGCGAGAAGCCGCTCTACTACGGCCGGGCGGGAGCCCAGATCGTGTTCGCCTCCGAGCTCGGCGCGCTTCGCCACCATCCCCAGCTGCGTGAGCGCGTCGACCGGACAGCGCTCGCGGCACACCTGCGCTACGGCTACGTACCAGCGCCACGCTCGATCCTCGAGGGCATCGCCAAGCTGGGAGCCGGTCAGCTGCTCGAGCTCAGAGCCGGCGCGTGCGAGCGCCTGAGGCCCACCACCTGGTGGTCGCTCGCCGAGGTGGCCCGCGCCGGACGCGAGACCCTGCGCAAGGTCCCCGCGCCCTCCGCCGGACGGATGGCTTCGAACACTGGCATGGGCCGAGCCGGCGCCGGGCGGGCGAGCCACTCCCCTCCCTTGCAGGAGGAGCTGCACGAGCTGTTGGGCGACGCCGTACGCCTGCGCCTTACGGCCGACGTGCCACTCGGAGCGCTGCTCTCGGGAGGGGTGGACTCCGCGACGCTCGTGGCCCTCATGCAACACCTCGGCGACGGCAGGGCGCGGACCTTCTCGGTCGGCTTCGAGGATCCGGCCTTCGACGAGGCCGGTCACGCCGCCGCGGTGGCCGCGCACCTGGGGACCGAGCACACCGAGCTGCGCGTCAGCGGCGCCGACGCCCTGGACGCAGTGCCCCAGCTGGCCGCGGTGTGCGACGAGCCCTTCGCCGACCCCGCCGTGATCCCGACGCTGCTGATCGCCCGCGTGGCGCGCCGGCACGTGACGGTCGCGTTCGCCGGGGACGGAGGCGACGAGCTCTTCCACGGCTACCCTCGCTACCGCTGGGGAGAGCTCCTGAAACGGTTCTCATGGCTTCCCGCGCGCGTCCGCCGCGAGCTCGCCGCCGCGGCGCAGCACGTGCCCGTGGAGCCAGCCAACCGCGTGGGAGCGATGTTCGGAGGACCCGCGCACGAGCTGGCGGGAGACCGGTTGCTCAAGCTCGCCGAGCTCGCCGGCGGGGCGCCCCGGGCGGGAGTCCGGGAGTCAGACCGTCTGTATGAGCGCCTTGTGGCCTGCTGGCTGGACTCACCCGTGCTCGGCGCCCCCGCCACCGTCGACCCGGCGTTCGCGCTCGCCGGGGAGCTCCTGGCCGGCGATGACCTCGCGGGGCGGATGGCGCTCGCGGACTCCCTCACCTACCTCCCCGAGGACATCCTCACGAAGGTCGACCGCGCGAGCATGTCGGTGGGCCTGGAGGCGCGCGTGCCGCTGCTCGACCACCGCATCGTCGAACTGGCCTGGCGCATACCCCCGCCGGCGGATCTGCGCGGCGGGCTCGGCAAGGCCCCGCTGCGCGAGATCCTCCATCGCCACGTCCCACGCGAGCTCGTCGAGCGCCCCAAGCGGGGCTTCGAAGTGCCGCTGGCGGACTGGCTGCGAGGACCCCTGAAGCCCTGGGCACAGGACATGCTCTCCCCCGAGCGACTGACCGCCGAGGGCTTCTTCGAGCCATCCGTCATCATGCGACACTGGCGCGAGCACCTCTCCGGCCGGCGCAACTGGCATAGGCGCCTGTGGCCGGTTCTGATGTTCCAGTCCTGGCTCTCGAACTCATATGTCTGACACCCAAGCTCTCGATCGTCAGCGCCCGCTGACTGCTCTCCATGCGCTGGCGATCGTCCTCGCCGCCGCGGGAGCCTGGCTGGCGAGCGTCTCGCCCTCCTACCCGTGGATCCTGCTCGCAGGCGTCCTGCTCGCCTACCTGGTGCTGACTCGCCCCTACGCGTTCATGCTGGTGCTGATCGCGATCCTGCCCTGGCAGGGTGCCCTGCGCTTCCCCACCCACAGCGTCACGATCGTCAAGCTCGTCGGGGCGCTGCTGCTGGTCTCGGTGGCGCTCGCCACGCTGCTGCGCGACCGGCGCCTGCGGTTCACGCCCGTGATGGGCTGGGCGGGACTGCTCTGCACGGTCGTCACGCTGTCGCTGCTCGCCGGCGGCCTGAGCGGCCCGAGCATCACCGAAACGCTGCGCTACTGGACGCTCACGCTGTTCCTGTTCCTGCTCGTGCAGCTGATCGACAGCCGCGAGGCGTTCCTGCGCGCGCTGCGCGTGCTCGCCATCTCAGCGATCGTCGGCGCCGTCTGGGCCTCGGTGCAGTTCCTCGACGGCAGCGTCGCGCGGGCGTCGGGGCCGATCAGCGACCCCAACGACTTCGCCTACTTCCTCGCCGCGGTACTCCCGTTCGTGGCCTACCTGTTCATGACCGAGCCCCGGCGGCGCTGGCTGTGGGGCGCCGGTATGGCATCCCTCGCGCTTGGCATCCTGGGCTCCTCCTCGCGGGGGGCCTTCGTCGCGCTGGCGCTCACCGCCGTGTGGGCGATCCTCACCCGGCGTGTGTCCGGAGTGGTGGTTGCGAGCGCGCTCGCGGCGGTCGCCCTGATGGTGGTGCTGGCGCTCGGGCTCTCCAGCGCCAAGACCTCACAGAACCTGCAGGTGCGCGAGAACGGACTCAGCACCAGCGTGAGCCTGCGCAAGGTCTACTGGTCGGCGGCGCTGCGCATGAGCGCCAACCACCCCCTGCTGGGCATCGGCCCGGGGCGCTTTGAAGCGGTGAGCCCCGGCTACGTGCGCAACACGCCAAAGCTCGAGCGTGAAGTCGCGGTCAACAGCACCTACCTCGGGGTGCTCAGCGAAGATGGGGTGATCGCGCTGCTGCTCTTCCTGGGCTTCCTGGTGGCCACCTGGCGGCAGATCCTCGCCGCGACCGCCGGCCGTGGCGCGCGCGGCGATCCAGCCGGTATCGCGCCCGCGGGAGTCGCAGAGGGCGCCGCAGGCGATCCAAGAGCGCCCGGGAACTGGTTGCGCAGTGCCTTCCTGGCCTCATTCCTGATCGCGCTCACCGGCGGGGTCTTCTTCAGCGCCCAGCTCAGCACCCCGCTGTGGCTGATCGCCGCGTTCGCCTCGGCGCTGGCTTTTCTGCCAGCAGGCGAACGGAGTTCAGTGGCTTGCGCCACGGCCCGCGCAGCAGCGCGCGGCGGGCGCGGAGCGGAAGGCCCTGGAGCGCTCGCTCCGCGAGCGTGAAGAGCGAAGCCGGCACCACCCGAGCGGTCGATCCCCCGGGCACGACCGCACGTATATGCCCGAAGCCCGCCGCGCCGAAGATCGCAGCGAGCTCGCCGTTTGAGTACTCGCGCAGGTGCAGCCCGGTGGGCGTGGCGGAGAACATCCGCGATATATCCCACGGTCCCGTGAGGCGGTTGGGCGTCACACACAGATAGCGCCCGCCGGGAGCCAGCACGCGGAAGACTTCACGCAGCTGTTCGATCGCATCGTCGGGGTGCAGGTGCTCCATCAACTGGTTGCTGTAGGCGAGCCCGATCGAATCGTCCGGCAGCGGCAGGCACCGGCCGTCTGTCAAATAAGTGTGAAGATTTTCCACCGCCGGCCGAGGCGAGGCGATTTCGCTGGCAACGTCCACCGCGTGAACCTCACCCACGATCCCCGCAAGGCGCCGCGAGAGCGCCAGATCGCCCGCTCCGATCTCCAGCACCGCCAGCCGGGGGGTCAGCAGGGGCGCGAGGAAGTAAAGCTCGCGATCCACCCGCATGGCGCGCTCGGAGGAGGCGCGCAGACGCAGCTGGGGATGGTGGGGGACGCTGCTGAACAGCTCGTCGTAGACCTGCGCATAGAGCGCGGCGCGCTCTGCGGCGGGAGCGTCGAGCAGGCGTTCGGCGAGCCGCCGCTCGATGCCGTAGTGCTCGCGCAGCTCTTGTGCGGCGCGCGTGTCTCCCGTCCAGCGCCGCGCGGCCGCCTCCAGGCGGCGATCGGCCTCCGAGCTGCGGTCGGCCTCGAGGTGGCGGGCGGCGGCGAGCTGGCCTGCCATCGAGGCATCGTATGAGCGGCTCGCTCGCCGGCGGTGAACAAATGGAGAGTCCCTCGCCGAGACGACCCTCCTACGGCCACAGCCTCGGGCACGGCGCCTCCAGCTTCATCGCCAACACGCTGCTCGCCCTCGCTACGAGCGTGGTCGTCGCGCGCCTCTACGGCGTGAGCACGATCGGGGAATACGCCCTCGCCGGAGCCCCCGCCGGGGCCGTGTGGCTGCTATCCACCGTGCGCGAGCAGCCCGCTCTGATGCGCCGCCTCACCCCGCTCGCGCCGCGCGATCCGCTCGTGAGCGGCCTGTTCGCCGCCGTTTTGACGTTCTCGACGGCGCTCACCGCGGCCGTGTCGCTGCTCGCCGGCCTGCTCACGTGGGTTCTCTTCGAAGGTCCGATCGACCATCCGGAGCTGATCCTGCCCGCGGAGGCGATGCTGGCGGCCTCGCTGCTGTTCGTCAACACGTGCTGGAACTTCGACACGCTGCTGGGCGCCTTCCGCGCCGGGCGACCGCTGCTGCTGTGCAGGCTGCACCAGGCGCTCCTCTACCTGGCGCTGGCGATCGGACTCAGCTTCGCGCTGCCAACCGTGTGGGGGCTGATCCTCGCGTGGTACGCCTCCTGGGCCTCCTCGCTCGTGCAGCGGGTGGTGAGCGCCCGCGCATTCATGCGCCTGCGCGTGGGGCGGGCGGTGCTGCGCGAGGGGTTCTCGGCGCTCGGAGAGCTGCTGCGCTTCGGCCTGCGTCTGACTCCGGGGCTGCTGGCCGAGGGCGTGAGCGACGAAGCGGGCACCTGGATCCTCGGGGCGCTGGCGCCCGTGGCGGCGATCGGCGCCTACAGCCGCGCCTGGACGATCGCGCGGCGCGGCCTGGAGCTCGAGTACCGGATCACCGAGATGCTGTTCCCCACGCTCGTCGAGCGGCGTCTGGAGGAGGATCGGGATGGCTTCGACCGCGCGCTCGTGGACTCGCTGCGCTATGTGGCGGTGGCGATGCTGCTGCCCGCCGCGGTCGCCGCCGGGGCGGCCGCGCCGATCATGAGCATCTACGGCCCGGGCTTCGCGGCGGGCGCCGGCGCCTTCGCCTACCTGGCGTTTGTGCCGGGGATCGTCACCCTGTCGGCGGTGCAGTCGCAGGCGCTGTTCGCCGATGGTCGCGGCCTGGGGGCCTCGCTGTATGGGCTCGCGCGCGCCCTTGCGACGATGCTCGCGGGCGTCCTGCTCGCGCGCGCCTACGGGATCGGCGGGATGGGCGCGGCGATGCTGATCGGCGCCTGCGCGCAGCTCCTGCCGCTCAGCGCCCGCCTGCCGGGGCTCCTGCACGGCAGCCTGGCCGAGCTCTGGCGCCCGCGGGAGGCCGTCTCGCTGCTGGGCGCGGGCGTGGTCGGGTTCGCCGTCGCCCGAGCGCTCTCGGTTGAGCTCACAGGGCCCTCCGCCCTAGCGGTCGCCCCGACGCTGGGGCTCCTCGCGGCGGGCCTCGTGTTCGTCGTGATTGGCGGAGTGCAGCCACGCGACCGCGAGCGAGCGCGCCTTCTCAGCCGTGCTTTCGGCGCCGGACCACGCGTCGCGTCGGGCACGCGAGGCTCGTCTGGTAGGACCTGAAGCTCGTATCCGGGAGCGTCCCTGAGACTTCGAGCTGGAGGATCGTGTAGGACGGGTGCGTTCCGCAGCGCTTGATCGCGGTGAGAGTTACCGCCGCGAACTCGTCGTAGAAGGGCGAGACCGAGCAGCTTTCTTCCACGCAGAACTGGAACGTGAAGGTGCCCTGCGCCGTCGCGGTGGGCGCTCCCCAGTTGGTCCAAGCGAGATTGTGGACCGAGACGTGTCTGTAGTAGCTGTGGGGCTTGATCTGGAGCCGAGTGGGCTGGCTTTCTAGATACACGGCGCTCGCGGCGGCGGGCGCCGAGGATGCTCCAGCGGTGGCGAGCGGCGTCATGGCCGGCGCCAGCAGCACCAGCAGCACGCCAATCAGAAGAGCGTCCTTTCTCATCGGGGTGGCAGCTTAGACCCACCCCCTCCCGACTTGGTGAAGCAGTTGTAAACAGGGCTTCATCTCAAGTGCTTTTTGGCTCTGGAATGCGGTTTCTGTGGGGCGGCTGAGGCTGTCTTCATCGACTGGCAGAACGCCTACAAGCGCGCCCGTGAGGCGTTCGGTCTGCAAGCGCTTCCCAACGAGCGGGGCAACTTGTAAGGCGCTCAACCACATCGGCGAGCCGAGGAGATACGAATGGTGTCCCCGTCGTGCTTGCTTGAGTTTCCATCGAGAACGAAACAGCCAATTTGTCGCCCTGAGACGGTCTGCACTTCCCACCAGGCTCGCGCCCCGACAAGGGCTCTCACCTGGTCGCCGTTGCTCGTCATTCCTGGCGTCACCATAATCGGGTCTAGTCTGCGGTTGCCGCTCCGGCAGCCGTTCAAGCACTCCCGCAGCACAACAGGCACGTTACTGTCGTTGACGACTCGGTAACTCGACCAGTTGCAAGAATCTGTCGGGTCCACACACGTCAAAGCCGCCAACGTCGTCTTCCCCTCTATGAGACGTACAACGTTCCAGCTTATTAGAGCGACGATGGCC
>JBIOES010000006.1:0-32717 GCA_044446265.1 Solirubrobacterales bacterium
GACCTGTTCGGCGACGTCGCCGTCGATCTGCTCGCCGTAGAGCCCGCGCACGTCATACGCCTTGAATATTCCGGGGTCCAGGGTTGCCGTCATGGGCGCGGCCATCTTATTGTTTGGAGGACAGAGGGGCCCGGCCGAAGCCGGGAGACACGCGCCCCGGCGCGAGTCCCCGTTTCGGCCAGCCGGCCTACGGCCGGCTGCGCCACCCTCTGGGCGGCGGCACAGGTGGGCTTGCACCACGCGGCCCCCCGGCGGAGCGGAGCGGAGCCCCTCAACTCCTTATATTAAGAGCATGTCCGGTCACTCCAAGTGGGCCTCCATCAAGCACAAGAAGGCGATCGTGGACTCCCGGCGCGGCGCCGCCTTCACCAAGCTTGCGCGCGCCATCACGGTCGCCGCGCGCGACGGCGGGGGGGACCCCGACTCCAACGCCGCGCTGGAGAACGCCGTGCAGAAGGCCAAGGCGGCCTCGATGCCCAAGGACAACATCGAACGCGCGATCGCCAAGGGCACCGGCGCGGGCGGCGACGCCGAGGCGCTCGAGTCGATCGTGTACGAAGGCTACGGTCCGGGTGGGGTCGCGCTGATGGTCGAGACCGTCACCGACAACCGCAATCGCACCGGCGCCGACGTCAAACACCTCTTCGTCAAGTTCGGCGGCTCGCTCGGGGAGCCCGGCTCGGTGGGATACCTCTTCGACAAGAAGGGCGTTCTGCTCGTCGACGCCTCCAGCTACTCCGAGGATGAGCTGATGGCCGCGATCGAGGCCGGCGCCGAGGACATCTCCACCGACGATGGCGTCTTCGAAGTCATCACGCCGCTCGGCGACTTCGCCGCGGTGCGCCGTGCGCTGGAGGACGCCGGCGTGGAGCTCGAGAGCGCCGAGCTCATCTACCGCCCCTCCTCGCTCGTGGAGATCCAGCACGAGGGTCAGGTCGCCAAGCTGATGCGCCTGATCGACGCGCTGGAAGACAACGACGACGTCGGCGCCGTCCACGCCAACTTCGACGTCCCCGCCGAGATGCTCGAGCGCGTTGCAGGGTAAACCGCTGGTCGCGATTCTCTGCGGGGGGCGCGGTACGCGCCTGCAGGAGCACACAAGGGAGCTGCCCAAGCCGCTGGTCGAGATCGGTGGGCTGCCGATCCTGTGGCACGTGATCCAGCTCTACGCCGCGCAGGGCTTTGAGCGCTTCGTGCTCGCCACCGGCTATCGCGGTGAGTCGATCGAGCGCTTCGTCGCCGCTCACGACTGGCCGGGGGGCGTCGAACTGAGTTGCATCGACACGGGGCCCGATACCCCCACGGGCGGGCGCCTCAAACAACTCGAGCCCCTGCTTGGAGAGGAGCAGTTCTGCTTGACCTACGCCGATGGGCTCGCCGACATCGACCTCGAGGCTCTGTTGGAGTTTCACGAGGAGCACGGCGCGCTCGCGACGATGACGGTCGTGCGCCCCGAGCTGCAATTCGGGGTCACCGAGCTGGACATCGAGGACGGCCGCGTGCTTGGCTTCCGCGAGAAGCCTCGCTCCGAGCACTGGATCAACGGCGGGTTCTTCTGCATGCAGCCCGGCGCCCTGAGCTATCTGGAGCACGACAGCGTCCTCGAGCGCCACCCGCTGGAGCGCCTCGCCAGCGAGGGCCAGCTGCACGCCTATCGCCACGACAGCTTCTGGCAGTGCATGGACACCTACAAGGATGCCGTAGCGCTCAACGACCTCTGGTCCTCGGGCACAGCGCCGTGGGCAGGCGTCCGGTCACCCGCGCAGAATCCCTGAGCATGATCGTCCTGGGCATCGACCCCGGCCTGGCCTCGACCGGCTATGGCGTCGTTACACGCCGTCGCGGCCGTATGGCCGCGCTCGACGGCGGCGTCATCGAGACGCGCGCGGGATTGCCGATCGAGCGACGCCTGGTCGATGTCTACGACATGGTGGACCGCCTGTTGGAGGAGCACTCCCCCGACGCGGTCGCGCTGGAGGAGCTCTACTTCGGGCAGAACGTGCGCACCGCCTTCGCCGTGGGCCACGCCCGCGGCGTGGTGATGCTCGCCGCCGGGCGCCACGGGCTGCCGTGCACCAGCTACACCCCGCAGAAGGTCAAGTCCTCGGTCTGCGGCCACGGCCGCGCGCCCAAGGAGCAGGTGGCGCGCATGGTGCAGGCTCTGCTCGACCTGCCCGAGCTGCCCACCCCCGATCATGCGGCCGACGCGCTCGCGGTGGCGCTGTGCCACGCCAACTGCGCGCCGATGGCCACGGCGCTGACGGCGGCTCTCGCATGATCGCGCTGCTGCGCGGCGAGGTCGTCGTGCGCCGCTCCGACCACGTCGTCGTCCTCTGTGGGGGCGTCGGACACCGCGTTGCCATCTCCTCGGAGACCCTGCACCACATCCCCGCCGTGGGCGGGGAGACCACGCTGCACACCCACCTGATCGTGCGCGACGACGCGCTCTCGCTCTATGGCTTTCACTCCGAGCCCGAGCGCGATCTCTTCCTGATGCTGCTCGCGGTGCAGTCGGTTGGGCCCAAGGTCGCGCTGGCGGTCCTCTCGGGGGGTCCGCCGCGCGAGCTGCTCGGCGCGATCGCCGCCGGCGACGCCGCGCGCTTTCAGGCCGTGCCCGGCATCGGTAAGCGCACGGCAGAGCGCATCATCGTCGAGCTGCGCGAGAAGGTCTCCATCGCCGATACGCCCCTCGCCGAAGCCTCCGGTGGGATCGTGGCCCGGCGCGGGCGAGCCCCCACTCTCCCGCGGGGACTGGCGCGCGAGGGGCTGCTGGAGCTCGGCTACACACCCGGTGAGGCCGAGGAGCTTCTGCGCGACGTCGAGGGCGAGAGCGCCGAGGAGCTGCTCGCGGCGGCGCTGCGCGGCGCGCGGAGCGAACGGCGATGAACCGGATCCAGACTCCATATGCGATCGAGGACGACGAGGAGGACGACGAGCTGGATCGCTCGCTGCGCCCGCGCCGTCTCGCCGATTTCGTCGGTCAGGATGGGTTGCGCGAGCAGCTCTCGGTGGCGATCGAGGCCGCCGCGGCGCGCGGGGACGCGCTCGATCACCTGCTCCTCGCCGGGCCCCCCGGACTGGGCAAGACCTCACTCGCGCAGATCGTCGCCGGCGAGCTGGAAGTGCCCTTCGTGCAGACTGCCGGCCCCGCTTTGGAGCGAAAGGGAGACATTGCGGCCTTTCTCACGGCGCTGGAGCCGCGCAGCGTTTTCTTCGTCGATGAGATCCACCGCCTGCCGCGCACGCTGGAGGAGACGTTCTACCCGGCGATGGAGGACCGCCGCCTGCCGATCACCGTCGGTCAGGGCGCCGGCGCGCGTGTGGTGACGCTCGAGCTGCCGCCCTTCACGCTCGTGGGGGCCACCACGCGCACGGGCCTGCTCACCACGCCGCTGCGTGACCGCTTCGGCATCCAGGCTCGCCTGGAGACATACTCCGAGAGCGACCTCGCGGCGATCGTCTCGCGCTCCGCCGGCATCCTCGAGATCCCACTGGAGCCCGGCGGCGCGGCGGCCATCGCGACGCGTAGCCGCGGCACGCCGCGCGTTGCCAACCGGCTGCTCAAGCGCGTGCGCGACTACGCCGAGGTGCGCATGGGCGGGATCCTCAGCGCCGAGACCGCGCGCGCGGCGCTCGAGCTGCTGGAGGTGGACGAGCGCGGCCTCGATCGCCTCGACCGCGAGATCCTGCGCGCCGTGTGCGTCAAGTTCGCCGGCGGACCCGTGGGGCTCTCCACGCTCGCGGTCGTCGTGGGGGAGGAGCAGGACACCCTCGAGGACGTCTACGAGCCCCATCTGCTGCGCGAGGGCCTGCTCAAGCGCACCCCACGGGGGCGCATGGCTACACCCGCGGCCTTCGCGCACCTCCACCTGCCGCCGCCGGAGTCCCAGCCCGAAAACGCCGCCGACCCGGCTCTCTTCTAGCCCTCGACTCCCTTACCGCGCCTCTCCCACCGGCATCTCCCGGGAGTGGGAGCCATGCCTCGGCTTCCATACCCCGGGTCCCACTACTCTGTGGGTCCATGGCTCACCCCTTCATCTGCCCCAACTGCGGTCACCGCACCAGCGAGCTGGATCGCAACATCGGCTTCACCCGCCAACCCAAGGGGTGCGCGAAGTGCGGCTTCGCCTTCCTGTTCGAGCTGCTCGACGACTACTACCCAGCGCCCGATGCGGCCTTCTTCGTGTGCGACCACGAGGGCCGCGTGATCGGCTGCGGCAAGAACTCCTTCGCCTTCACCGGCCTGGAGGAGGAAGCGGTGATCGGCCAGCGCGTGGAGCAGGCGCTCGGCCTCAGCTTTGCCGACGACGAGCAGCCCGTCGCGACCGTCCTGGAGTGGGGGGTGCGAGCGCTCGGCAAGCCCGTGCGCGTCAGCGGCGACCGCGACGTGGTGGCGAGCGCCAAGGCGGACATGTTCCCCGCCTACGACGAGGACGGCGGTCTTTTGCTTGTGCTTACCCCGGACAAGTAGTCTGATGTACGCATGACCGATCGTCGTCGCAACACCTTTGTGCTGATCGTCGTCCTTGGGCTCGCGCTCGCCTCGCTGCTCGTGATCGTCGGCCTGCCGGGGGCCGTCAAGCCCAAGAAAACCCGCCTGGGCCTCGACCTGAAGGGAGGGGTCGAGCTCACCTACCTGGGCAAGGCCACGGCCCAGTCCAAGGTCACCGCCGAAGCGCTCGACCGCGCGATCGCGATCATGGAAAAGCGCGTCAACCAGCTCGGCGTCGCCGAGCCGGAAATCCAGCGCACCGGCGAAAACCAGATCAACGTGGCGCTGCCGGACGTGAGCAACGCCGCGCGCGCGCAGGAACAGGTGGGCAAGACCGCGCAGCTGTTCTTCTACGACTGGGAGCCCAACGTGATCGGCCCCAACGGCAAGCCCGCCGGGCCCAACGAACCGACGGTCACGGGCGGCGCCAACGCGGGGAACGCCACGGCCGGCCTGCGCGAGTACGAAGCCGTGCTGCGCGCGGCCAAGCGCCCGGCGATCCTGCGCTCATCGGACACCACACTCGCGCCTGGATGTACGCCCAAGCAGGTTGGGAACTGCATCTACGGCCAGTGGTACCTGCTGGACACCAAGAACCACAAGGTCCTGCGCGGCCCCGAGGACACCGTGGAAAACCTCTACGCCGACGGCTACAAACCGCCGGCGGGCGCGAAGACCAAGACGGTTCGCGTCAACCCCGGCACCGTGCTCGCCGAGGCGCACCCCGAAGAAAACACCTCCGGCAAGGTCACCAAGACCTCGCCGGAAAGCTGGTACGTGCTCAACGACAACCCCGTGCTCAGGGGCGAAGACATCAAGAACCCCGCCCAGAACTTCGAAAACGGCGCCGGCGGCACGGGCGCGCCGGACGTCACCTTCAACTTCACCTCCCACGGCGGGGGGGTCTTCCAGAAGGTCACCCGCGAAATCGCCCAGCGCGGCCAGAACGCCGCGCTGCCGGGTGCCGGCAAGACCCTGCAGCACTTCGCGGTGGTGCTCGACAACCAGATCATCACCGCCCCCTCGATCGACTACAGCCAGTACCCCGACGGCATCGACCCCGCCAACGGCTCGGAGATCACCGGCGGCTTCACGATCACCTCCGCTCAGAACCTCGCCGATGAGCTCCAGTCGGGCGCGCTGCCGATCAAGCTGGAATTGATCTCCCAGTCGCAGGTCTCGGCCACACTGGGCAAGCAGGCGCTCGAACAGGGCCTCCTGGCAGGGCTGATCGGGTTCGCGGTGGTGTGCCTGTTCCTGCTGATCTTCTACCGCGTGCTCGGGATGATCGCGGTCGCCGGCCTCTTGATCTACAGCCTCTACTACTTCGCGCTGATCAAGCTGATCCCGATCACGCTCACGCTGCCCGGCATCGCCGGGCTGATCCTCACGATCGGCATCGCCGCGGACGCCAACATCGTGATCTTCGAGCGCGTCAAGGAGGAGATCCGCGGCGGGCGCTCGATCATCTCCGGCATCGCCACCGGCTACCGGCGCGGGTTCGCGGCGATCGTGGACGCCAACGTGGTGACCTTCATGACGGCCTTCATCCTGTTCGCGCTCTCCACCTCGGAGGTCAAGGGGTTCGCCTTCACGCTCGGCATCGGCACGCTGCTCACGCTGTTCACCGCCGTGCTCGCCACGCAGGCCGCGCTCGGCACGATGAGCCGCTCGCGCGCGGTCTCGCACCCCTCGATGCTCGGCGCCGCCAGGCGCGGGAAGGGGTGGACGTATGACTTCATGGGCGCCTCGAAGTGGTTCTTCTCGCTGTCGGGCACGATCCTCCTGATCGGCGCCCTGGCGATCGGCGGCAGGGGGCTGAACCTAGGCATCGACTTCAAGTCCGGCACCCGCATCCAGACCGCCTTCGTGAAGTCCGTCAACGAGAACCAGGTGCGCTCGACGCTGCGCGCCGCCGGCTTCGGCGACGTCGAGGTGCAGAAGCTCAACAACAAGGCGATCGGCGCCAACGGCTTCCAGATCTCCACCAGGAACCTCAAGCAGAGCGAGGTGGTCAAGGCCGAGGCAGCGCTGCGGGCGGCCTATGGCCTGCGCAACACCTCCGACACCTCGATCGGGCCGACGTTCGGCAAGACCGTCGCCAAGAGCGCGATCATCGCGATCATCGCCTCGCTGCTGGTGATCTCGGTCTACATCGCGCTGCGCTTCGAGTGGAAGTACGCCGTGCCGGTGCTGATCGCGCTGATGCACGATCTGTTGATCACCGCGGGCGTGTACTCGCTGACCGGAAGGCAGGTAACGACCGCCACGGTCGCCGCCCTGCTCACGATCCTGGGGTACTCCCTGTATGACACGATCATCGTGTTCGATCGTGTGCGCGAGAACGTGCCGCGCATGCCGCGCGCGGCCTTCTCGCAGATCGTCAACCGCTCGATGTCCGAGGTGCTCACGCGTTCGCTGGCGACCTCCTTCTGCACGCTGCTGCCGGTGCTCGCGCTGCTGCTGTTCGGCGGCGAAACGCTCAAGGACTTCGCCTTCGCGCTGCTCGTGGGGGTCGCCTCGGGCGCGTACTCCTCGATCTTCATCGCCTCCCCGGTGCTCACCCACTGGAAGGAGCGCGAGGGCGTCTACCGCAACCGGCGCATCCGCATCGCCCGCGATCTGGGCTACGTTCCCGCCTACGCCACCGAAATGGAGGATCTCCGCGCCGAGGTGGAGGCCGAAGAGGCGCTCCCCGGCGGGAGGGCCGATGGACGGAGCGGGCGCGGACGGGGACGGCGCACCCGGCCCGAGGCCTCGCTGCTCACCCCCGAGGCGCCCGGCGAGCAGATCTCCAAGGACGAGTTCCAGGAGCTCGTCGCCGATCTCGACATCGAGGGCGTGGAGGCACAGCCCGAGGTGGATCCCGCGGCGGACCTCAGCCCCGAGGACGTCGTGATGCCCTCACAGCGCAGGGGCAACGGCGCGGGGCGCAGCGGAGATGCAGACCCCAGCCGGCCGCGCAAGCAGCGCAAGCCACGCAATCGCCGCCACGGGAGGGCACGCTGAAATGGGACTCCTTGCCTGGGTGATGATGGGCCTGGCGATCTGGCACTACACGATCTTCCTGCCCGATCGCTTCTGGGGCGGCATCGTGGGCGCCTTCGTGGGCTCGCTGCTGGGGGCCGTCGTGGTGGCGACGCTGATCTACAGCGTCAAGACCTCCGGGTTCGGGTTCCCCGGCGAAAAGCAGACCGACATCGCGGTCGTGCTCTACGCGGTCCCCGGAGCGCTGATCGGCATCGCCCTGGTGTACTTCGAGGGCGCCCGGCGCGAAGGGGCGAAGGCCGGCCCGGCGCCACTCGAGGGCTGAGGGTCCCGCCCGCGAGGCTTTTCCGTCTCCTCAGGCCCGTAGTGTGACGGGCGATGGGGGAAATCCGGGAGTTTCAGATCGCGGCCTGCGCTGCGCAGGATGTTCAGCGCCTGGAGCGCGAGCTGGGTGTTAGCGGCGCGATGGCGCAGGTGCTCGTGCGCCGGGGCCTGGGCGAACCCGGGGACGCGCGGGCCTTCCTCGCCGCCGAGGAGGAGCACCCACCGAGCGCCTTTGCGGGGATCGAGGTGGCGATCGAGTCGATCCTCGGGCACGTGCGCTCGCGCGAGCGGATCACCGTGCACGGCGACTACGACGTCGACGGGGTCTGCTCCACCGCGATCCTCGTGCGCGTGCTGCGCGCGCTGGGAGCCGACGTCGATTGGTACCTGCCCGACCGCGCCACCGATGGGTATGGACTGAACCTGAAGACCGTCGAGCGCCTCGCCGCGCGCGGGACGCGTCTGCTCGTGAGCGCCGACTGCGCGATCACCGCCGTCGAGGAGGTCGCGGCCGCCCGCGCGCTGGGCATGGCCGTGGTCGTCACAGATCACCACGCGGCCCGCGCCGATGGGGAGCTGCCTGACGCGCCGATCGTGCACCCGGGGGTGTGCGGGTATCCATGCCCGGAGCTGTGCGCCACCGCGGTCGCCTACAAGCTCGCCCAAGCGCTGTGGGCGGCGGAGGGGGAGTCCCTGCCGCCACGGGGTCGAGATGCCGACCGCGCTGGGCCTGTGGCAGCGCACGACGCCGAGCGTGTCGAGCAGGCTGGGCGCGCCTATCGCGTCGAGGACGATCTCGACCTCGTCGCGCTGGCGACGATCGCCGACGTGGTGGCGCTCACCGGCGAGAACCGCACGCTCGTACGTCGCGGGTTGCGCGCGCTGGCGACCACGGCCAAGCCGGGCCTGCGCGCGCTGATGGCGGTGGCGAGGGTGGGATCGAGTCCCGCCCACCCGGTCGGCGAGCGCGCGGTTGGGTTTGCGCTGGCCCCCCGCCTGAACGCCGCTGGGCGCATGTACCGGGCGGACGCCGGACTGGAGCTGATTCTCAGCGAGGACTCGATCCGTGCGGGCCAGATCGCCCAGGAGCTCGACCGCGCCAACCAGGAGCGCCGGCACACCGAGACGCGCATCCTGTTCGAGGCCCAGGCGCAGGTCGCGGCGCTCGGCGAGAGTCCCGCCTACGTCATCGCGGGCGAGGGCTGGCATCCGGGAGTGATCGGGATCGTTGCCTCACGCCTGGCCGATCTGCACAACCGCCCGGTGGTGATGATCGCGCTGGAGGGAGACTCCGGCAGGGGCTCGGGGCGCAGCGTCGAGGGCTTCGACCTGCTCGCCGGCCTGCAGGCATCCGCTGAGCACCTGCGCCGGCATGGCGGCCACCGCGCGGCGGCGGGCCTCGAGGTCGAGCGCTCGCGCGTGGAGGCGTTCCGAGGGGCCTTCGTGGCGCACGCCCGGGCGGTGCTCGGCGAGGAGCCCCCGCTGCGCACCGAGCGCGTGGACGCGGTGCTCGACGGCGCCGAGCTGGGGATGACCCTCGCCGAGGAGCTCCAGCAGCTCGCGCCGTTTGGCCGCGCCAACCCGACCGTGTCGCTGCTCGTGCGCGCGGCCACGCTCAGCGATCGCCGCCCGATGGGCGAAGGCAAGCACCTGCGCTTCACCGTGCAGGCGGGTGGCGCGCGCGCGGGCGCGGTTGCGTTCGGCAACGGCGGGCGCCTGCCGGTCGCCGAGGACACGCCGGCCGACGCCACCTTCACGCTCGAGGTCAACGAGTGGAAGGGCGTCTCAGAGCCCCGTCTGGTGCTGCGCCACGTCCAACCCTGTGAGGAGGATGGCGCGTCCCCTACTCTTAAGGAATGGCCACTCCCCAGGATCGACCGAGTGCCCCAACAAGCACACCAGCAGCTGGAGTTGGCGAGCTTTCCGTGAGCGCCCCGGCGAGTCGCGCCGAGCTCAACGACTTCGAGCGCCGGCTGCTGGGGGATCTGTTCGCGATCGTCTCCGAGCACGCCGCGGACTCCGCCGTGGAGATCGACAGGGGACGGGTGGAGGACGCCTTTGTATTCGCCTGCGAGCACCACGCCGCCCAGCGCCGGCGTTCGGGCGAGGACTTCATCGTGCACCCCGTGGGCGTGGCGCGCATCTGTGCGGGCATGCGCCTGGACACCGAGACGCTGTGCGCGGCGCTGCTGCACGACACCGTCGAGGACACCTCCGCGTCGATCGCGGAGGTGGGAGAGCGCTTCGGCGAGGAGATCGCCGCGATCGTCGATGGCGTCACCAAGCTGACGGGGATCGTCTTCCAGTCGCGCGATGAGGCGCAGGCGGAGAACTACCGCAAGATGATGGTCGCGATGGCCACCGACGTGCGGGTCATCCTGATCAAGCTCGCCGATCGTCTGCACAACATGCGCACGATCGAGGCGCTGCCCAAGCAGAAGCAGACCGACAAGGCCAGGGAGACGCTGGAGATCTACGCGCCGATCGCCCACCGCCTGGGGATCCACGCGATCAAGTGGGAGCTCGAGGACCTCGCGTTCGCGACGCTCCACCCCCGCAAGTACCAGGAGATCAAGGGGCTGGTCGCCCAGCAGCGCGACGACCGCGAGCGCTACGTCTCAGAGGCCGGGGACTACTTGACAAGGGAGCTCGGCAAGCTCGGAATCGAGGCGCAGATCGCGGGGCGCGCCAAGCACTTCTACTCGATCTACTCGAAGATGACCAAGAAGAGCCGCGAGTTCAACGAGATCTACGACCTCACCGCGATGCGCGTGCTCGTCGACTCGGTGAAGGACTGCTACGGCGCGATCGGGGTGATCCACTCGCTGTGGAAGCCCCTGCCCGGGCGCTTCAAGGACTTCATCGCGATGCCCAAGTTCAACATGTACCAGTCGCTGCACACGACGATCATCGGGCCCGAGGGGCGGCCCCTGGAGATCCAGATCCGCACGCACGAGATGCACGAGATGGCGGAGTTCGGGGTGGCGGCGCACTGGATGTACAAGTCGCGCAACCCCAGCACGAAGGACCCCACCCATCCAAGGGACTCCGCCCATCCGGACCCCAAGTGGCTGGGCTCGATGATGGACTGGCAGAAGGAGCTCTCCGACCCGCACGAGTTCATGGAGAGCCTGAAGATCGACCTGTTCGAGGACGAGGTCTACGTGTTTACGCCCAAGGGCGAGGTCAAGTCGCTGGCGGCGGGCGCGACGCCGCTGGATTTCGCGTACGAGGTGCACACCGAAATCGGCCACCGCTGCGTGGGCGCGCGCGTGAACGGCAAGATCGTGCCGCTGCACTACGAGCTGCGCAGCGGGGACATCGTCGAGATCCTCACCGCCAAGCGCGAGCGCGGACCCTCGCGCGACTGGCTCGCGATGGTGAAGACCACGCGCGCGCGCAACAAGATCAAGGCGTGGTTCAAGGCGGAGTCGCGCCAGGACACCGAGCACACCGGGCGCGAGGTGCTGCAGGAGAACCTCAAGAAGCAGGGCCTGCCCGCCCAGAAGATCACCGGCTCCGCGCTGCTCGCTGACGTGATCCGCGAAATGGGCTACCGCAAGGCCGACGACTTCTACATCGCGCTGGGCGCCGCGAAGGTCTCGCCGAAAGTGGTGGTCAACAAGGTCATGCAGCGCCTCAAGCAGGGCGAGGCCGCCGACAGCGAGGCCACGGCCGCGGCCGACCTGCTCAAGGTGGGGCGCCCGCGGCGGCGGCCCACGAGCTCCTCCGCGCAGTACGGCATCCGCGTGGAGGGCGTGGAGGACGTGATGCTGCGCCTCGCCAAGTGCTGCCGCCCGGTCCCCGGCGATCCGATCCTTGGCTACATCTCCCTGGGCCGCGGGATCACGATCCACCGCCAGGACTGCCCCAACTCGCAGCTGTTGCGCAAGAACCCCGAGCGCTTCACGGACGTCTTCTGGGAGGGCGAGCAGTCGACCGCGTTCATCGTGGAGATCCAGGTCGACGCCTGGGACCGCCACCGCCTGCTGGAGGACCTCTCGCGCGTCTTCTCGGAGTCCGGGGCCAACATCATGGAAGCGCGCTGCCTGTCCAACCCGCCGATGGTCAAGAACCGCTTCGTCGTCGAGGTCGCCGACACGCACACGCTGAAGGGCGCGATCAACCGCCTGCGCAACACCGAGTCGGTGTTCGACGCGTAACGGGTGACGCCGGGAGCGGGTTAGGACACCACGCTCAGCGCCCGGGGGCGGATCGAGCTAGAGGGTGGCGCAGGCGGCCACAGGCCGCCGAGCCGGGCCCCTCTCTGCTTAATCAGGACACCACGCTCAGCGCCCGGGGGCGGATCGAGTAATGCGCTCGCGCGACCTCGCCCAGGTAGTCGCCATCGACCTGCAGCGGCAGCGGCTTGCCGTCGGCGGACTCGATGCTCAGCTCGGCGAGCCCCGCGAAGGGGGTGATGTGGCGGTGCTCCGCCAGCTGCGCGCGCCGGGAGAAGGCGCGCCAGGCGATGAACGGCATGTCGATCGGCCGCGCGCGGTCCAGCACACAGGCCGAAAGGGTCCCCGAGTCCAGTGTCGCCTCCTGGGCTATTTCGATCGGGCGGCTGAGGAAGTAGGTGAAGGGCGAACCGTTCTGCACGACCGCGGTGACGCCCTCCAGGCGCTCGCCCGCGATGTGAGCGACCAGGCGGGGTGGGCGCAGCAGGTAGCGGCGCGTGAAGGTGTTGACCGCGGCCCACGTGAAGAACCAGGGCCCGAAGCGCGCCTTCAGGCGCGGGTTGGAGTCCACGCGCGCCACCACGCTCGCATCCAGGCCGAGACCCGATGAGAACGCGAAGCAGCGACCGTTGACCACGCCTACGTCGACTTTGCGCGGGCGCCAGTCATCGACCATGCCGAGCAGGTGCTCGGTGGCGTCGATCGGATCGTTGGGGATCCCGAGCATCCGCACGTAGACGTTGGTGGATCCGCCCGGGAGGCAGCACAGGGGGGTGGAGGAGCCGACCAGCCCGTTGGCGACCTCGTTCACGGTGCCGTCGCCGCCAAAGGCGACCACCACGTCGTAGCCCTCGTGGGCGGCCTCCCTGCACAGCTCGGTGGCGTGCCCGGGCGCCTCGGTGTCCACCGCGTCGACCTCGTAGCGGGCCTCCAGCGCATGCAGGATGAGCTGGCGCAGACGGTCGGACACCGTGGTGGCGTAGGGGTTGACGACGATCAGCATGCGCCGCTTGGTGGGTGTCGCGGCGGGCTCGAAGTCGCCGGTGGCCGCGGCTGGGTCCTGAGCTGAGACGATGCTCATGCAGGGGCGTACACCGCGCGCGCAAGGGTGTTACCAACGTGCTCGCGCTCTTGAGATTTTCCGCCGTACATCCGATATACTGCTCGTCAGCAACAGCAGTGCACATCCAGAGGGGTGGAGGGACTGGCCCTACGAAGCCCCGGCAACCACCGCGCCGCACGCGGGAAGGTGCCAATTCCAGTCAGATGTGTGGCGGGCTTCGTGTTCTTCGCCACACCGCGGTAACCGGCGAAGAAGACATAGGAGGCCCCAATGGCTGTCACGAACCTGAAGTGCCGAGAGTGCGCAACCGAGTACCCGCTGGAGGCGCTGTACGTATGCGAGCGCTGCTTCGGCCCGCTGGAGGTGGTCTACGACCACAGTCGCCTGCTCCGCGCTGATCCAGACCCTACCCACCCCGCCGCCGCGGGCGCCCGCGATGTGGACGGCCTGCGCCGGCGCATCCAGGCGGGGCCGCAGAACATCTGGCGCTACGCCGACTTCCTGCCCGTCGTGGAGGGCCCTCCGGCGCCCTCCGGGCGCCTGGCCTCGCGCGCCGGCCTGCCCGCGGGGTGCACGCCGCTGATCCGCGCCGATCGCCTCGCCCAGCGGCTCGGACTCAAGGAGGTGTGGGTCAAGAACGACGCCGCCAACCCCACCCACTCATTCAAGGACCGCGTCGTATCGGTCGCCACGGCGCGCGCGCGCGAGCTCGGCTACCAGACGATCGCGTGCGCCTCCACAGGCAACCTCGCCAACTCCGTGGCCGCCCACGGGGCGGCGCTGGGCCTCGAGTCCTACGTCTTCATCCCCTCCGACCTGGAGGAGCAGAAGGTGCTCGCCACCGGCGTCTACGGGACGAAGCTGGTGTCGGTGAAAGGCAACTACGACGACGTGAACCGCCTCTGCACCGAGCTCTCCGCCGAGCGCGAGTGGGCGTTCGTGAACATCAACCTGCGCCCCTACTACGCCGAGGGCTCGAAGACGCTGGCGTTCGAGATCGCCGAGCAGCTGGGCTTCGAGCTGCCCGACCGCTGCGTCGTGCCGATCGCCTCGGGCTCGCTGTTCACGAAGGTCGGCAAGGGCTTCGAGGAGTGGCGCGAGCTGGGACTTTTAGGAACCCCCGCCCGCCCGCTGCCGCGCATGAACGGCGCGCAGGCCGAGGGCTGCTCGCCGGTCGCCTCGGCGTTCGCCGATGGCCACGACGTGTGCCGGCCGGTCAAGCCCAACACGATCGCCAAGTCGCTCGCGATCGGCAACCCCGCCGATGGCCCCTACGCACTCGATCTGGCACGCCGCACCGGTGGCGGCGTTGACAGCGTGAACGACGAGGAGATTCGCGCGGGCATCGCGCTGCTCGCGCAGACCACCGGCATCTTCACCGAGACCGCCGGTGGGGTCACCACCGCGGTGCTCGCCAAGCTGGCGGCGCGCGGGGACATCGACCCCGACGAGCGCGTCGTGCTCGTCATCACCGGCGAGGGCCTGAAGACGCTCGACGCGGTGCGCGGCACGTTCGAGAGCTACGAGATCGACCCCAGCGTCGAGGCTTTCGAGGCGAGCGTGCCCGAGGCGGTAGCGGTCTGATGAGCGTCACCGTGAAGATCCCCACGCAGCTGCGCGCCGCGGCGCAGGGCACGAGCGAGACCCAGCTCGACGGCGCGACCGTGCAGGAGGTCCTCAACGGCCTGTATGAGCGCTTCGGCGAGCTGCGCGAGCGCATCTCCGACGAGGATGGCTCACTGCGGCGCTTCGTCAACGTGTACGTCAGCGGCGAGGACATCCGCTTCCTGGAGGGCCTCCAGACCCCCATCGCCGACGGCGCCGAGTTGACCATCCTCCCCGCCGTCGCAGGCGGCTGAGCGGCCCTCCAGGCGCCTGCGCAACTCGGAACCGCGCCCGGCCGCGACCGCGCGCGCGGCGCGCGTGTCGGTCAGCTCGAGACCATGGGCGCCGGCGAAATCGAGCAGATCCTGGCGTTCCTCGCTCTCGCGGGCGGCGCGCAGGAACAGCCAGCACAAGAGGCCCAGTGTGAGGATGCTCTCCTCGACCATCATGATCGCCCCGGCGAGGTTCTGGTCGGCGATCGGGGAGACGTGCCAAACGGCGTCGCCGTGGGTGTAGTAGGGGTAGAAGGCGCTGCCCGACCATAGGAAGATGTTGCCGAGCACCGTGCCGGTGAGGCGCACGGCGACGATGTACAGGAGCTTGCCCAGGTTGCCGAACCACGCCGGCATCGGCAGCGGCCCGAAGAGGCACATCCACATGTTGATCCCCAGGCCGAGGAACATCATGTGCTGCAGGGCATGTACCCCTGGGTGGCGCAGCGCCGCCTGATAGAGCGCCGGCAGGTGCCACACGTAGAGATCCACCGCCCACAGCGGGAAAGCCACAAGGGGATGGGCGAGCACGCGCAGGCGATTGAAGAAGCCGATGCGCAAAATCGGGGCAATCAGCGGCCCGGTGAGCCCCAGGACGATCAGCAGCGCCGCTACGTCGCCCAGCAGCAGGTGCTCAACCATGTGCGCAGAGAGCAGTTCCTGGCTGTCGCTGCCGAGCGAGGTGAGGGCCGCGCCGATCGTCACGAACCCCGCGTAGAAGGAGGCCTGGCGCCAGCCGGGCACCGCGTGGCCCTGCAGCGCAAGTGCGCGCACACGCCGCGCGTACAGCACGCCCAGGATCAGCAGTGGTCCCAGCTGGAGCACATCCTCCAGCCCGATTGCCGTCGCCAGGGGGGTGTGGATCCGGGATGCGAAGAGGGAGTGAAGCACCTGCGTGCAGCGTAGACTGCCGCGAGCATGAGAGTCCCGCGTCGCTCGCCGCTGCCATCGCTGGGCGGCCTGGTCATGGCGGGGCTGCTGTTTCCCGCCACAGCGGACGCGCACGGCATCGTCGGCAAGGCCGATCTGCCGATCCCTGTGTGGCTGTTCAGCTGGGCGGCGGCGATCGTGCTGGTGGTCTCCTTCGTGGCGCTCTCCACGCTGTGGAGGAGCCCGCAGTTGCAGGAGCAGCACCGCAGCAGGGTCTTACGTGTGCCCGGAGCGCTGCAATGGTTGGCGGGCGCGCTTGGTGTGGCCCTATTCGCGCTCGTCCTCTACAGCGGCTTTGCCGGCGCGCAGGTTCCCCCCGCCAACTTCTCGGTGACCTTCATCTACGTGATCTTCTGGGTGGGGCTGCCCGTGCTCAGCGTGCTGGCGGGCGACGTATTCCGGGCGCTCAGCCCTTGGCGTACGTGCGCAAGGGCGCTTTGGTGGATCGGTCGACGGCTGGCTCCGGGCCGCCTCGCGCAGGCGCCGCTGCGCTATCCGCCGTGGTTGGGAATGTGGCCGGCGGTGGCGGGGCTCGTCGGCTTCGCGTGGCTGGAGCTGGTGTATGTCAACCGCGAGCAACCCTCGCTGCTGGCGGCGCTTTCGCTCGGCTACTTCGTGGTCATGGTTGTGGGAATGCTGCTGTTCGGAGTCGAGTCGTGGAGTGAGCAGGCGGACGGCTTCGGCGTGTATTTCAACCTGCTCTCGCGGCTCTCGGCGCTGGTGCGCGACGAGCAGGGCTACCTCTGTGTGCGCCGTCCCCTCAGCGGCCTTCCCGACCTGCCGATCGGCCGCGGAACCGTCGTGCTGATCTGCACGGCGATCGGCACCACAACCTTCGACGGCTTCAGCAACGGCGGCATCTGGCGCAACAACGAGCCCAGCCTGGAGAACCTGTTCGCGGACCTGGGCCTGCACCTGGTGCCGGCACAGGAGCTGGCCTACTCGCTCGGGCTGGTGCTGTGCATCCTGCTGATCCTCGCCGTCTACCGGCTGGGAATCCTCGGCATTCACAGCGTCAGCGCCCGCTATGACGCGGACACGCTCACACGCGCCTTCGCCCACACGCTCGTCCCGATCGTCTTCGCCTATGTGCTGGCCCACTACTTCTCGCTGCTCCTGTGGCAGGGCCAGGCGCTTGGCTACCTGATCTCCGATCCGCTCGGCAACGGCTCTGACATCTTCGGCACCAGCGGCGCCCAGATCGACTACAACGTGATCTCCTACGCCGCCATCTGGTACGTGCAGGTCACCGCGCTGGTGGCCGGCCACGTGGGAGGACTGGCGCTCGCGCACGACCGTGCGCTGGTGCTCTACCGCGATCCGCTGGAGGCGGTGCGCAGCCAGTACTGGATGCTTGCGGTGATGGTCGCCTTCACGAGCTTCGGGCTGTGGCTGCTGTCCTCGGTGGGAACCTGAGCGTCGCAGTAGTACAGTTTTGCAGTCATGTTCCACGCGATCCTGTGTCTGCTGCCGGCGCTCGCGCTGACGCTGCCGCTGCTCGCGCGGCGTTACCCCGGTGAGCGTGTTCTGCTTGCCCTGCGCGCTGAGCGACGCTCGCAGTGGCCGCGGCCAAGATCCAGCGCGCTGGACGCAAGGCGCACACACGTGACGGTGGTGCGGGGCGGCCTCCTGCTCGGACGCGCCCTGGCGGTACGCCCGCCGCCGGCCTCGCTCTCCGTGACGAGCTAGGCCCCTCCGGACATAACGGCCGGACGTGGTTGGCGGCTCGCCGGGGGGCAGTCGTCCATCTCCGCAATCCGCAAGGAGCTTCCATGTCTCGCCGTCTCAGTCTCATCGCCATGCTCGGCGCCTTTGTCCTGGCGCCCGTGCTCGCCGCGCACGCTCAGAGCGTCACCCAGAGCAGCCCAACGCAGGAGAGTGGCAACCCGATCAACGATCAGGGGAGCAACTACAACTACCGCTCCTACATAACGAGCATCGCGCCCAACGTGCCCGGCCTGAGCCTGGAAGTGCTCGAGTTCGCCGACCGGCTGGTGCTGAGCAACCACACCGGCAGGACGGTCACGGTGTATGGATACGAAGGCGAACCCTACGCGCGGGTGCTCGCAAACGGCACGGTTGAAGTCAACACGAGCTCGCCCGCGTACTACCTGAACCAGAACTTCTACGGGCAGGTGACGGTCCCGTCCTCCGCCTCCGCGCACGCGCCGCCGCGGTGGACCGTGGTGGATCGCACGGGTCAGTTCGAATGGCACGACCATCGCATCCACTGGATGTCGCCGGTGCCTCCGGCGCAGGTCAAGCACAGGGGCAAGCGCACGAAGATCTTCGATTGGCAGGTGCCGATCCAGGTGGGCGCCCGCACGGGTGCCGTGGACGGACAGCTGTTCTGGGTCCCGCAGGAAGGGACCAAGGCTCCCGTCGCGGCGATCGTGGCGCTGGTCGCGATCGTGCTCGCGGGACTGGCGTTTGTGCTGTTTGTGCGCAGACGGCGGCAGAGAGCGCCGCAGGATCGACCGGAAGAGCCGGCCAAGGAAGCTTGGTGAGCGCGCATCGCGTCGGGGTCGCGCTGGTCCTCAGCGCCCTCATTGCGCTGGCAGGCGCCTCCGCCGCGTCGGCTCACGCCCAGCTGCTCGAAACCACCCCCGTCAGCGACGCGACGCTGCCCACCCAGCCGCCGAAGGTGGTCTTCAAGTTCAACCAGGCCGTGGGGGGGACGCTCGGGGCGGTGCGCGTGTACGACGCACAGGGCAATGAGGTGGACGACCTCGACGTCTCACACCCCGAAGGGCGCGAGCACTGGATGGGCGTCGGCCTGAAGGCGCACCTGCCGGATGGCACATACACGGCGACCTACCGCGTGATCTCGGCCGACACGCACATCGTCTACGGCGGCCTGGTGTTCAACATCGGCCACGCCGGCGCCGCGCCGAGGTTCACCGTCGCCGGGTTGATCGCTCGCAACGAGAGCGGTGAGGCGACCAAGCTCGCCTTTGGCCTCATGCGCGCCCTCGACTACTTGTCGATCGCGCTGCTGCTCGGCGGCCTTGCCTTCCTGCTGGTGGCATGGTTCCCGGGCTTGATGGCGGTGGCCGGCGCCGAGCAGCGCTGGGTGGAAGCTTCCCGGGCGTTCGCGCGAGGACTGCAACGGCAGCTCCTCGTGGCGATCGCGCTCGGCGTGGTGGTGAGCGTGCTCGGGATCCTCCTGCAGGGCGCGAGCGCCGCCGGGGTCTCGCTGTGGTCCTCGCTGCGAAGCGCCGTCATCGAGAACACCCTGGAAAGCCGCTTCGGCGAAGTGTGGGGATGGCGCGCGATCGACTGGCTGGCGATCGGCGCCCTGCTGGCGATGGCGAGAGCGCTGCGGCGCGATCTCGTCCCGACGTTGCAGCCGGCCGGGGCCGGGGCCGGCGCTCTCACCTCGCGTCCGCCGCGCTTGCTGCTGGCGCTCGTGGGCATCGGCGCGGCCTACCTCGCCATCACGCCGGCACTGGCCGGCCACGCCAGCACCCAGAGCCCGACGGCGGCGTTCTTTCCATCCGATGCGGTGCACGTGCTGGCGGCGAGCGTGTGGGTGGGAGGCATCGCGTGCCTGCTGGCGGCGCTGCCGGCCGCGACGCGGCGCCTGGAGGGCCCGGAGCGCAGCCGGCTGCTGCTCGCGGTCCTGAAGCGCTTCTCGCCGCTGGCCCTCGGCGCGGTGGTGGCCATCGCCATCACCGGCGTCGTGCAGGCATATATCGACGTGCGCAGCCTCCACGCCCTGCTGCACACGACCTATGGAGCTCTGGTGCTCGTCAAGACGGCACTCCTGCTCTGCCTGATCGGCTTCGGCTGGATCAACCGCGCACGGATGATCCCAGCGCTTCAGCGCATCGTGGACGCCGAGCGAGCGCCCGGCGGCGTGGGGGTGCGGGCGCGTCGCTCGCTGCGCGGCGAGATGGCGCTGATGCTGTGCGTGTTCGGGGTGACGGGGGCGCTGGTCGGCTATACGCCGCCGATCGACGCGGCGAGCGGGCCGTTCTCCGCCAACACCACGCTCGGTCCGGCGGAGCTCGAGCTGACCGTCGAACCCGCGCGGACGGGCCCGAACACGATCCACCTGTACCTGATCGATGCGAAGGACGGCACTCAGTTCACCGCTACGAAGGAATTGACAGCTCGGGCGACGCTGCCCGCGAAGGGCATCGGTCCGCTGCCGCTGCGCGCCAACCTCTCGGGCCCGGGGCACTACACGCTGAACTCGGTGGAGCTGAGCCCGGGGGGCACCTGGGACATCGAAATAAACGATCGCGTCTCTGAATTCGAACAGTACAGCCGCACGGTGGAGGTACCGATCCGATGAACACACTCGAGCCAGGAGGTCCGTCGACCATGAGGTCCAAGAAGGTTGCTGTGCTGCTTGCGGCAGGAGCGCTCCTCATCCCCGCCAGCGCACAGGCACACATCAGCCTGCACCCCAACACGATCCCCGCGGGGGCGTTCGCGACGCTCGATGTGCGCGTGCCGGGCGAGCAGGAAGGCGCCCACGTGACGAAGGTCGACGTGCTGTTCCCGCAGGGGTTCACAGCCGTCGACTATGAAAACGTGGCCGGCTGGAGCACGAAGGTCATCGAAAGCAGGCTCGCGACCCCGATCACCGAAGACGGCGAAACGATCGACACCGAGGTTTCTCAGATCGTGTGGACGTGGACCGGCCCGCTGGGCAAGGTGGACAATGGCCAGTTCATCCAGTTCCCGCTCTCGCTGGCGATCCCCGGCAACGCGGCGGGCAAGGCGCTCGAATTCAGGACGGTCCAGAGCTACAGCAACGGGCAGGTCGTCCACTGGATCTCCCCATCGCTCACCGCAGAACACCCCTCGCCGAGGATCAACGTCACGCCCAAGGGCGGCGTGATCGAGGACATCGCGGGCGAGGAGGCGGGTCCGGAAGCGGGACAGACCGCCGCGAGCCCGTCTACGTCCACGCCGGCGCCAGCCACCGTAAAGTCAACGAGCAGCGGCGCGAGCAAGGGTCTTGGCATCGCCGCGCTGATCCTCGGCGCACTCGGGCTGCTCGCCGGCGTTGCCGCATTGAGAGCGACACGCCAAAGATCAACGGGGACGTGACGCCGTGGTAGCTTACGGAGCCGTGCTGGCCTGCCTGACCCATTGGTACACGTCGATGCTCTACGTCGTGCCCGTCGCCGCCGTCGGCGGCTGGGGCTGGTGGAGTTCGCGGCGAATCTCCCGTAATCGGACCCCGCCCGCCCCGCCTGCCGCAGGCCACCAGGCTTAGAGCAGATCGTCCGGTCATTTGACTTAGTCTGGGTCTCCCATCAATGACGGCCGCCCGCCGGTGGCAAGGAGGATCGATGACCCAGCAGCGCCGACCCGTCAAGACAGAGCATCATCTCGCCAAGGCTCTGCACCCCAGTCCGAGTGTCCTTCGGGAGGCGCTGGGCGAGGCCGAAGGGTTCAACGCGAAGTTCGCCGTGCTCATCACCAGGCTGGTCGGCACGATGTGGTGCGCCTACCTGTTCGGGATCATCGCGCTGATTGGGCTAGGACCCGCGTTGAAGCCGGGCGGTGAGGGCATCGTCTCGTGGATCGCGCAGACCTTTCTCCAGCTCGTCTTGCTCTCGGTCATCATGGTGGGGCAGACCGTGCAGAGCCTGGCTGCGGATGCTCGTGCCAGCAACACTTTCAAGGATGCTGAGGTGATCCTCGACCGACTCGACGTGAAGACGCAGGGCGGCCTGAAGGTGATCCTTGACCGACTGGACAAGCTCGCTCCAGCGGCCTCCGGAGATCAAGTCTCGTCCACGCCGCCCACTGACATCCGCCAGGCGTAGAGCAGCGCCGCCACCGAGGTGGCGAGGTTGAGGCTCGAAACCCCCGGGCGCATCGGCAGGCTCACGCTCGCGTGCGCGTGTGCGAGCAACTCTTCAGAGAGGCCGTGGCGCTCGGTGCCGAATGCCAGGATCGCGCGCGGGGGGAGCTCCCGCGGATGCACCGTCTCGCCCTTGGTATCCACCGCGATCAGCGGGCGGTCACAGTCCAGCAAGCTCCCTGTGGCGCTGGAGGACGTGGTGTCTGGGACGCGCGCGACGGGGAGCGCGAACTGCAGGCCCACGCCGATGCGCACGGCGGTAGGGCACCAGGGGTCATGAATCCCGGTGGTGAGCAGTCCAGCGATGTCCGCTGCGGCGGCGGTGCGCACGCACCAGCCGATGTTGCCCAGCCCACGCGGTCGCTCCAGCAGCACGACCGGAGCTGGACGCGGATCGGCCAGCGCCTTGGGCACATCCACCGCTGGGCGCCGCGCCACGGCAAGCACCCCGGTGATGGGGGCCTTCAGGCCCGCGGCCTGCATGCGCTCGGGCGAGACCACGGGGGTACCCGCGGGCAGGCGCTCGATGATGTCGGGCGCGAGGGTCTCAGCCAGCTTGCGAACCTCCTCGGGGCCGGTGATCGCCGCGCGCAGGATCTCCGCGCCGAAGCGCAGCGCGTGCTTGAGCGCGTGGAAGCCTTCGATCAGGACGAGGTCTGGGTCGCGCCGCGCCTGGCGCAGCACGGCGAGGGGGTCGGAGGGGAGGGGCACTGCCGGCAATCCTCTCAGGACGGGAGCCGGGTGGGCGCTCAAGAGCGCGCGAGAGGGCGCAACGAACTCGTCGCCGCGTCGCGGCCCGGAGGTCGCCGCCGTTCAGATCAAGAGTGTCTGTACGGGATAGCGCGCGACCATCGGGTCCGCGGTCAAGATCGGCACATCGAGCAGTCCCGCCTGCGCAACGAGCAGGCGGTCGAAGGGATCGCGGTGAAGCGGCTCCAGATCCGCCACGGCAAGTGCATGGGGATGCTCGACCGCCAGCCCCCTTGCGCCCACCGCACGCATGCGTGCGGGCACATAGCGTTGCGGCGACTCTGGCAGTGGCAGCCGGCCGAGACGGTGCTTGATCGCGATCTCCCACGAGCTGGCCGCCGAGAGGAGCAGCTCGTTGCCCTGGTCTTCGACTAGCGGCAGATGCTCACCCAAACGCTCGGGCTCCGTGTTGAGCCAGAGGAAGACGTGCGTGTCGAGCAGCAGCCTCACCGCTCGAATGCATCGAGCACGTCCGCGGACAGCGGCGCGTCGAAGTCCTCAGGCACGGCAAAGAGTCCTCGATCGATCCCCAATCGCCGAACGGGAACCCGGCGGGCGGGCACCAGACTGGCGACCGCCTCGCCGCGGCGAGTGATCACCACCTCTTCCCCGGCTGCGACATCCTCCAGCAGCCGCGACAAATGGGTCTTCGCCTCATGCACGCCTACAGACTTAGTCATGGACTTAGTCTAACAACCTTTTGGGGCGCCGTCACGCCGGAAGCGGACAGTAGATTTGCGAGGGTGATGCCGACGCGCCCGGCGCGATTCGAACGCGCGACCTCTCGCTCCGGAGGCGAGCGCTCTATCCACTGAGCTACGGGCGCAGAGGGCACCGCGAAACGGCACCTTAGGTCATTGAGCTTAGCGCTAGGAACCAGCGGCTAGTAACCGGCCAAGAACCGCGTGTATACCGCAGGCCGTTCGCGGCTCGTGCCCATGACGGAGGCGAGCGTGTCCACGGCGAGAGGCGCGCCACCGCTACCGTTGCCCCATGGACCTCTCCCTGTTCTTCGCCGGAACCGGCGGCTCGACACCTGGGCCGCGGCGCGGGCTGCCCGCGATCCTCGCGCGGCGCGGGGCCGAGCGGCTGCTGTTCGACTGCGGCGAGGGGACGCAGCGCCAGCTGGTGCGCTCGGTGGGGCTGGCCGATCTGGACTGCGTCTTCCTCACGCACTTCCATGCCGACCACTGGCTGGGACTGCCGGGGATGCTGAAGTCCTTCGCGCTGCGCGAGCGCGCGCAGCCGCTGAGCGTCTATGGGCCGCCGGGGCTGGGCAGGCTGATGGAGGATGCGCGGTTCATCTATGGGCGGCTCCCCTATGAGCTGAGCGTGATGGAGCTGGCGGCGGCGGAGACGGTCGAGTTCGATGGGTACCGCGTGGCCGCCGTGCCGGTGCGCCATCACCGCGGTACGGCCTTTGGGTACGTGCTCGTGGAGGACCCTCGGCCCGGGCACCTGGACCCCGCGCTCGCAGAGCGTCTGGGTGTGACCCCGGGACCCGACTTCGGGCGGCTGCAGCGCGGGGAGACCGTCAGCGGTGTGGCGCCCGAGCAGGTGATGGGGCCCACGCGCGAGGGACGCAAGCTCGTCATCTCCGGCGACACCGCGCCGTGCGAGGCGCTGGCCGTCGCCGCGCACGAGGCCGACGTGCTGGTGCACGAGGCGACGTTCACCGAGGAGGACGCCGAGCGCGCGCGCGAGACCGGGCACAGCACCGCCCGTCAGGCGGCGGAGCTGGCACGGGAGGCGCGGGTGCGGATGCTCGCGCTCGTGCATCTATCGACGCGCCACTCGGCCGCGGACTGCAAGCGCGAGGCGCGCGCCGTGTTCGCCGCGAGCGAGGTGCCGCGCGACTTCGACACGATCGAGGTGCCCTTCCCCGAGCGCGGGGGAGCGCAGCTGGTGCGCTGGTCGGAGCGAGTGCGGGCCGGCGACGGCGAGCCCGCGCCGCCGGCGGACGTGGAGATCGTCGCGCCGCACTGATACATTCAGTTCCACCCCAAGTGCTCCTTTAACCCGGTCCGGCGAGGCCAGGAAGGAAAAGAAGGTGAACAGAGAGAAGGTCGTCCTCAGCGAGGATGACGTGCGGCGGGCGCTGGTGCGCATCGCCCACGAGATCGCCGAGCGCAACCCGCGGGCATCGCGGGAGAGCGGCGCCGATCGGCAGCCCCGCAATGGGCAGCTCCTAGCTCTCGCTCTGGTGGGCATCCACCGTCGCGGCGCCTTCCTCGCGAGCCGCCTTCAGGCGCTGCTGGTGGAGCTGCTCGACACCGAGATCCCACTCGGAGACCTCGATATCGGCTTCTATCGCGACGACGTGGCGAGCCGCCCGCAGGCGCCGGTGGTGCACGCCTCGCACATCGACTTCGACATCACGGGCCGCACCGTTGTGGTGGTGGACGACGTGCTCTTCACCGGCCGTACCGTGCGCGCGGCGATCGAGGCGCTGTTCGACTACGGGCGCCCCGCGCGCGTGCAGCTGGCGGTGCTCGCCGACCGCGGCCACCGCGAGCTGCCGATCCGCCCGGATTACGTGGGCAAGAACCTGCCCACCTCGCGCGAGGAGCATGTCGATGTGCGCGTGCGCGAGCTCGATGGCGTGGATGAGGTGGCGATCGCCACCGCCGCGATCGGGGCTCCCTCATGAGGGCCCGAGCATGAACCATCTCCTCTCGATCGAGGATCTCGATCGCGGCGCGATCGAGCGGATCGTCGAGCAGGCCGAGCGCTTCGCCGAGGTCTCCGATCGCGAGATCAAGAAGGTCCCCGCGCTGCGCGGGAGGATGGTGCTGAACCTGTTCTACGAGGCATCCACGCGCACCCGCTCCTCCTTCGAGCTCGCGGCCAAGCGCCTCTCGGCCGACGTGGTCAACTTCGCCGCCTCCGGATCGAGCGTGGAGAAGGGGGAGTCGCTGAAGGACACCGTGCTCACCCTCAGCGCGCACAAGCCCGACGCGATCGTGCTGCGCACGCCGTGGGCGGGGTCCGCGGAGCTCGTCTCGCGCTGGTGCTCCGCGGCGATCGTCAACGCGGGGGATGGCAAGCACGAGCACCCCACGCAGGCGCTGCTCGACGTCTACACGCTGCGCCAGCGCGTGGGGGCGCTCGACGGCGCGTCGATCTGGATCGTGGGCGACGTGGCGCACTCGCGCGTGGCGCGCTCGAACATCCTCGCCTTCCAGAAGATGGGCGCGAAGGTCACGGTCGCCGGCCCGCCGACATTGATCCCGCGCGGGATCGAGGCGCTCGGCTGCGAGGTGCGCTTCACGCTGCGCGAGCTGCCCTCCGCGGACGTGGTGTACGCGCTGCGGATGCAAAGAGAACGGATGACCGAGGCGTGGGTGCCCTCGCTGCGCGAGTATGTCGCGTGGTATCAGATCAACGGCCGGCGCCTCTCCCCGCGCCAGGTGCTGATGCACCCGGGGCCCGTCAACCGCGGCGTGGAGCTCTCCGGGGAGGTCGTGGACTCCCCGCAAGCCGTCATCACCGCGCAGGTCGAAGCGGGCGTGGTGGTGCGGATGGCGGTGCTCTATGAGCTGCTCGCCGGAAGCCCCGTGCCCACGCCCGCCCCCGAGCCCCAGCTGGCGTGATGGCCGCCTCGCCGCTCGTCCACGGCCCGCACGTCGCGGCTGACCTCCTCCTCAGCGATGTGCACGTGCTCGACCCCCGCACGGGCATCGACGCGCGCCGGGACGTGCGCGTGCGCGCGGGGGTGCTCGCCGAGCTGGCGCCGCCCGGCACGCTCGCCCGCGCGGAGGGCGAGGAGGCCATAGAGGGTCGCGGACGGCGCCTCGTGCCGGCCTTCTTCGACCCCCACGTGCACCTGCGCACCCCCGGGCAGGAGCACAAGGAGGACCTCGAGACGGGCACCCGCGCGGCCGCCGCCGGGGGGTTCGGGGCGGTGATCGCGATGCCCAACACCGACCCCGTGATCGACTCGGCGCCGCTGCTGCGCTCGCTGCGCGACGCCGCCGCGCGCGAGGCGCGCGTGCCGGTGGGCTTCCTGCCCGCCATCACCCGCGGACTCGAGGGCCGCGAACTGAGCGAGATGGCCGAGCTGCGCGAGCAGGGCGCGCTCGGCTTCACCGACGATGGGCGCCCCGTCGTGGACGCGGGGATGCTGCGCAAGGCGCTGCGCTACCAGCGCCTCTGCGGAGGAGTGCTGGCGCTGCACGAGGAGGACCCCTCGCTCTCGCACGGCGGCGCGATGCACGAGGGACCCGTGAGCGCCGCGCTCGGCATCGCGGGGATCCCCAGCGTGAGCGAGTCCACGATGGTCGCCCGCGACGCCACGCTCGCGGGCTACGAGCAGGGCAGGGTGCACTTCCAGCACCTCAGCTGCGTGGACTCCGTGGAGGCCGTCGCCGCCGCCAAGGCGCGCGGCTTCGGCGTGAGCGCCGAGGTCACGCCGCACCACCTGCTGCTCAGCGAAGAGAACGTGCGCACGCTCGATACGCGCATGAAGATGAACCCCCCGCTGGCGACCGCCACAGACCGCGCCGCGCTCGTGGAGGGGCTGCGCGCAGGGACGATCGACTGCGTCGCCACCGACCACGCGCCACACGCGCGCGATGAGAAGGAGGTGCCCTTCGAGCAGGCCCCGATGGGAACCACCGGGCTGGAGACGGCGTTCGCGGCGCTCTACACCGAGCTGGTGCTGCCGGGAGTGCTCACGCTGGAGCTGCTCGTGGAGCGGATGACGGCGGGGGCCGCGCTGTATGAGCTGCCCACGCCGCGCATCGCCGTGGGGGAGCCCGCCAACATGACCCTGATCGACCTCGATGCCGAATGGACTCCCGGAGAGCACGGCTGGGAGAGCCGCTCGGAGAACTGCTGCTTCGCCGGTCGCCGTCTGCGCGGAAGGGTGCTGTTGACGGTCGCCGCCGGCGCCGTGGCCTACCGCGAGAGAGCATTCTCGGTGGTGGCCGCCTGATGAGCCTGAGCACGTGTGGCAAGCGGGTCGGGCGCAGGAATGGGGGTAGGGGCCGATGAGCCTGCTCTCGCGCCCGCGTGCGGCGCTCGTGGTGGTGGACGTCCAGGAGGCTTTCCGCGGCTACGCCTCCTTCGCTCCCGTCGCATCCGCGTGCGCGAAGCTGGTGCAGGCCGCGCGCATCCTCGAGCTGCCCATCGTGGTGAGCGAGCAGTACCCCAAGGGCCTCGGCCACACCGCACCCGAGCTGGGTCTCACCGACGAGCCCACGATCGAGAAGAGCGTCTTCAGCGCGGCGCGCGCCGAGGGCTTCGACCTCCAGGACCGCGATCAGGTGGTGGTGTGCGGGATCGAGACCCACGTGTGCGTCTCGCAGACCGTCCACGACCTGCTCGCGCAGGGTGTCGAGGTGCACGTCCCCGCCGACGCGGTGGGCTCGCGCCACGAGATCGACTACGAGCGCGGCCTGGAGCGCCTGGAGCGCGCGGGGGCCATCGTCACCACCGTCGAGGCCGCGCTGTTCGAGCTGCTGGAGCGCGCGGGGACGCCCGAGTTCAAGGCAGTGCAGGGGCTGATCAAGTGAACGCCCCCACGGCATACGTGCTGCTCGCGGACGGCACGCGCTTCGACGGCGACGCGTGCGCCGCGCCGAGCCATGCGGTGGGGGAGGTGGTGTTCACCACCGGCATGTCCGGCTACCAGGAGTCGATGTCCGACCCCTCCTTCGCGGGCCAGCTGATCACGTTCACCTATCCGCACATCGGCAACTACGGGGTCAGCGCCCGTGCGATGGAGTCAGAGCGCCCGTGGGCGCGCGCGGCGATCATGCGCGCCGCCACCAACCGCGAAGACGCGCCGGAGGCCGAGCGCGGCTGGCTGGATTGGCTGGAGGACTGCGGCGTGCCGGGGATCACAGGCGTCGATACGCGCGAGCTCGTGCGCCACATCCGCGAGGCGGGCGCGATGCGCGGGGGGATATTCCCGGCGGACCTCCCGCAGGCCGAGGCGCGGGCGATGATCGAGGCCGAGCCGCCGATGGACGGGCAGGATCTCGCGGCCGTCGTCACGCCCCGCGAAACGACCCACCACGGCGACGGCGACGGGGGTGGGCGGGGTCCCAGAATCGCGGTGCTCGATACGGGCATCAAGGGCTCGATCGTGCGCAACCTCGTCGCGCGCGGCGCGCGTGTGAGCCTCTACCCATGCACGACCGGAGCGCAGGAGCTGCTCGACAGCGACGCGGACGCGATCTTCCTCTCCAACGGCCCCGGCGACCCCGCGGCGCTGGGCTACGTCGTGGACACCGTGCGCGAGCTCGTGGGCAAGCGCCCGGTGTGGGGCATCTGCCTGGGCCACCAGCTGCTCTGCCGCGCGATCGGGCTCGACACCTTCAAGCTGCCCTTCGGCCACCGCGGCGCCAACCACCCCGTCAAGGACCTGCAGACCGGGCGCATCGAGATCACCTCCCAGAACCACGGCTTCGCGGTGGTGGGCCCCGGCGGCGCGCGCACGATCGACGCCGACGAGCCCGTGCGCTGGGAGACCGACTTCGGCACCGCTCAGCTCTCGCACGTGAACCTCTACGACCGCACGGTCGAGGGCCTCGAGCTGCTCGACGTGCCCGGCGGCACCGTGCAGTACCACCCCGAGGCCGGGCCCGGCCCGCACGACAGCCTCTACCTGTTCGACCGCTTCCTGGAAAGGATTGAGGAGGACCCCGGCCGGGTCCCGGGCCTGGCGGGACCCCAGTCACTGGGGTCCAGAGAGGGCCGCGCCGCCTGATGCCCAGGCGCGACGACATCCACAAGATCCTGATTCTCGGCTCGGGGCCGATCGTGATCGGCCAGGCCGCGGAGTTCGACTACTCCGGGGTGCAGGCATGCAAAGTCCTGCGCGAGGAGGGCTACGAGGTCGTGCTCGTCAACTCCAACCCCGCGACGATCATGACCGACCCGGAGTTCGCCGACGCCACCTACGTCGAGCCGCTGCTGCCGGGGCCGGTCGCGCAGGTGATCGAGCGCGAGCGCCCCGACGCGCTGCTGCCTACACTCGGCGGGCAGACCGCGCTGAACCTGGCAAAGGCACTGCACGACGACGGCACCCTGCAGCGCTTCGGCGTGGAGCTGATCGGCGCCAACTACGAGGCGATCTCCTGTGCGGAGGATCGCCTGTTGTTCGGCGAAGCGATGGAGCAGGCCGGCCTGAAGATGCCAGCCAGCGCGATCGCCAGCGGCTGGGTTGGCGATGTGCCGGTCGTCGGTCCGGGTGCAATAGACGGGCTGGATGTAGAGCTGGGAGTGCAGCAGGCCCTGGATGCCCTCCCGCGCCTCGGCCTGCCCTGCATCGTGCGCCCCGCCTTCACGCTCGGCGGGCGGGGCGGGGGCATCGCGCGCACGCCCGAGCAGTTCCGCACGATCGTCGCACGCGGCCTGGAAGCCTCGCCGATCGGCCAGGTGCTGCTCGACCAGTCTGTCCTCGGCTGGGGCGAGTTCGAGCTGGAGGTCATGCGCGACGCCGCGGACAACGTGGTGATCGTGTGCTCGATCGAGAACATCGACCCGATGGGCGTGCACACCGGGGACTCCGTAACGGTCGCCCCGCAGCAGACGCTCACCGACTCCCTCTACCAGCAGCTGCGCGACCAGGCGATCGCGGTCATCCGCGCGGTGGGCGTGGAGACGGGCGGCTCCAACGTGCAGTTCGCGGTCAACCCCTCCACCGAGGAGATCCTGGTGATCGAGATGAACCCGCGCGTCTCGCGCTCCTCGGCGCTCGCCTCCAAGGCCACGGGCTTCCCAATCGCGAAGATCGCCGCGCGCCTCGCCGTGGGGTATCGCCTGGAGGAGATCGACAACGACATCACCGGCATCACCCCCGCCTCCTTCGAGCCCACGCTCGACTACGTGGTGGTGAAGTGGCCGCGCTTCGCCTTCGAGAAGTTCCCCGGCGCCAACCCGGTGCTCTCGACGCACATGAAGTCGGTGGGGGAGGTCATGGCGATCGGGCGCACCTTCGCGCAGGCATTCGCCAAGGCGCTACGCTCGCGCGAGCTGGATGACACACCGCGTCTGGCGGAGGCATCCGACGCGGAGCTGCTGGAGGGTTTGGGCGAGCCGACGGCCGACCGCTACGAGACGATCCTGGAGTTGTTTCGCCGGGGCGTCGTGGAGGCGCAGTCCGGAGACAGCGGGTCGCCGGACGGATCGGGGGCCGGAGCGAGTGAGTCGCGGCCTGGAGGAGACGGGTCGCCGACGGACATCGACGCGATCCACGAGCGCACCCGCATCGACCCCTGGTTCCTGCACGAGCTGGCGGCGCTCGCCGCCGACCCCGACGCGCCCTTCGCGGGCGAGCGCTCGTTCAAGTCGGTGGACACCTGCGCCGCCGAGTTCCCCGCGCGCACCCCCTACTACTACTCCGCTTGGGAGCGCCCCGGACCCACCGGTCCCCGCCACGAGGTCCGCCGCGACCGGGTCGGCGCCGCCGGCGAGCGCCCCTCGGTTGTGATCCTCGGAGCGGGTCCCAACCGCATCGGCCAGGGCATCGAGTTCGACTACTGCTGCGTGCACGCCGCGATGACCGTGCGCGACTCCGGCCGCGACGCGGTGATGATCAACTGCAACCCCGAGACCGTCTCCACCGACTACGACACCTCCGATCGCCTCTACTTCGAGCCCCTCACCTTGGAGGACGTGCTGGGGGTCATCGAGGTCGAGCAGCCCGAGGGGGTGATCGTGCAGTTCGGCGGCCAGACCCCCCTCAAGCTCGCCGCGGGCCTCGAGGCGGCGGGGGTGCCGCTGCTCGGCACGAGCGTCGAGGCGATCGACCTCGCCGAGGACCGCGGGCGCTTCGGCGCGCTGCTCGGCCGTGTGGGCCTGCAGGCGCCGCCCTACGCCACCGCCCGTTCGATGTCTGAGGCGCTGGAGTGCGGGGATGAGGTCGGCTACCCGCTGCTCGTGCGTCCCTCCTACGTACTGGGAGGGCGCGCGATGGAGATCGTCTATTCGCGCGAGGGCCTCGCGGACTATCTCGTCCGCCAGAACCACGGCGTCGAATCGAACGCCGCGGCTCCCGACGCAGATCGGGATGCAGCCGGCTCGGGTTCGGCAGTCGAGTCGGCTCCGAGCGACGCGGCCCGCGCAGGGAGCCCGGAGGGCTCCCCCTTGAAAGAAGGCGCCTCCACTCCCAGCGGCGCGATCTTCCTCGATCGCTTCCTGGAGAACGCGATCGAGGTCGACGTCGATGCGCTCTGCGACGGGAGCGATGTTTGGATCGGCGGGATCATGCAGCACGTCGAGGAGGCCGGGGTGCACTCCGGCGATTCCGCCTGCGTGCTGCCGCCGCACTCGCTCGGGGGGGAGATGCTCGATCGGATTCGCGCCGCCACGCGCGCAATCGCGCTGGAGGTCGGCGTCGTGGGCCTGCTCAACGTGCAGTTTGCCGTGCACGGCGAGCGCCTCTACGTGATCGAGGCCAACCCGCGGGCTTCGAGGACCGTCCCGTTCGTCTCGAAGGCCGTCGGGCTGCCGCTGGCCAAGCTCGCGTGCCGCATCATGCTCGGCGAGCCGCTCGCCGCGCTGGGGCTCCCGCGCGAGCGCGAAGGGCTCGGCTTCGGCGATCACGTCTCGGTCAAGGAGGCGGTGCTGCCCTTCGATCGCTTCGAAGGCGCCGACGCGGTGCTCGGCCCCGAGATGCGCTCCACCGGCGAGGTGATGGGCATCGCGCGCGACTTCCCCACGGCATTCGCCAAGGCCCTGGCGGCAGCCGGCGTGCCGCTGCCGCGCGAGGGCACCGCCTTCATCACCGTCACCGACTCCGACAAGGCGGGGGCCTTCGCGATCGCCCAGATCCTGCACGACGCGGGCTTTCGGATCGTCGCCACGGGCGGCACCGCCGAGGCGATCGCGCGCATGGGCGTTCCCGTGGAGCGCCTCAACAAAATCGGCGAGGGCTCCCCGCACGTGGTCGACTGGATCGAGCGCGGCGACGTCGATCTCGTCGTCAACACCCCCACCGGCTCCGGCGCGCGCACCGACGGCTGGGAGATCCGCCGCGCCGCCGTCGCCCGCGGGGTGCCCTGCCTGACGACGCTCTCCGCGGGGGTCTCCGCGGCGCGCGCGATTGCACGCGCGCGTCAGGGCGGCGAGCCGCCCGTGCTGTGCCTGCAGGAGCTGCACGGCCACCGCGCCGCGAGCGCCGGGGGGGCGGGCGCCGGATCCAACGCCGCGCGGGTGGCGTGAGCCGGCAGACGGCCCCCTTCGGCCGGCGCCTGCTGACGGTCACCGGTATGGACGAGCTGGGCGCCTACCGCGTGCTGCGCCTCGCCGACCCCAACGGCCCCGCACCCCAGCC
>JBIOES010000007.1:0-32187 GCA_044446265.1 Solirubrobacterales bacterium
CCGACCTGCGCTTCACGCTCGTCGCCGGTCACGCGCTCGCGCCCGGCCACGATCCCTCCGTGTACCGCGAGGGGCGCCCGGTGGCAGCGGCCTTCCCGCCGGAGCTGTGGAGCGAGATCGAGCCGCTCTGCCGCTCGGCCCTGCAGGGTGAGACGCGCTCGCGCAAGATCCGCACCGCCGATGGCGCGCACCACCTCACGATCGACGTGGGGCCGCTCTCGCTGCACAACCCCCCATCCCCCGCGGTGATCGCGGGCGGCGTCGCGGTCGTGCTCGATGCCTCGCTCCCCGCGCCCGAGCCACCCTCCGAGCGCTTCGAGCTCCTCTTCGAACGCGCCCCCATCGGCACCGGGCTGATCGATCAGGAGGGGCGCTGGGTGCTCGTCAATCAGGCCCTCTGCGACATCACGGGCTATACCTCCGACGAGCTGATCGGCAAGCGCTTTCAGGACATAACCCACCCCGAAGACGCCACCAACGACACCGCGCGCCGCCAGCAGCTCCTGGATGGCGAGATCGCGACCTTCCAAACCGAGAAGCGCTACTTCAACGCCGCCGGGGAAACGATGTCGGCGCTGCTCTCGATCTCGCTCGTGCGCGACCGCCACGATGCCCCCCTCCACTTCATCGTGCAGATGCAGGACATCTCCGAGCGCAAGCACCTCGAAGAGCACCTGCGCCACCTTGCCGACCACGACCCTCTCACGGGCCTTCGCAACCGGCGCCTGTTCGAGCACGACCTCAAGCTCCAGCTGGGACGCTGCCAGCGCTACTCCGAGCAGGCCGCGCTGCTGGCGATCGACCTCGATGGCTTCAAGCAGGTCAACGATCACCACGGCCATCAGGTCGGCGACGACGCGCTGCAGGCGGTCGCCCGCACCCTCACCCGCCGCCTGCGCGCCACCGACCTCGTCGCGCGCCTCGGCGGCGATGAGTTCGCGGTGCTCTTGCCCCACATGGATCGCGAGGGCGCCGAGATCGTCGCCGAGGATCTGATGCGCGTGATCGAAGCCTGCGGCGTGGATGCCGGCGATACGGTCGTGCACCTCCGCGGCTCCGTCGGCTTCGCGCTGATCGACCACTCGACCGTCACCGACACCGAGGTCCTGGTCGAGGCCGACCGCGCGATGTACGCGGTCAAGCGCGAGCGTGCTGCTCAGCGCATCGGGCTGCTGCGCTGAGCAGCACTGGAGGGCGCCAAACAGTGGCCGCGCTAATGCCAGGGACAGTCGCTCATAGACCAAAAGCGCTCGCCCTTCACGGGCACGAAGAAGACGCCCCGGCCGTTCTTGCCGTCCACTGTGATGAATAGAGCGCGCCAGTGGTTGGTCTTGAACTCCCAGACACGCTCATCGCGCGCGACCTTGACGTAGCATCGAGGGTTGAGAAAGCGGCGCGTATGACTGTGGCGAGGCTCTCGCCGGCCAGCGGGGTCAGCGAGAACCCGCCCCACAGCCCGGCTGAGGTTTTGGTCGCCGATCTCATTGAGTTCGGCGACACTGTCCGGGTCGAGTTCGAACAAGGTCCCTTAGAGGGACTGCTTCCAAGCGTCGATCTGGCCCCGTGCCTGCTCGAAGCCAACGACCACGTCCGGCGTCGACAGGATGCGCGACTCCTCAGCTGAAGGGACAGCCGGGATAGTCGAGCGCTTCAGGTAGACCCCATACGCGCGTGCTGCCTCCTTAGAGATGGTCGACGACGTGTACGAGTCCCCAGGACCCTGCTCTAGGGAGACCGTGCTCTTAGTCCTTCTGATCGTGATCGTCATTCTCGTACACCTCCTTCGGGAGTGCCTTACGAGCATATTGCTCCCAGTTCTCGTCGAGTGCAGCCCTCAGTTGGGTGATGAACAGGGGAGAAACTGAGACTCGCGCCACAACAACGCCCTGCCGCGGCTGATTCGTCGCGTAGTCCAAGCGCACGAAGTCAAGCGTGAACTCGTGCTGGCTATGGCTGACACGAGCAAAGTTGGCCCATACACCAGCCATCTGGGACATATCCAGGGCAATCTCAATCTGCTCATCCTGAACCTCGTCATCGTCGCTCATGGCGTTGAATAGCTCGCCCGGCGATCAAACACATGTCCCAGGATACCGGGCACGCTGCGCCTACGCAACCAACCCTTGAAGTCTCGTATCGGCTGGTGGCTACGGCGAAGAACCAGGGAGAGCCTACCCTCCGAGATGTCCAGGTCAAAAGAGTGGCACGAGAGATGGCGCGAGGGGCCGGCTAGTGGCGAAATTAGTTTTGCTGGAGACGATCTCGATCACGTCTTTCTCAGATGTAGTACATGCTCGAGCCGGCATCGCGCGTCTCGCGCTCGATGACGTCGGCGATGGTTGTCTCTTGCAGCACCTTGCGCGCAGCCAGCGCCGCGTCCGCGAAGACGCCCTGGGAGTCACGCCCTAGAGGCCCATCGAGCAACTCCACAACCTCGAGCACGGTGACGGTTGCGGGCTCGCGAGCAAACCTGTACCCACCCTTGACGCCGCGCTGGGAGCTGAGCACCCCGGCGCGGCGCAGCACCGCGAAGAGCTGCTCCAGGAACTGCACCGGCACCTCGCGCCGGCGCGCCAGCTCGCCGATCGGCACAGGCCCCGAGCCCGCGCTGCGCCCGAGCTCGGCGAGCGCCAGCACGGCGTAGGGGGACTTGCTCGTGATCGAGATCATCGCGCCACGCGCGATGCTACGGATCTACAGCCAGCCGCGCTCGGTGGCGATCAGAACGGCTTGTGCGCGATCGACCGCTCCCAGCTTGCCGTAGATGTTGTGCAGGTGCGTGCGCACCGTGCTCGTGGAGAGCGTCAGCTCGTGGGCGATCTGCTTGTACACCTTGCCCTCGGCGAGGCGCTGCAGGACACTCAGCTCGCGTGCGGAGAGCGGGCAGGGATCGACGTGGCGCTGGCGCTGGTTCACAGGGTTGGGGAGCTCATACAGAACCCGCCTGAGCTCCGCCGGGCCGAGCCCGATCATGCGCGCGCTCTGCAGCATCTCCGCGGGTGAGACCGGCGCGCCCTGCTCGTAGTGGGCGAGCATGTCCGCGAGGCGCACGAACGCGGCCTCGCCCACGGCCTCGGGGCTGTGGTGGCGTTCGATCACGGTCGCGATCCCAATCGGCATCCCCCAGCGCCGGGCGAGCACGCCGCCCACGAGCGCGTGGTCGACGCCGAGCTCGCGGCGCTCCTGGTGGATGCGCTCCTCGGGGGTCTGCGCGCCCTGGTGCACCTGCGCGGGATACCCGGGGTAGGCGTGCAGCAGCACCAGCTTGCCGATGTCGTGCAAGAGGCTCGTCACCGTGAGGCGGTCGCGGTGCTCGTAGCCCACCTCGCCCGCGAGGCGATCGGCGGCGTGCTGGGTGGCCAGAGCGTGCAGCCTGAAGCGCTCGGGCGCCGCGTCCCACAGGCTCGCGCGCTCGAAGAAGTCGAAGGTGCGCAGCCTGCTCGCCAGCGCCTGCACCGCCTGCGGGGAGAGCAGCTCCACGGCGCCCACCACGGTGTCCACGCGCCCGCGGCCGCCCTGGGCCTGGTTGGCCATGCGCAGCACCGCGATGATCAGCGCCACGTCCGACTCCACGGCGGCCACCACGTCGGCGGTGACGACGTGGTCCTTGGAGGTCACCGCGAGCAGCCGCTTGCGCGACTCGGCCAGCGCGGGGAAGGCCTCCAGCGCCTCGAATGCCTGCGTCAGACGGCGGCCGTGGCCCTCGTTCTGGTGGCGCGTTCCAGCTGGAGCCGGCGCGTTGGCGGCGGACTTCGAACCGCGCGATCCTGCCGCGGGGGCCTTCGCCTGCGCGTGCCTCTGCGGCGTTGAAGCTGTCGACTGCATGCTTTCGCTTACCTACCTTGGTATCGGCCGACGCCCAGTCCGTTGGGCGCGTATCGCTTGACCTATCGGCACTCCTAGACAGATGGTTGAGCCGAGCCTCCGTTGGGCTGGCCACCGGAACAGTTCAACTGGTCGTCGACGTGGCCTTCAGCGCCTCATCGATCCGTCCCAGCGTCTCCTCGCGGCCCAAGAGCGCGACGCTCTCGAAGATGCCGGGTGAGATCGCGGTGCCGGCGATCGCCACGCGCAGCGGCTGGTAGATCTCGCGCGGCTTGCACCCCAAACGCTCCTGCAGGGCGCCCAGGGCGCGCTCCACCCCTGCCTCATCGAAGCCCTTGGTCTCGGCCAGCGCCGCGCGCGTCTGTGCGAGGACCTCCATGCCGTGCTCGTCGAGCCACTGCGCGCGCGCCTTGGGATCCTCGCGCACCCCGTCGAACAGGAACCCCGCCAGCGGCCAGAAGTCGGCGAGCGTCTGGATCTTCTCCTGGCTGATCCTCGCGGCCTGCCCCAACCCCTCGCGTCCCGTGAACCCTTCCAGGCGTCGCGCCAGCTCCTCGGGGGCCAGCGCGCGAATGTAGACGCCGTTGAGCCAGCGCAGCTTGACCTCGTCGAACTGCGCCGGGTTGCGGCTCACCCGCTCCAGCGCGAACTTCTCGATCAGCTCCTCGGTCGGCATCACGGTCGCCTCTCCCCCATCCGCGCCCCACCCCAGCAGCGCCAGGTAGTTGCGCACCGCCTCCGGCAGGAAGCCCGCCTCGCGCAGCTCCTGCACCGAGGCGGCCCCGTGGCGCTTTGACAGCTTGCGCCCATCCGGGCCATGCAGCAGCGGCAGGTGCGCATACACGGGCTGGGGCGCCCTGAGCGCCTCCAGCACCAGCAGCTGCTTGGGGGTGTTCGACAGGTGGTCCTCGCCGCGCACCACGTGCGTGATGCCGGCGTCGAGATCGTCGATCGCAACCGCGTAGTTGTAGAGCACCGAGCCGTACGAGCGGGCGATCACCGGGTCGTCCATGTGCACGTGCTCGAAGCGGGTCTCCCCGCGGATCGCGTCGTGCACGATGGTGGCCCCCTCTTCGGGCACGCGCAGGCGCACCGCGCCCTCTTTCCGATCACCCGCCAGCCCCTCGCCGCGGAACCCGCGCTCCACGCCGTGGCGCTGTTTGTATGCCTTCACGTCATCAGCCGTGGCCGTCGAGCGATATGCGTGCCCAGACTCGAGCAATCCCTCCAGCGCCTCGCGGTGGCGCTCGGCGCGCTCGGTCTGGAAGATCGGCCCCTCGTCCCAGTCGAGCTCCAGCCAGCGCAGCGCGTCGAGGATCTGCTCGACGTTCTCCGGCGTGGAGCGCTCGCGGTCGGTGTCCTCGATGCGCAGCACCAGCGTCCCGTTCGAGCCGCGCGCGAGCAGCCAGTTGAACAGGGCGGTGCGCGCCCCGCCGATATGCAGGGCGCCAGTGGGCGATGGAGCGAAACGCAAACGCATAGGGTTCGCGCATCATGGCAGTCGCCGCGGCTCTTCCCCTGTTGCGTCCGGGCACCCGGGTCGGTGCTCGGCGGTGCTGATCGGAGCCCACGTCTCACCGGCCGGAGGCCTGCCCAAGGCGATCGAGCGAGGCGAGGCGCTCGGCGCGCGCTCGATCCAGATCTTCAACCAGTCCCCTCGCCAGTGGCGCCCCACCGGCCACAGCCAGGAGAGCATCGCGGCCTTCCGCGAGGCGATGGCCGTCAGCTCGATCGACGCCGTGCTGATCCACGCGGTGTACCTGCTCAACTGCGCCTCCGAGGACCCCGAGATCCGCGCGAAGTCGCTCACCTCGCTCACCCACTCGCTGCGCGTGGGCCAGCAGATCGGCGCCGCCGGCGTCGTGCTGCACCCCGGCTCGGCCAAGACCGGAGACGTCGCCACAGCCATCGCCCGCGCTGGCGAGACGATCCGCGAGGCGCTGGCGGAGAGCGAGGAGTGCCCGCTGCACCTGGAGAACACAGCCGGGACCGGCGGCACGCTGGGGCGCTCGATCGGCGAGCTCTCAGCCCTGCTGGAGGCGGCGGGCGGCAGTCCTCGACTGGGCCTGTGCCTGGACTCCTGCCATCTGTTCGCCTCCGGCTATGACATCCGCACGCGCGAGGGCATGGAGGAGATGCTCGGCGAGGTCTCCGCCAAGGTCGGCTGCGAGCGCTTGGGCTCGCTGCACCTCAACGACTCCCAGACCCCCCTGGGCGCAAACCGCGACCGCCACGCCAACGTCGGCGAGGGCGAGCTCGGCGAGCAGGGCTGCACCGTCTTCCTCTCCACCCCGGCCTTCGAGAACCTCGCCTGCGTGCTGGAGACCCCCGGGGAGAACCGCTCCGGGCCCACACGCGAGGAGATCGCCCTCGCCATGAAGCTGCGCGAGCGCGGGCTGACCCAGGGTTAGGCTGCCGCGAGGACCTGCTCGAACTCCGCCAATAACGTGGGGCTGGGCGCCACCCGGTAGGCCTCGCCCAGGCGCAGGCGCCGAGGACCGGCGGTGGTGTCCATCTCGAGCACCACCTCGGTGGGTCCGGGGAAGCTCTCGATCAGGTGCTTGATGTCCTCGATCACGCCCACGGGCAGCCTGGTGGTATCCACGCGCAGGCGCAGTGGCTGCTGTGTTTGCGCCTCCTCCCTAGCCGCGTCCTTGCCGGCCTTGACCTTGGCCTCGAGGATCTCCTGCTCGGTGGGCGCGAAGGTCTCGACCGACTGCGCGACTACGCACGTCTTGCCGGCTTCCTTGTGGTCGACGCGGCCGCGCACGAGCACCACCCGGTCTACGGCCAACGCCGTCTCGTGCTCGGCGAGCGCCTTGCCGAACACGAGGATCTCCACGGCGCCCTCGAGGTCGTCGAGCGTGGCGAACATCATGTGGTCGCCGTTGCGAGTGCGGATGCGCTTGGCCTCGACGATGATCCCGCCCACCGTCACCCAATCCTTGTCGCGGCGCTCGGCCAGCGCCGCCAACGGGCAGTCCACGCGCGCGCGCATCGCCTCGCGCAGCGGCTTCAGGGGATGCGCGGAGATGAACAGGCCGATCGCCTCCTTCTCCACGGCCAGCAGCTCGGCCTGATCGAACTCCTCGGGTGGGATGGGCGGATAGCTCGGTCTCATGAGGCTCGACCCCGGCGCCGGCGAGTGACCGTTGCCGTTGCCGTTGACGTTGCCATTGGCGAGGACCTCAGCCGCGGGCGGGGGTTCCAGGTCGAAGATCGATCCCTGGCCGATGAGCGCGTCCTGCTGGGCCTTCTGGCCCGCGCCCTGGGCCTGCTCCATCACGGCCAGCATGCCCTTGCGGGTGGCGCCGGTGGAACCCAGCGCGCCGCACTTGATGAGCGCCTCGATCGCCTTCTTGTTGACCGCACGGTTGTCCACGCGCTCGCAGAAGTCCCACAGCGAGGTGAATTCTCCGCCCTCCTCGCGGGCGCGCTTGATCGCCTCCACCGCCTGGTAGCCCACGCCCTTCACGGCGTCCAGGCCAAAGCGGATGTTGCGCTCCACGACGGTGAACTCGTGGTCTGAGAGGTTGACGTCGGGAGGCAGGATCTCGATGCCCATCTCCTCGCAGCGCGCGACGAAGAAGGGAACCTTGTCCTTGGTGGACATCACCGAGGAGATCAGCGCCGCCATGTACTCCGCGGGGTAGTTGGCGCGCAGCCACGCGGTGCGGTAGGCGATCAGCCCGTAGCAGGCGGCGTGGGACTTGTTGAAGGAGTAGTCGGCGGACTTCTCGTTGGTGTTCCACAGGAACTCGATCGTCTCCGGGCTGGTGCCCGAGGCGCGGCAGCCCTCCACGAACTCGCCCTTCAGCGCCGCCATCGCCTGGCGGTTCTTCTTGCCGATCGCCTTGCGCAGGTCGTCCGCCTTGGCTCCGGAGAAGCCGGCGAGCTCCTTGGCGATCTGCATCGCCTGCTCCTGGTAGAGGATCACGCCCTTGGAGGACTCGAGGATCGGGCGCAGGCGCTCGTCGGCGTAGCTGATCGCCTCGGGGTTGCGCTTGCCCTTCGCATACACCGGGATCTGATCCATCGCCCCCGGCCGGTACAGCGCGTTGAGCGCAACGAGGTCGTTGAACTCGTCGGGGCGCACCTTCTTGAGCGCCTCGCGCATCCCCTCGGACTCGAACTGGAAGACCCCCACCGAGTCCCCGCGGGCGAGCATCTCATACGTCTTGGGGTCATCGAGCGGCAGCGTCGTCATGTCCGGGCGCACGCCGGGCTCGCCGCCGGGTGGGTGCGATCCCGTCGAGCGCTCGATGATGTCCAGCGCGTCCTCGATCACATCGAGGTTGCGCAGCCCCAGGAAGTCCATCTTCAGCAGGCCGATCTCCTCGATCGGCTTCATCGAGAACTGCGTGACGGTGCGAAATATGCGCTCGCCTCCCTCCCCCGTGCCGGCGTCGGCGAGCTGCAGCGGCACGATGTCCGTCAGTGGGCGGTCGGCGATCACGACCGCCGCGGCGTGGATCGAGGAGTTGCGCACGATTCCCTCGAGGCCCTTGGCGACGTCGACGATGCGGCGCGCTTCGGGCTCCTCGTCATATGCCTTGCGCAGTGGCTCTCCGGGCTTCAGGCAGTCCTCGAATGAGGGCGCGCGGCCCATGATCGGGTCGGGGATCAGTTTCGCCAGGCGGTCGCCCGTGCCGTAGTCGAGGCCCAGCACGCGCGCGGCGTCGCGGGTGGCGGCGCGCGGGAACATCTTGCCGAAGGTCACGATCTGCGCGACCGACTCGCGCCCGTACTTCTCGGTGACATATCTCATGACTCGCTCGCGCCCGCGCACGGAGAAGTCGATGTCGATATCGGGCATCGACACGCGCTCGGGGTTCAGGAAGCGCTCGAACAGCAGGTCGTAACGCAGCGGGTCCACGTCGGTGATCGCCAGGCAGTAGGACACGATCGAGCCCGCGGCCGAGCCGCGCCCCGGACCCACCGCGACGCCGTTCTCCTTGGCGAACTTGACGAAGTCCCAGACGATCAGGAAGTACGCGTTGAAGCCCATGCGATCGATCACGCCCAGCTCCATCTCCATGCGCTCCACCGCGTGCGCGGGCGGCGGGTCGCCGTAGCGCAGGCGCAGCCCCTCCTGCACGCGCTCGCGCAAGTACTCGTGCTCGGTAATGCCCTCCGGCGTGGGGAAGCTCGGGATCAGCTGCTTGCCCAGCTCCAGCTCCACCGAGCAGCGCTCGGCGATCTGCACGGTGTTGGCGATCGCCTCGGGCCACTCCGCGAAAGCCTCGGCCATCTCCTGGGAGTCGCGCAGGTAGAACTCGTTGGTGTCGAACGTCAGCTTGGGGGCGGCGAGCGTGCTCTTGGTCTGCACGCACAGCAGCGCCGTGTGGTGGTCGTAGTCCTCGCGGCGCAGGTAGTGCACGTCGCCGGTGCCCACCAGGCTGCCCCCCACCTCGCGGGCGATGCGCACGATCCCCGCATTGCACTTCTCCTGGGGCTCGAGCCCGTTCTTCTGCAGCTCGAAGTAGACGTTCTCGGAGCCGAAGATGCTGAGCAGCTCATCGGCGTGCGCACGGGCGTCGCCGGCGCGGTCTTCCAGGAGGCGCTGACAGAAGCGCGAGGCAAGGCATCCCGTGAGCGCGATCACTCCCTCGGAGTGCTCGGCGACCTGCCGGAGGTCCACGGTGGGCTTGCCGCGGTGCAGACCCTCCAGGAAGCCGGCCGAGGAGAGCTTGACGAGGTTGCGGTAGCCCGCGTCGCTCGAGGCCAGCAGCGTCAGGTGATTGCGCTCGACCGGGGTGGGCGGGCTTTTCACCTTCGTGGCGGTGTGATCCTCGACGAGGTAGATCTCGCAGCCCATCACCGGCTTGACGTCGTGCTTGGCGCACGCCTGGAAGAGCTCGACGGCGCCATTCATCACGCCGTGGTCGGTGAGGCCGAGGGCGGGCTGGTCGAATTTGGCGGCGCGCGCCGCCAGCGCGTCGATCTTGCAGGCCCCGTCGAGCAGCGAGTACTCGGAATGAACGTGCAGATGGGCGCAGGTTGGCTTGCTCACCGCACGAGATACTAAGCGCCCCGACGGCGGATCGGCAGGCGAGGCGGTGGGTCCTAGCGGGCGAGGCCCTGGATGCGATCCGACCACCCGAGCAGCAGGCGCAGGGGCCCCTCGGGGCCGTTCATCAGCACCTGCTCGGCGGGCGGCAGCGGCGCGCCGGCGAGCATGCACAGGAACGCCCGCTCGCTCAGCTGAACGGTGCACAGGGGCGGCTCCCCGCGCACGCGCGTGACCGCGAGCGCGGCGCCATCGCGCGCCTGCGCGTAGATCGTGGCGCTCGGCGAGGTGGGCGGGCTCTCTATCACGAAGGCCAGTACGAAGCTATGTCCCACCGTCCACTCGGGGGGGATCGCCTCCGCGAGCGCCAGCAGCAGCAGCCCGGGCCACACACGAATGTCCGCGTCGGCGAGGTCAGACAGCTCCAGCGGCGCGCGCCGCGCGGCCAGCAACCGGCGCAACCGGCGCCTGCTGCCGCGCACGCGCACACCCGGCAGTCGCCGTCCAGCGCCCCCAGCGGCGAGCTCGGCGAAGTCCGCCGCGGATCCCTCCAGCAGGAAGGCTCCGCGATCGGCGCCCTTGGCGCCCCCGCCGCCGGAGAGGCGCCGCACGGTTACACGTCCGCCGTCGATGTGCACCTGCACGTCCTCGAGCCCCTCGATCCTCAGGGTGTAGGTCATGGAACGCTTGAGGAGCGACCCCTGCGCCGCGAGCAGTTCGCAGACGAGCTCCGCCGCGAGCTTCGCGTCGTGGCGCTCGGCGACCCGCCGGATCGCCGGCGCCAGCCACGATTGGCGCTCAGCGGGAAGGGCCAGCACCCGCGGCGTGAACAGCGTGGGCTGCACCTCGGGCTTGGGCTGCTCCCTGGACTTGGGCTGCGCCTCGGGCTTGGGCTGCTCCCTGGGCTCGGGCTCGGCGGAAGGCATGGCGGGCTCGGGCTGGGAGTGCGCGCCGGGCTCGGGCACCTCCAGCTCGTCGACAGCCGTCACGCGCGCCCTCAGCCGCTCGACGGCCGCGGCTAGCGCCCTGGCCATCTCCAGGCGGTGATCCTCCTCCTCGCGTGCGGTTCTGCTCGAGCCGGCGGGAGCCTCCGCCGCGGCGAGCGGCGGTTTGAGGCCGCCCCGCAGCTGCAGCGCGATGGCGCGCAGCTCGCGCACGATCTGCTCCATCCTCGCGTGGCCCGCGCGCATGCTCTGCAGTTCGCGCTCGGACCGCTCGCGCGCATCGCGCTGAACGTCCATCTCTCGCTGGAGCCCCGCGGCGTGCGTCTCCAACGTCGCCAGCCGCGCGGTGAGCGCCTGCAGCTGCTGCTCGTCGCGCTGCTGGGCGTCGCGCGCCTGGCGCTCGGCGCTGCGCGCCTCGCCGAGGCGCTGTTCGATCTCGGCGCGCGTACGCTCCAGGGCCAGCTCGCGCTCCTGCAGATCGGTCTCCCGCTTGGAGAGATCGCGCTCGGCGCGACGCACACCGGCCAGCTCGGCGCTGGTGGCCTGCTCGGCCTCGGCCAGCTCCCGGCGCAGGCTCTCCAGGCGGTCGGTGAGCTCGCGCGCGTGGCGCTCCCCCGCGGATAGGCGCCTTTGCAGGCGGTCCACCTCGGCGCGCTGCTCGCGCTCCAGGCGCTCGCGCTGTTCCTCGGCCTCCACGCGCAGCTGCTGCTCGGCATACTCGCGCTGCTTGACGCGACGGATCTCGTGTTCGCGTTCGGCGAGCTGCTCGGTTGTGCGTCGCTGCTCCTCTTCGACCTCGCGCAGGCGCGCGCGCAGGTCGGCTAGGTGGGCCTCGAGCGTGCGCACCGCGGCCTCGGCCTCCTGCGCGCGGCGCGCCAGCGCAGCCTCGCCCTGCTCGCGGCGAGCCCGCCGCTGCGCCAGGATGTCGCGTTCCCCGCCGCCGGGATCGCCGCCGGGGGTCGTATCTCCCTCTGCCATCACTTGCAGGCCAGGGTATGGGTGGGGCCGGACGTGGAAACTAGGAGTTGCGCAAGCGCCAGGCCATGCGCGACTGCAACGACCACAGCTCGATGAACCCGGGCGAAGCGGTCTGTGAGAAGAGACCGCCGGACTCCGCGAAGGAGGCGAGGGAGGCGTCGTAGACCGCGTTGGGGGACTGCCGTGTGATGACGCGCGCGGAGCCCTTGTAGAGCTTCAGGGCGATCGTGCCAGAGACCTGCGCGTTGACGGAGTCCATGTAGGCGTCGAGGTCGCCGCGCAGCGGCTCCCACCAGAGGCCGGCGTAGACCAGATAGGCCCACTGGCGGTCGAGGAGGCCCTTGAACTGGTTCTGGTGGATCGTGCAGACGAGCTTCTCGAGCTCCTGATGGGCAGGCAGCAACAGCGCCGCGGCAGGGGCCTCGTAGATGTCGCGCACCTTCAGCCCGACGATGCGGTCCTCGATGTGGTCGACGATCCCCACGCCGTGGCGGGCACCGATCGCAGCGGCGGCTTCCAGCAGCGCGACCAGCTCCAGGCGCTCGCCGTTCAGGGCGATGGGAACGCCGCGCTCGAACTCGATGCTCACCACCTCGGGCTCATCGGGCGCGCGCTCGGGGGGCGTCACGAGCTGGAAGACGTCGTCCTCGGGAGCATGGGAGAGGTCCTCGATCCAGCGCCCCTCCGAGGAGCGACCCCAGAGGTTGTCGTCGATCGAGTACGGCGCCGTCTCGGTGCCGCCTTTGACGGGGATGCCGTGCTCGCGCGCGTAGGCGATCTCCTCCTCGCGCCCCATCTGCCAGGAGCGCACCGGGGCGATCGTCTTCAGCTCGGGCGCGAGCGTCGCGACGGTGGCCTCGATGCGGACCTGGTCGTTGCCCTTGCCGGTGCAGCCGTGGGCGATCGTGTCGCAGCCCGAACTGCGCGCGTACTCGACGGCGAGCTTGGCGATCAGCGGGCGCCCGAGCGCGGTGAACAGCGGGTAGCCCCCGCCATAGAGCGCGTTGGCTTTGATCGCCGGGAGGACGTACTCGCGCGCGAACTCCTCGCGCGCGTCCACCACATGGCACTGGAGCGCCCCCAGGCGCAGGGCCTTGCCTTCGATGACGCCGTAGTCCTCGCCGGGCTGGCCGAGGTTGACGGTGAGGCACACCACCTCGGCGCCGTACTCGTCCTGGATCCACTTCAGCATCACGCTCGTGTCGAGGCCGCCGGAGTAGAGCAGCAGCACGCGCCTGACCTCCGCGGGGTCGGCCTCGTAGGAGGCGGTGCGCGGTGGGAAAATGTGGGCGTGATCGGGATCGGATGTGCTCATGGCCGGGGAAGGCTACTGGGAGACACCGAAGGCAGGTCGGCGCCATCCTAAGCAGCAGGCATCCTGTGCGTCGTGGAAAACGAAGAGTCGGTCCCAGCCTGTGGCTGCTGGTCGTCGTAAGCTATGAACAGGCTCCGGCGCGAATAATCTCCGCATTCGGCCACCGAAAGGACCCTCCAACGTGGGACGCGTGAACTTGAGAATCGGCTCGATCGTCTTCGATCACGCGAGCTACGACGCCGAGAACGATGTGCTCTACCTCCGCATCGGCGCGCCCGAGGAGGGTGAGGGCGAGACGACACCGGAGGGACACGTGATCCGCTTCGCGTCGGGTACCAACCGGATCGTCGGCCTGACGATGCTTGGCCCGCGTCGCATCCTCGAGCGAGAAGGGCGCCTGGTCGTCACGATCCCTGAGGCGGTGGAGACGACCGCCGACGAACTCGCGGACGCCTTGGCCGCTGTCTGAGCAGCCTCAACGTGAGTCGTCGTATGGCATTTCCCCTGGGACCTTTCTCCGTCGACGCTCCATGAGTGAGATGGCAGCGTCCACCGCGCCATGTCAGCCCTCCAGCGCGGCGGCGAGACGCTCGAGCGCCTGAGCGACATGACCCTCGTCGATGATGAGCGGCGGCAGCAGGCGCACGGTGGTTGGCCCGGTGGCGTTGACGATCAGGCGCTGCTCGAGCAGCGCGCGGCGCACGACCTCGGGCGCCGCGATGTTGAGCTCGCAGGCGAGCATCAGCCCGCGCCCGCGCACGGAGAGCACGTGTGGGAGCTCGTGCAGGCCCGCGGCGAGGCGCGCGCCAAGCGCCTTCACGCGCTCGAGCAGGCCCGGATCTTCGATCACGTCGAGCGAGGCGAGGGCAGCGGCGGCGATGGTGGGTCCGCCGGCGAACGTGGAGCCATGATCGCCGGGGGCGAAGACATCGGCGAGGCGATCGCCGGTGATGAGCGCGCCCATCGGCAGCCCGCCGCCGAGCGCCTTGGCGGTGGTGAGGGCATCGGGCACCACGCCGATCTGCTCGTAGGCCCAAATGGTCCCCGTGCGGCCCAGGCCGCACTGGATCTCATCGAAGATGAGCGCAGCGCCGTGCTCGTCGCAGGCCTCGCGCGCGGCGCGCAGCAGCTCGTCGCTGAGGACGTTTACGCCGGTCTCGCCCTGGATGGGCTCGAGCAGGACGGCGGCGGTCGATCCGTCGATCGCCGCCCGCAGCGCATCGGCCTGTGGCGCGACGGCGCGAAAGCCGGGCACGAGCGGCGCGAAGGGCGCCTGCTTTGACTCCTGGGGCGTGGCGGAGAGAGCGCCGTAGGTGCGTCCGTGAAATGCCTGGTGAACGGAGACGATGTCCCCCCCGGGGCGGGCCTTGCGCGCGAGCTTGATGGCCGCCTCGTTGGCCTCGGCGCCGGAGTTGCAGAAATAGACCTTGCCGCCGAGGGAGGAGCGCGAGAGGCGCTGCGCCAAGCGCACGGCGGGCTCGTTGTAGAAGAGATTGGAGACGTGCATCAGGCGTGCTGACTGCTCGCGCACGGCCGCGACGACACGCGGGTGGCAGTGACCGACATTCGTCACCGAGATGCCACACAGGAAATCCAGGTACTCCCGACCCTCGTCATCCCATAGATAGGGTCCCTCGCCGCGCACGAACTCCACGGGAAAGCGCGTGTATGAGGGGATCACGCAGTTGCCCTCGATCTCGCGCAGCTCGGTCAACGACATGATGGGAGAGGGAGAGGCTCCGCTTCGCTCCGCCGTGAGGGCCGCGTGGCGCTCCGGCGGTCGCGAAGGTTGGCGATAGGGGCGCTGGACCTCACGGAGCCGCACCTACCTTCGTTCCGATGCCCGCGTCGGTGAATAACTCCAGCAGCAGCGAGTGGGGCAGGCGCCCGTCGATGATGTGCGCGGAGTTGACGCCTCCCTGGATCGCCTCCAGGCAGGCTTGGAGCTTGGGGTGCATGCCTCCATCGAGGCCCGGGAGGGCGGCCTGCACCTGCTCGGCGGTGGCCTGGCCGATCAGGGTGGCGGGGTCCTCGGGGTCGGCGAGCCAGCCGGGGACGTCGGTGAGGAAGATCATCTTGTAGGCGCCGAGCGCGCGCGCGACCGCGCCGGCGGCCTCGTCGGCGTTGACATTGTAGGAGTGTCCGTCGCGGTCGGCGCCGACGGAGGCGATCACGGGGATGTAGTCGGAGGAGACGTGATTGAGCACGTCCACGTTGACGCGCTCGATGCGCCCCACGAAGCCGATGTCCTCACCCCCGGGCGCCGTGCGGCGGGAGACGCGAAAGAGCGAGCCGTCGTCCCCGCACAGCCCCACGGCGGGCTGGCCGTGGCGGTTGATGCGCATCACGATCTCCTTGTTGACCTTGCCCACGAGCACCATCTTGGCGACCTCGACGGTGTCGGCGTCGGAGACGCGCAGCCCGCCGACGAAGCGCACGGGCAGCCCGAGGCGCTCCATGTAGGCGGTGATGTCGGGGCCGCCGCCGTGCACCACGATCGGCGAGAGGCCGACGTACTTGAGCAGCACAACGTCGCGCGCGAACTCCTCGCGCAGCTGCGGGTCCTCCATCGCGGCGCCGCCGTACTTGATGACGACGGTCTTGTGGTGGAACTCGCGGATGTAGGGAAGGGCCTCGAGCAGCGTGCCCACGTCGCGCATCGGTCGGCCCTCCTTGCTTGGCTTGGACATCTGGGTTTCGCGGTCGGCGTCGCTCACGTGCTCGTGCCTTGCGTCTAGGTGGTGTAGTCGGCGTTGATGGTTACGTACTCGTGCGAGAGGTCGGAGAAGAACACCTCGGTCTCGGCGTGGATATGATCCCGCCCGCCCAGGCCGATCTCGTACTGGACTTCGCTGGCCTTCAGCGACTCGGCCAGCGCCTCCTCGTCGTAGGGGATCGCGACGCCGGCGGAGCACACCTGAAGGCCCTCCAGCGTGAGATCGACCGCCAGTGGCGCAGCGCCCGGCAGAGCAGCGCCGACGGCCTGCACGATGCGCCCCCAGTTGGGGTCCGCGCTGTGCAGCGCGGCCTTCACGAGCGGCGAGTTGGCGACCGCGCGAGCCGCCGCCTCGGCGCCCTCGAGATGCCCGCCGCGCACCACGACGCGGGCGATGCGGGCGGCGCCCTCGCCGTCTGCCACCATCAGGATCGCGAGCTGGCGCAGGAGCGCGTCGAGCGCCTCGCCGAAGCGCAGCTCGTCCTCGCTCTCGGGCGCGATCTGCACCCCGCTGGCCCCCGAGCACTGCAGGATCGCGGTGTCGTTGGTGGAGAGCTGGCCGTCCACGGTGCAGCGGTCGAAGGAGCGCTGCACGCACACCCCGAAGAGCAGCTCGGCCGTCTCCGGGGCGAGCGCGGCGTCGGTCTGGACGAAGCAGAGCATCGTGGCAAAGCGCGGGGAGATCATCCCGGCGCCCTTGCACTGCGCGCTCAGGCGCACCGTGCCGGAGGGCAGCTCCACCTCCAGGCAGGCGCGCTTCTCGAAGGCGTCGGTGGTCTGGATCGCCCGCTGGAAGTCCCCGTCGCCCTCGCGGCGCAGGCGTGAGGAGGCATCGAGGATGCCGCGCAGCACGCGCTCCACGGGCAGGTGGTGGCTGATGCCGCCGGTCGAGCCGAGCGCGACCTCCTCCTCCCTGACGCCCACCGCGAGCGCGGCGGCCCCCTGGGTCTTGGCGGCGTCGTCGAGACCCTGGCGCCCAGTGGCGGCGTTGGCGCAGCCGGAGTTGGCGAGCACCGCGCGCAAGGCACCCAGGCGGCAGCGCTCGCGGGTGAGCAGCACCGGGGCGGCGGCTGTCCCAGATTCGGTGAAGCGCGCAGCGCTCACCGAGTGCTCGGAGTCGCACACCAACAGGCCGAGGTCGGGATTGCCCGAGGACTTGATCCCGCACGCGACCCCCGCGGCGCGGAAGCCCGCGGGCAGCCCGGCCGCGGGCCCGAGGTCGCGCACGTGCGCGGGGGCGGGCGACCAGCGCGAGTGGAAGAAGGGTTGAGGGGGCCCCTCGGCGGCCCTGTCGCCGTGGACGTCCTTGCCGGCGCTCACAGCAATCCCTCCGTCTCGGGGAGGCCGAACATCAGATTGAGGTTCTGGATCGCCTGCGAGGAGGTGCCCTTCCAGAGGTTGTCGATCGCCGAGAACACCAGCACCTTGCCGGTGTGGGCGTCGGCCGCGGCGAACAGGCGGCAGAAGTTGGTCTCGCGCACCTCGCGCACCCCGGGCGGGCCGTCCATGACCTCGACGAACGGCTCATCCGCGTAGGCCGCGCGATAGAGCTCCTGGAGCTCCTCGTCACCCACGGGCCGAGTGGGCGTGACGTAGCAGCTGGCCAGCTCGCCCTGGTCGAGCGGCACGAGGTGCGCCTGGAACTGCACCGCCAGCTCGGAGTGGGCGGGATCCAGATCGCACAGCTGCTCCTCGATCTCGGGGGTGTGGCGGTGGCGCGCGACGTTGTAGGGGGTGATGTTCTCGCCGGCCATTGATAGGTGGGTGGTGTCATCGAAGGTTCGCCCCGCGCCGGAAAGCCCCTGCTTGGCGTCGATCACCACATCGGCGATCAGCCCCGCGCGGGCCAGCGGCGCCAGACCCAGGACTGCCGCCGTTGGGTAGCAGCCGGGGTTGGCGACGATCTGGGCGGTCGCGATGCGCTCGCGGTGCAGCTCGGTGAGCCCATAGACCGCTTCGCCGAGCAGGTCCGGCCGCGGGTGCTCCCCGTACCACCGCTCATACGTGGCGAGCGAGGCCAGGCGGAAGTCGGCGCTCAAATCGAGGACACGCACGCCGCGCTCGTGCAATTCCCCCACCGTGGGAGCGGCGGCGGCGTGCGGGTAGGCGACGATCGCCGCGTCCACTTGCACAAGGCGGTCGATGTCGAGCTCCGCGATCGTCAGCGGCACGCGGTAGCGCGGGTAGAGGTCATCCAGCCTGCGGCCCGTTTCCGAGCGACCGGTGACCCCGATCAGCTCGAAGCCTGGGTGGCGCCAGAGCAGGTGAGCCGCCAGTGCGCCGGCGAAGCCGGTGGCACCGGCGACCAATACCCGCGGAGCGCTTGGGGAGCAGCGCTGCTCAGCCACGCAGCTCACCCCCCAGCTCCGCCAGCGCGGCGACGATCCGCTCGCGCACCGGCGCGATGTCCTCATCGGACAGCGTACGATCGCTCGCGCGGAAGGCCAGCGCGAGGGCGAGCGAGCGCCGGCCCTCCCCCACCTGGGGGCCGCTGTAGACGTCGAACACGCGCGCGTCGGCGAGCAGCTTGCCGCCGGCCGCGGTGGCCGTCGCGAGCACCATCGCCGCGGGCACGTCGGCGGGGAGCACCACCGCGAGGTCCTGGCGCAGCGGCGGGTAGCCGATCAGATCGACGTAGTCGGGTCGCGCGGCGTGGGCGATCAGCAGGTCGAAGTCGATCTCCAGGCACGTCGCACCGGGCAGCTCCCACGCCTCGGCGACGAGCGGATGCAGCTCGCCCAGCCAGCCGGCTGGCGCTCCGCCGAGCGCCACCGCGGCGCTGCGCCCCGGGTGCAGGAAGGGCTGAGGCTCGGGTGCGAAGCTGAGGTCGGGCACGCGCAACGCCTCGGCCAGCGCTTCCAGCAGGGCCTTGACCGCGAACAGATCGGCCGCGGCGGGCTCGGGGGTTCGCCAATCGTTTGGGGTGAGGCGCCCGGTGAGCAGCATGGCCAGCGAGCGATGCTCGGCGATCCCCGTGTCCCTCACGGCTCCGGCGAGCAGCTCGTCGCCGGCGTCGGACTCGGAGCGCTCCACCGCAGGCTCGTCCTCGGCGGGCAGGCGGAAGACTGTGCCGTGCTCGAACAGGCGCAGGTCGCTCGCCCCGTGCGCGAGGTTGTGCCGCGCAACGTCCAGGAGCGACCCGAGCAGCGTGGTGCGCAACTGGGAGTGCTCCTCTGAGAGCGGGTTCTCCACGACGACCGCCCGGCGGCGCAGATCCTCGGGAGGCAGGCGCAGCCGGTTGGCGAGCGTGGGCGCGGTGAACGTCCACCCCACGACCTCATACAGCCCGCGCCCCACCAGCGCGTCCACGGCGCGACGGCGCAGGCGCTGCGCGGGCGAGAGCATCCCGTAGGCGCCGCGGCGCTTGGGCAGCGTGGCGGGGAGCTTCTCCAGGCCGTCGATGCGGGCGACCTCCTCGATCAGGTCCGCCTCCCGTGTGATGTCGTTACGGCGGAGCGCCGGCACGCTGACGTCGAGTCCATCCCCGGCATCGGCCGCCTGGAAGTCGAGCGCCTCTAGGATCTCCGCCTGACGCGGGCGCGCGATGGACACCCCGAGGACCGCCTCCACACGCGCGGAGCGCAGGCGGATCGTGGGCGGCGGCGGTCCCTCTCCGCCGATGTCGATCGTGCCGGGCGCCACGGTGGCGCCGCACAGCTCGATCATCAGCCGCGTGGCGAGCGCCTGCGCGTGCATGCACTGCTCGGGCTGAAGCCCCTTCTCGAAGCGCGCGGAGGCCTCGCTGCGCAGTCCCAGCGCCCAGGAGGCGCGATGGATCGCGGGACCGTTCCACGTGGCGACCTCCAGCAGCACGCTGGTCGTCTCCGCCGCGACCTCTGAACGAGCGCCGCCCATCAACCCCGCGATCGAGGTGGGGCCCTCGGCGTCGTCGATCACGACCATCTCACCATCGAGCGTGCGCGTCTGCCCGTCGAGGGTCTGCACCTGCTCGCCTTCCCGCGCGCGGCGCGCGACCAGGCGCCGCCCCGCGACGCGGTCCAGATCGAAGGCGTGCAGCGGCTGGCCCGCGAGCAGCATCGCGTAGTTGGTTATGTCAACCACGTTGTTGATGGGCCGCTGCCCGGCGGCCATCAGCCGCGCCTTCAGCCACGGCGGCGAGGGCGCGATGGTGACGCCGTGGAAGACGCGCGCGGTGAAGCGCGGACACAACTCGGGGCACTGGACCTCCACATCGGCCCCCTCCACAGGACCGGCGGCGCCGGGATCCTCCGCCCATGGGGCGAGCGCCAGCGACGCGCCGGTGGCGGCGTGCAGCTCGCGCGCCACTCCGTAGACGGCGAGGCAGTCGGGGCGGTTGGGAGTGACCTCCAACTCGAGCACCTCGGTGGCGAGCGGCAGCACTCCCTCCAGGGGTGTGCCGGGCGCGAGCTGCGCGTCGGGCACAAGCTCTTCGAGCACCATGATCCCGTCGTGGTCTGAGCCGATCGCGAGCTCGTCCTCGGCGAGGATCATCCCCTCGGAGGGCACGCCGCGCAGCTTGGCCTTCTTCAGCTTGCTGCCATCGGGCATCACCGCACCGGGGCGCGCCACCGCGACGCTCTGCCCCGCGGCGACGTTGGCGGCGCCGCAGACGATGCTCGCCGGCCCCTCCGGGCGCGCGGGGCCAAGGTCGACGACGCAGACGCTCAGGCGATCCGCGTCTGGGTGTCGCTCGGACTCGAGCACCCGTCCCACGAGGAAGTTCTCGAGCGCCCGCACGCCATGGTGGTGGATCGCCTCGACCTTGGTGCCGGTCATCGTGAGACGCTCCTCGACGCCGTGGACGTCGAGCGGCGGGTCGCAGTACTCGCGCAGCCAAGTCAGCGGTACGCGCATCAACGGACCTCAACAATCTCAGCGCGCGTCATCCGAACTGCTCCAGGAAGCGGACGTCATTCTCGTAGTAGAGACGCAAGTCCGGTACGCCATGCAGGAGCATCGCGACCCTCTCTACTCCCAACCCCCACGCGAAGCCCTGCACCTTCTCGGGGTCGTAGCCGGGCGCGTTGCGCTCGGTGGTGGGGACGTGGGAATACACGTTGGGATCGACCTCGCCGGCTCCAAGCACCTCCAGCCAGCCCTCGCCCTTGCACAGGTAGCAACGCGCGCCATCTGCCAGAAAGCCCTTGCCCTCGCAGTGAAAGCAGGAGACGTCCACCTCGACGCTCGGCTCGGTGAAGGGGAAGAAGTGGGGGCGCAGGCGCACCTCACGCGTATCGCCGAAGACCGCCCGAGCGAAGGCAAGCAGGGTGCCCTTGAGGTCGGCGAGCGTGATGTCCTCGTCCACCGCCAGCCCCTCCACCTGGTGGAACTGCGGCGTGTGCGTGGCGTCGCTGTCGGGGCGGTACACGCGCCCGGGTATCACCACGTAGAGGGGCGGAGGATGAGCTTCCATCGCGCGCACCTGCATCGGGGAGGTGTGCGTGCGCAGCACTGTCTCTGCTCCCACGTAGAAGGTGTCAGTGCGCGCCCGCGCGGGGTGCGTGGGTGAGTGGTTGAGCGCGTCGAAGTTGTAGTGCACCGTCTCGACCTCGGGGCCCTCCAGCACGGTGAAGCCCAGCCCGAGGAAGATGTCCTCGAGCAGCCGCTGGGTCGCGCTCAGCACGTGCAGGCGCCCCACCGGCTGGGGGGGGCTGCCGGGCAGCGTCACATCCACAGTGTCCTCGCGCAACTGTGTCTCCAACTCGACCGCGCCGAGCTGCGCGGCGCGGGCCTGCAGCAGCTCTTCGAGCGCCTGACGAGCCTCGTTGGCGGCGCGACCCACGGCGCCCCGTTCGGCGGGTGGCAGCTGCGCGACGCCGCGCAGCAGCTGGGGCAGCTCGGCCTTGCGCCCGAGGTGGCGCACGCGCAGCTCCTCCAGCGCCTCGCTGGTTGCGGCGGCGGTGATCTCCCGCTCGGCCTGGACGCGCAGCTCTTCGATTCGTTCGCTCATGCCCGGCGCACCCTAGAGGGTGGCGCAGCCGGCCGCAGGCCGGCTGGCTGAAGCGGGGATTCGCGCCGCAGGCGCGTGTCTCCCGGCTTCGGTTGGGCCCCTCTCTTTCCCAAGTCGCTCATTTCATAGAGCGCGATGGTGGCCGCCATCGCGGCGTTCAGCGACTCGCTGCGGATCGGGATGTGCGCCACGCGCTCGCACTGAGCCACCACCTCCCTGGGCAGCCCCTCGCGCTCGGCGCCCACGAGCACGGTGAGCGAACCCGCAAGGTCCAGCTCGGCCAGTGGCTCGCCCGCGTGGGCCACCAGCGCGATGCGCTCGCCGGGAAGCTCGGCCACCGCCCCCGCGCGAGCGAGGGGCACGGCGAAGATCGCGCCCATGCTCGCCCGCACGGCCTTCGGCGAGTAAGGATCCGCGCAGCCGGGGCCCAGCGCGACGCTGGAGGCGCCGAAGGCCTCCGCGGCGCGCAGCACGGTGCCCACGTTGCCGGGATCGGCGAGTCCGTGCAGGTACACGCACAGCGGCCCCACCGGGCGCTCGCTCCAGCGCTGCTCGTATACGCCGAGCGCGCGCGTGCCCGACCCCAGGGTGGAGACCTCGGCAAGCAGCTCGGAGTCCACTTCGATCAACTCACCCGCGTCGAGTCCACCGTCGAGCTTGGCCCCGGCGGCGCGGTAGCCCTCGAGCAGCGGCCAGCGCGCGCGGCGCGCGGCGGCGAGCAGATCCTCGCCCTCAGCCACGAAGCGCAGGCTGCGCTCGCGCTCGCGGCGACGACGCAGGCGGCGCAGCTCCTTCAGGCGCGGATTGTGAGGTGAGCTGATGGTGGTCATGACGTATGTTGGTTCCTCTGGGGCGGGGATGTTGCCGACTGCATGAGACGCAACGATTGGGGCACAAAAAAAGCGCCGGCCTCGAAAGAGAGCGGCGCCCGGGAGGCTTGCTTGTCGGTGGCCGGATCAGGCAGCCGACGCCTCGCGGGCGACCTCGGCGAAACGTCGGAAGGTGTCGGCGTCGCGAACGGCGATGTCCGCGAGCACCTTGCGGTCGAGCTCGACGCCGGCGAGCGTGAGCCCGTGCATGAACTGCGAGTAGCTCATCCCGTTCTGGCGCGCGGCGGCGTTGATGCGGGTGATCCATAGCCTGCGGAAGTCGCGCTTGCGGTTGCGCCGGTCGCGGTAGGCGTAGGAGTCGGCCTTGAGCAGGGCCTCCTTGGCGCGCTTGTAGTTGGAGTTGGCTTCCCCCCGGAAGCCCTTGGTGCGCTCGAGCGTGGCGCGCCGTTTCTTGCGCGCGCTGACCGAGCGCTTGACCCTGGTCATTTGCCCACCCCCAGCATGCGCTTGATGCGCGGGGTGTCATGCGCGGAGATGATCGCCGGCTGGCCGAGCGAGCGCTTGCGCTTGGGCGACTTCTTCTCGAGGATATGGCTCGTGAAGGGATGGCGACCGCGCACTTTGCCGCCGGCCGTAACCTTGAAGCGCTTCTTCGCGCCGGAATGGGTTTTCATCTTGGGCATGAACGATTAAGGGGATGGAAGGGGCCCGACCGAAGCCGGGAGACACGCGCCTTCGGCGCGAATCCCCGTTTCGGCCAACCGGCCTGCGGCCGGCGGCGCCACCTCCAGGTGAGCGATTATGGCAGACCGGACTCGCTGCCCGCCGCGGCGCCTTCGGGCGCGACGCTCTGAGCGGGCGCGGCCTCATCGGGAGAGGCGCCATCGGACGAAGCCGCCTGCTCCATCGAAGCGGACTCCTCCGTCGAAGCAGCCTCCTCATGCCCATCAGCGCGCCCCGCGAGCACGGCCTTCGACGGTCCGAGCATCATCGTCATGTTGCGCCCATCCTGGGTGGGGCGCTGCTCGACGACGCTCAGCTCCGCGAGCTCCTCGGCAAGGCGGTCGAGGATCATCGTGCCGCGCTCGGGGTGGGTGACCTCGCGCCCGCGGAACATGATCGTGATCTTGACCTTGTCCTTGTGACGCAGGAAGCGTTCGACGTGCCCCTTCTTGGTGTCGTAGTCGTGCTGGGCGATCTTGGGGCGGAACTTGATCTCGCGGATGACGATCTGCTGCTGGTGCTTGCGTGCCTGCTTGAGCTTCTGGGCCTGCTCGTACTTGTACTTGGAGTAGTCCAGCACCCTGCACACGGGCGGGCGAGCCTCGGGGGCGACCTCCACCAAATCGAGGTCGCGCTCCTGCGCGAAGCGCAGCGCATCGGGCGTCTTGAGCACCCCGACCTGGTTGCCCTCATCGTCGATGAGGCGAACCTCGGGCACGCGGATGCGCTCATTGACCCTGGTGAGGTCCCGCTCGGGCGGGCGCCGGTCGAATCTGCGAGGAACCGGCACTAGGTGTGGTGGCGGCGCGTCAAGCTTGCTCTACGCGCTCGGCTGTGAAGGGGTGCTAGGCGTCAACGGGGCCGAGTATAGCGGCGCCGAGGCGCCAAGGCTAGGGCCTCTGGCACTCCGCGGAGAGCTGCTGGGTCAGCTCCGCAAGTGGCAGGGCGCCGGCGTCTCCGACCCGGTGGCGGCGCAGCGACACTGTCCCATCCCCCATCTCACGCTCGCCGACGACGAGCATGTTGGGGATCTTGCGTAGCTCGGCCTCGCGGATCTTGCGCCCGATCGACTCGCCGCGGTCGTCGAGCTCGACGCGCAGGCCCTCCGCGCGCAGGCGCTCATACACGAGCGCGCCATAGTCGTTGAAGCGATCGGAGACGCTCAGCACGATCGCCTGCACCGGCGTAAGCCACAGCGGAAACTCGCCGCCGTAGTGCTCGATCATGATCCCGATGAAGCGCTCGTAGGAGCCGAAGGCGGCGCGATGGATCATCACGGGGCGGTGCTCGGCGTTGTCGGCGCCGGTGTAGGTGAGCTCGAAGCGCTCGGGCATCGAGTAGTCCAGCTGCACGGTCCCCAGCTGCCAGGAGCGCCCGAGGGAGTCGGTCATGTGCATGTCGATCTTCGGGCCGTAGAACGCGCCATCGCCCGCGTTCAGCTCGTAGCTGAGGCCTCGCTCCTCGAGCACGCGCGTGAGCTTGCCCTCGGCGCGATCCCACATCTCATCGCTGCCGATCCGCTGCTCGGGGCGTGTGGAGAGCTCCAGGCGCACGTCGAGGTCGAAGATCGCGTAGGTCTGGAAGGCCTGCTCCAGGCAGCTTGCGACCTCCCCCTGGACCTGCTCCTCGGTGCAGAAGATGTGCGCGTCGTCCTGGGCAAAGTGGCGCGCGCGCAGCAGCCCATGCAGGACGCCCGATGCCTCGTTGCGGTGCAGCAGGCCGGGCTCTGAATAGCGTACGGGCAGCTCGCGGTAGGAGTGGCGCCGGCTCTTGAAGAGGTAGGCGTGCCCGGGGCAGTTCATCGGCTTGACGCCCATCTCGCGCTCCTCGACCTGCACGGTGAACATGTTCTCGCGGTACTTGCCCCAGTGCCCGGAGGTCTTCCACAGCTCGGCGTCGTAGATCAGCGGCGTCTTGACCTCGGTGTAGTCCCGCGCGGCGTTCATCTCGCGCGAGAGCGCCACAAGCGAGTTGTAGATGCCGGTGCCCGCCGGCAGCCAGAAGGCCGCGCCCGGCGAGATGTCGGAGAAGTGGAAGAGCTCGAGCTCGCGCCCGAGCTTGCGGTGGTCGCGTTCCTTGGCGCGCTCGATCAGCTCCAGGTGCTCCTGCAGCTGCGCCTTGGTTGGGAACGCGGTGCCGTATATGCGTGTGAGCATCGGCCGCGTGGAGTCCCCGCGCCAGTAGGCGCCGGCGACCGACTGCAGCTTGAAGGCGCCCACGGTGGCGGTGGTGGGTGCGTGCGGCCCGCGGCAGAGGTCGGTGAAGGGGCCGTTGGTGTAGAGCGAGACCGTCCGCAGCGGCTCACCCTCCCCCGCCTCGGAGTCGCGCACGAGGTCGTCGATCAGCTCGACCTTGTAGTCCTGGCGCTCGGCCGCGAAGCGCTCCCTGGCAACGGCCACGGACACGTCCTCGCGCACGAAGGACTCGGCGGCCTTGACGTGCGCGCGCATGCGCTCTTCGATCGCAGGGAGCTCCTCGGCGGAGATCGAGATGCCCTCGGGGAAGTCGAAGTCGTAGTAGAAGCCGCCCTCGATCGCGGGCCCGATCGAGATCTTCACGCCCGGGTAGAGCTCCATCACGGCCGTGGCCAGCACGTGGGCGGCGTCGTGGCGGATCAGGCGCAGCGCCTGCACGCCGGCGCTCTTGGCGGTAAGGATCGCGATGCGCGCTCCATCGGGGAGCGCGCGCGCGAGGTCACGCAGCTGCGGCGCCTCCCCGGCCTCGGGATGGGAGACCTCGATCGCCAGCGCCGCGCGGGCCAGGCCGGCGCCGATCGCCGCGGCGGCATCGGCGCCGGTGGCGCCGTTGGGAAGCTCCAGGGGAGTGCCGTCGGGGAGGGTGAGCTCGATGGGCATGGGCTTGCGCGGAGCCTACTGGAGGCCCCGCGCGTGGCGGCGGCTAGGGGATGGCGCCGCACGCACCGTCTGGCTGTCCCAAGGCCGGGTGGCCCGGCGCGCGAGGCCGCGCGAAGTGAGCGATTTGTCTACACAGACAACTGTCTGCATTTTCTGCCATGATTGACATATGAACAACAGCGAGTCGATCTCAATCGTCCTCTCCCCCGCCCAAGTCGACCAGGTGGTGCGAGCGGCCGCGCGGGGGACCACACCCGGCTTCTCCACCCTGATCTCGAGCAAGCTCAAACTCAGTCATGCGACGACGAATGGCGCCGCAGGCGAGCCGGCCCCGTCCGCTGGCGGCGGGTATCTACCGGTCAGCGAGGACACCCGGCTGTCGCGCTCGCTGCTGCGCGGACTCTCGATCCTCACCTGCTTCGGGGCCGACAACAGGGAGCGGGGGATCATCGAAATGGCGAGCCAGCTGGGGATGAGTCCCAGCACGACGCACCGCTACGTCAGCACGCTGGTGGAGCTCGGCCTGCTCGAGCGGAGTCCGCGGACGCGCAAGTACCGCCTGGCGCTGGCGCCGGCAGGCGACGGCGGGAGCTCCACGACTCCCAAGCGCTCCGGGAAGGGATCCGAGAGGCGCGTCAAGGCGAAGAGCTGACCTCCACTGTCCCCCAGGGCGGCAGACAACCGCGGTGCCTGTTATGTCAACCGCATGGCTCCCCTCTTACCGGGGTCCAGCTGTGGTCAGCTCTTCCTGAGTCCAGCTGTGGTCAGCCGCCGGATCGCCTCTGCATCAGCCAGTCCCGCACCAGCGAAACCTGCTCCTCGTCGAGCGAGCCCGCGCGCGCGGCGGCGGCGAGCGCCTCGTCGATCGTGGTGAGCGTGGTGTGACGCAGGCCAAGAGTATCCATCCGCGCGTGTGCGTCGGGCAGCTCGTAGCTGGCGATCGTGAGAGCGTCCTCGACGAGGAAGCCGGCCTCGCGGAGGTTCTCGGCGGCAGCGAGCAGGCTGCCGGCGGAGAACGCCAGGTCCTCGATCACCAGCACGCGGGAGCTCTGCGGCGCAAAGCCCTCGACCGCGCGCTCCTTGCCCCACGCCTTGGCCTGGGAGCGCACGTAGAGGAATGGCAGGGCGAGTCGATCGGCGAGCCACGCGCCCCATGGCACTCCGGCGGTCGCCGTCCCGGCAACCGCGGCTGGGGGGTCCTGCGTGGAGACGGCGCCGACCATCGCGTCGATGACCTCGAGGCGCTCCCGCACGTGCCCGAGCAGCTGGCGATTGTCGACATAGACGGGGCTCTCGACACCAGAGGTGAGGCGAAAGAAGGGAGCGGTCCTGAAGGCGATCGCGCCGGTGCGTACGAGCGTGTCGGCCATCCTGGCCGCAAGGGGCTGCTCGGTGACGCTCACGTGCCTAAGGGCCCGGGCCCCGGGGGCCCCCACGTGTCTCATCGATGCCATGCGGTCATTCTGCCACGGGCGGACCACCCCCGCGGTCCACAGGGCCGGTTCGTCCCGCGGGGTCATGCGTAGCCGATCAGGGCGAAGCTCCTCAGCGCGGAGCTGAGGTTCGCTTCGGCTTCATCAACCAGGGTACGGGCGGCGGCGTAGCGGGCGGGTATGCCGGAGTGTGCCGCGGCAGCCAGAGCGGAGTAGGCGTCACGCGCGCGCCACAGGGCCGTCGTGAGCGCGGTGTGTGCCCAGCCCGCGGCGGGAGGCGGCTGCAGCGTGGAGAGCGATTCGGCCGCCCCCGCGAGCCCGGCGGCGAGTCGCGTGGCGAGCGTGGAAAGGCTGGCGAGCGATGCGCCTGGACGCATCGCCGGACGCAGTTCTCGACGCACCTCGTCTGCGCGCCCGATCGCCGCACCGATGAGGCGGGCGTAGCCGGCGTCGGGGGTCAGCAGTTCATAGCTCTGAGCTTCGACCTGTAGCGTGAGCTTGGCCGCGATCTGTTCGCATGTCCGCAGATCCCCCGCGGAGGTGGCCGCTGTGGGCGCATAGCAGGCTACGAGCGTCGTACCCATCGAATTGGGGATCGCATAGAGCGTGAGGTCGTGGTCGAACCCCGGGAGGCTCACATGCGGGTAGCGGTAGGCCTGGGAGTTCATGAGATCGACGACTTCACCCGTGGGCGCCCGTGGCAAGCGTGCGAGGAACCGTGCGGGCAGGGGGCCCGGCCCATCTTCGGCCAACTTCCCCGCGATCAGCCCCACGGAGACGCCGGCGCCCCCCGGAGCCAGCAGCAGTGGCTGAGCGATCGAGAGACCGGGGATCCGGGGAGCCCCGCTCCTCGCCTGCCAGCTGGAGGCAGCCGGGTAGGCGAGCACGGTGGGGCTGGAGACGGCGAGCATCCTTTCCATCTGCGCCGCGCCCGCGCGAGAGCGCCGGGGGCTCGAGGAGCTGGGAGCGAACATTCCTCCCGCCAGATATCCCAGGACAGCGACAGTAAGGAGGACTGGGATCGCGTTGAGGAGCAGGCGGCGCTGGTGGCTCTGCATCAGCCCGAGCTGTCGAAGGACCCGCTGTTGCTGGTGCCGTTGCCCTGACCGCTGCCGCCACCGTTACCGCTGCCGTTGCCCCTGCCGTTGCCGTTGCCTCCAGCACCCCCGGATCTGCCGGCCGCGCTCCCGCCGCTGCTCGCAGGCGGCGTCGCGGGGCGCGAGGGAGAAGCGCCTCCCCCAGAGGATCCGCCCCCAACCCTGATGGGCGCCACCGATGGCGCCGGCCGTGAAAGACGCCTGGGAGCAGGTGCGGCCGCGGCCGCAGGCAAGGCGGCGACCGCCACTGCGGCGGCGGAAGGCGGGGGGACTGTGGGGGAAGCCGGAAGGTGGCTGTGAGCGCGGGCGTGCGGCGCCGGGAAGGCTGGGAGCGCGGGCACGGCGCTCAGGCTCGATGGAACCCTGCCTCCGGTCGACGCGAGCGCGAGCCCCGAGGAAGCCTCAACCGCGGGCGCGCCGCCGGTGCTCGTTGCACGACCGATCTGAAAGGCGCCGGCAAACACGACAAGCGCGGCTGCCGTGAGGATCAGCAGCAGCCGGCCCTCCACGCGCCCAGCTGCCAGGCGCAGGCGGTAGCTCGTTTCCCTCAGGCGCGCTGTGAGCATCAGGAGGGACACGCGATCGGCTTGGTCCCCGTCGGGTCGAGACATGTATCGACGCGTTCGGGCAACTTGCCGTGGCGGACCCGAAAGCGCGTGTACTTGCCGATCTCACCGGGCTCGGAGACACGGATCACGAGGACCGCCCCCGCCTGTAGAGAACGCTCGAACTGCTTGAACTCGACCACCACGACTCCCGCCTTGCCGGCTGCCGCGATGCGGCTCTCGGGCTTGTGTGGACAGCCGCGCCCACGACACCACACGGTTATCCGAGCCTGCGCTGGGGCCTGCACGGTGAGCAACCTCAGCCTGGCCCCCCTGCCGGTATCGGCGCCGGCGATCCGCACGATCGGGAAGGGCTGCATCAAAGCTGCATAGGGGGAGACCACAGCCGTCCCGGATGAGGTCGTGCTCGATCCGGTCGTGGCCGGGACCGACGACGTCGTGGCTGCAGTAGCAGTTGTCGGTGTCGGTGTATCTCCAGTTGCAGTTGTCGTCGTTGTAGCCGCGGTTGTCGTTGTAGTTGGGGTTGTCGTTGTCGTCGTAGTCGCCGTTGTCGTTGTGGTGGTCGTCGTAGTTGTCGTTGAGACAGTGGTTGAGGTGGTGGTCGTCGTGGTGGTGATGGGGACCGGTGGCGCAATCGTAAAGGTCGAGGGCTGGCTCTCGCGGACGTTGCCGGCTTCGTCGGACTGTTCGGCCTCGGCGGTATAGGCGCCGGCTTCGAGCGCGGCGACCGGGCCCACGGACCACGCGTTGCCCGTCGGCGTCACTTCAAGGGTCCGCATCGGGCTGCCAGACGTGTCGGTGCCGGCATAGATCTTCAACTTGACCGACGCGATGTCGCCGGGCGCCACGCCTGCACTGCCGCCGAAGCTCGGAGTGGTGGTTTCGATGAGCTGCGGCAGCGCCGTCAGCGTCACCTTCGGACCCATCTGCTTGACGGTGAATGTCCTGGCTGTGCTTCTACCCACGTTGCCGGCTTCGTCGGCCTGATCGGCCTGGACGGTGTAGATCCCGTCTTCCAGCGCCGCCACGGGACCGGCAGACCATTCGGCCCCGTTTGGCGTAACCTCAAGCGTCTGCACGAGCTCGCCGGATACGCTGGCTCCGGCATAGATCTTCAGCTTGACCGACGCAAGGTCACCGGCTGCGATACCGCCGCTCCCGCTGAAGCTCGGCGTTGGATCAGTCGTGAGCGAAGCAACAGAGGCCAGGGACACCGCCGGCGCAACCGTATCCACGGTGAACGAGGCTGATTCGCTCTTAGCGGTGTTGCCGGCTTCGTCGGACTGTTCCGCGCGCACCGTGTAAACACCGTCGGCCAGGCCGCCGAAGGCGGCCGACCAGCTCCCACCCGATGCCTGAACCTGGAGCGTCTCGAGCGGAGCGTGAGCGCCGATCGAAGCGCCGGGGAACAGCTTGATCGTGATCGTGGGCAGGTCGCCTTCGGCTGTGCCCGCGGCCCCTTCCACGGATGGAGAGTGGCTGTCGCTCCAGCCATTTTCAGCGGGGGATGTGAGTGTGATGCCCGGCGGCGTGGTGTCGATCGTAAATGTCCACGCCGCGCTTGCCGACGTGTTGAGAGCGGCATCGGACTGTTCGGCCTGCGCGGTGTAGGTGCCGTCCGCCAGGGCCTGGGAGCTCGCCTGCCACGCGGCGCCGGCGGGGGCGACTTCGAGCGTTTGGACGGGAGCGCCGACTGGGAGAGAGCCGGCGTAGATCTTCAGCGTCACCAATCCGAGATCGCCGACGGCGACACCAGCGCTCCCGCTGAAGCTTGGCGTGGCGGTGTTCAGAAGGGACGCTGGCGCGCTCAGCGTCACCGCGGGGCCCTTCGTCTTGACGGTGAACGTCACCGGCGAACTCGACCCGGTGTTGCCAGCTTCGTCTGACTGTTCGGCTTGGACGGTGTAGGTGCCGTCCGGCAGGGTCGCCATCGGTTCCGCCACCCACGCCTGCCCGAGAGGCGTCACTTCGAGGGTTTCCAGGGGAGTGCCGGAGGCGATCGTGCCAGCGTAGATATGCAGCCTGACCGAGGCGATGTCGCCAGGCGCGACACCGGCTTCGCCGCCGAAGCTCGGCGTCGAGTCGTTCGTGGGCGAGGCGATCCCGGACAGTGTCACGGATGGCGCGACGGTGTCCACGGTGAACGTGACCGGTGCGCTCGCGCCCGCTCCCAGCAGTAGATTGGTCTGTGTTGCCTGTGCGGTGTAGGTCCCGTCGGGGAGCGGTTCGCTCAAACCGCGCGACCATGCTTCTTCCGGTGAGGGCGGCGTGGTGAGCGTCTGCACGGGTACGCCTTCCGCGGAGGTCCCGGCGTAGATGGTGAGCGTCACTTCATCGACGATGTCGTTGGTGGTACCCGTGAAGGTGGGTGTGTGGCTCCTGGTGGAGCTTCCACCGAGCGGACTCGCGATGGTCACGGTGGGCCCTTCGGCGAACGCAACTCCCGCTGGCCCCAAAGCGGTCGCAATCAGCGCAAGGGTCACGACACGCAGCAATCTGCCCGCGATGCACTTCATCGGCCCCTGCTCTAACGATTCCATTCTCTTGCAAGCCTACCGGCACGGCACATGGCTGAGCGGCGTGCGCAGCTTCACGCACGCCGCCGCGGCCATGGGCATCACTTGACCAGGAAGCGTCCCTGCATCCACGGATGGATGGCGCACATGAACGATAGGACCGTTCCTGCGGGGGCGGTGACCTTGAAGGTCACCTGGCCACCCTGACCCTTGGGGCCGATCACGATCGAGTCCCCGGGCTGGTTGAAGCCGGGGGCGCCAACGTTGACGAGCGGGATCGGCGGCGGACCCGATGGGGGCGCGCTGGGGTTCACGCCGTGGGACTTCGCGATTTCCCCACAGACGGCACAGCTTTCGAGCTGGCTGACCGTGCGCGGCACCTGCGAGGACTTGACGATCGAGAGCGTGTGCTCATCGGTTGTCGTGTTCGTCAAGGTCACCGTTGCC
>JBIOES010000008.1:0-31315 GCA_044446265.1 Solirubrobacterales bacterium
CTTCCAAGCTGGCGTGAGAGCTCGCGGTCGCGCAGCAGCTCGAGTATCGCCTGGGCGCACTCCTCGATGTTTCCCACCAGCACCCCGCCGGTGCCCTCGGGCATCTGCATCGGGATGCCCCCGGCGCGACCGGCAACGACCGGGGTGCCCTTCCACAGCGACTCGGAGACGACCAGCCCGAAGCCCTCGCGGATCGACTTCTGCACAATCACGTCGGAGAGACGCTGGAAGGCGTTGACCTCGACGTTGCCGACGCCGTTGAGGTTGGTGTAAATGTGAATCAGGGGGTCCTCGTAAGCGGCCTCGGAAACCTCGCGGTAGACGTCCCAGCCCTCGGGATCGTCGAGAGCCATCGAGCCCACGAGTGCCAGCTGCAGGCCCGCGATCTCCTCGCGCACGAGCCGGTAGGCCGCGATCACGCCAAGCGGATCCTTCCACTGATCGAAGCGCGATACCTGGGTGATGAGGCGGCCCGGCACCTCGACGCCGATCCAATCGAGGATCTGAGTGGCCATGCGCGGATCGAGGGAGATGTTCTTGGGGCTCAGGGGGTCGATCGCCGGGGCGATCGTCTCCACGCGCCCCACCGGAAGGTCGGGCGGCACGAACTCGGGCATGGTGAACACCGCCGCATCGAACCCGGCGAGCAGCGGCTTGAGAAAGCCCCAGGCGCCGGGGTTGGGTTCGCTAGTGTCGATATGGCAGCGCCACACCCAGCGCGTGTCGCCCTTGCTGTGCGCCTCCAGCAGGCCGGCGGGCTGGGGGTCGTGGAGGACAATGAAGTCATAGCCGCCGTCGAGGGTCCTCGCGTTCTCCTCCACGCACCTGGTGTAGGCGGCCCGCTCGGCCTCGCTCAATCCATGCGGCCCGCCCTGCAGCCCGTTGTGCAGCGCCTTCGTGGCGTGGAAGAAATCCACGTCGCCGCCCATCACCTTCCAGTCCACCGCAAGGCCGAGGTCGCGCAGCAGAGGCACGCTGGAGCGCAGCAGCTCGGACACCCCACCGCCGTAGGGCGTCGCGTTGACGTGCAGGATGCGCGCGCCCCTGAGCGCCTGCGCATGCTCGCGCAGCTCCCGCATGATCGGGGCTGGGACGAGCCCGTCATAGGCTTTGAGCGACCAGCGCCCCACCGTCACCTTCTGCAACACAGGTCTCTTCTCCTCACGGTCCCGTCAGGTCCCGTCGCCTGAAGATCCACACCGCCGCGAGCGCCGCGGCGGATGCGATCGCGAGCATAACCGCGGCGTCGGTGGCGCGGAAGGCCTGCGCGGGGACGAGGCCAGCGTGCTGGAAGGGGGAGAGTTCGAGGACCCACCTGGGCGCCCCCAGCACGCTTCCGAACAGCTGCCATACGAAGGCGACTACCACCAGGCCGTAGGAAATACCACTGCTCGCGCTGGGCAGCGTCGCATAGGCGAGCGCGCCCAGCCCGAGGAAAAGCAGCGCCACGGGCAGGCAGTTGGCGCCCGCTTCGAGCATCTGCGAGAGCGAGACGCCCGCGTTCTGCGTGGCGGCGCCCGCCCAGGCGAGCACCCCGGCGAACAGGCCAATCGAGGCGGCGCCGCCAGCTGCCAGCAGCAGCCGACCCACAAGCCAGCGGCGACGGCTGAGCGGGAGCACGAAAAGGGTTTCCAGCTGCTGATCGAGCTCGGCGTTGCGCGCTGCGGCCAGCTGCGCGCAGGCGAAGAGACTGAGGACGAGCACGAAGAACAGGAACGTGAAGCCGATATACCCCGCCGGCGTGACGATCGACACCCCGGTCACCTGGCGCAGCTGGCGCTGCACCGAGCCCGACAGGCCGGCGGAGGAGATGCTGGTGGATATCACGCCGATGACGAAGGCGAAGGAGCCGCTGCCCGCCAGCCACGCCAACAGGCTCGCGCGCTCGCTGCGCAGGGTCTGCGCTGTCGGCGAGGAGAGCAGGCGCAGGTCGGGAAGCGCGTTCTCGCGCGCCGGCAAGAGACCGGTGCCGAGGTCCCTCCGTCGCGCGATGGCGCCCGCGGCGAGCAGCAGCGCCACCCCCGCCATCCCCGGCAGCAGCAGCACCGCCGGCCGGGGCCCGGTGAAAGGGCGCAGTTCCTCGGCCCAGCCAAGCGGCGTGGTCCAGCGCAGCCATTCCAAATGGCTGGAGGTGTCGGCGACCACGCGGGCAAGGAAGGAGAGCAGAAGGGCCGCGCTGGAGAGCTCGATCGCTACGCGGCGAGTCGGCGCGAGCTGACTTGCAAGCGCGCCGACCCCCGTGAACACGGGTACGACGGCGAGGATCGCAAGCGCAAGGTAGGCCGAGTCGCCGACCGGCAGGCGCGCCGCGGCGAGGCCGAGGAAGGTGGCGAGCCAGAGGATTGCCGCACCGGCGAAGATCGCCGCGAGCGCGGCGAGGTAGACGCCGCGCCGCGCGAGGATGCCCGCCAGAACGAGCTCCGTTCGCCCGGCGTCCTCCTCCGCGCGCAGCGCGCGTACTGCGGCGAGCAGCCCCCAGGCGGCAGCGAAGATCGACATCACGCCGCCGACGCGCCAGGCCGCGTAGCCGCCGACGGTGAGCAGGTCATAGGGCTTGCCGTAGAACAGGCGCACAGCGTCGTTGGACCCGAGGCTGTGCGCCAGGGCGATGCGGTCTGTGATCGCCGGATAGGTCGAGCGGTAGCCGACGACGTTGGCATAACCGGCAAAGGCGAACAGGCCCGCGAAGGAGAGCGTGCGTGTGCGCCCGTCCGCGAACGCTCGCCGCGCGAGCGCCTCAGCCGCAGCCATGCTCATCGGCGCTGTCGTAGTGGTGCAGGAAGATCTCCTCGAGCGAGGGCTCGCGGCTGTGCAGCGCGACCACGGGATGGCCGGCCAGCGCTTCGATCAGCGCCGTCACGCTGCCGGTCACTTCGAAGTGCAGCGTGTTGGCGCTTCCGTTTGAGACCTGGACCCCGGGCAGGCCATCGAGCTTGGGCGGCTCACCCGCGAAGGTCACGTCCATCGTCTGCGCGCTCAGGTGGCGCAACTGCTGGAGTGTCCCCTCGTCGATCAGACGCCCCTCGCGCAGGATGCCCACGCGGTCGCAGAGAGCCTCGGCCTCGCTGAGGATGTGCGAGGAGAGAAAGATGCTCTGGCCGCGCTCACGAGCCTCGCCCACGGTCCGGCGAAACGCGACCTCCATCAGCGGATCTAGCCCACTCGTGGGCTCGTCGAGGATCAGCAGCTCCGCGCGGCTGGCAAAGGCCGCGATCAACTGCACCTTCTGGCGGTTGCCCTTGGACAGCGCCCTCACCTTCTTGTTGGCATCCAGGCGGAAGCGCTCCACGAGCATGTCCCTATAGGCGACATCGGTGCCGCCGCGCACGCGGGCAAGGAACTCGAACGTCTCCGCACCCGTCAGCGCCGGCCACAGAAACGGCTCCCCCGCGACGTAGGCCACGCGGCGGTGCGCCGCCACCGGATCGCGCCAGGCGTCGATGCCGAACAGCTGCGCCCGTCCCCCACTCGGCCGGTGCAGTCCCAGCAGGAGGCGGATCGTTGTTGTCTTACCCGATCCGTTGGGTCCCAGATATCCATACACCTCACCCGGCTCGATGTTCAGGTCGAGAGCATCGAGCGCGAGCGTGTCACCGTAGCGCTTGCTCAACCCCTCCGCACGGATCACGGGTTTCACGAAGTCTGCTCACGCGCAAGGGACATGGTGCGTGCAGGCTATCGGCGGTTGGGTGCAGCGGGCATCGGCGCTGTACCGCATGGGTTTCAGGGTAAAGCCGCAGTGGCACGAGGCTGGTGACGGTGGCAGTGACACGAGCCTGGTGCGGTCAGTATTCGTCCGCACTCTCAGACGGGCGAATTCCGATGCGTGCTCCCGGATGGGCGCTTATCTTTGTTCTCATGTTCGACAGGATCGTGGCGGGCTACGGGAGTGACCGGGCCGGGCGCGACGCGGTCAGGCTGGCCGCACAGCTTACGAGCGCGCTGGGCAGCGAGGTGCTCGCCGGGATCCTCGCCGGCGAGCTGCAGGTGATCGCCGGCACGGGCCTGAATCCGACCCTCGCAAGCTACGCGTTCTCCGCACCCTCCCTGCCGCAGGTCGAAGACGAAATACATGCCGAGACGGAGGCCGGCCTGCAACGGGCAGTGAGCGAGCTGGACGATGGTGTGCCGGTTCAGCGTGAGACGGTCAGGGGGGAGCCGGCTGCCGCGCTGATCGAGCGCTCCGCCGAGCTGGACCTGCTGATGCTCGGCTCGCGCGCCTACGGACCGTTGCGCCACGCGCTGCTGGGCAGCGTCTCGGCCCGTGTCATGCGCGAGTCGCACTGCCCCGTGCTGATAGTCCCCCGAGGCACCCCTCAAAACCCCCGCGACCTTGGCACCGCCCGTGACCCTGGCGCCACCCAAGACCCTGGCACCGCCTGAGACCCTGACACCGCCCGCGAAAGCTCGCCGGCTTGAGGGTCTGCGCGTCCTGGCGGCGCCGGGCCTGGCGCTGAGCGGCATCCTCGCCGGCGGGGTGCTCGCGCTGCTCGTCTCGAGCGCCGCGGCCGACGCTGTATGGGCGGCGACCGTCGCCTTCATGCTCGTGCCGCTGACGTGGTCGGTCGCGCGCTCGCTGTGGCGTGGGGACATCGGCGTGGACGTCATCGCGCTGCTGGCGATGGCGGGTGCGCTGGCGCTGGGCGAATACCTCGCGGGCGCCGTGATCGCCCTGATGCTGGCGGGCGGCAACGCGCTCGAGGCGTTCGCCGCCGGCCGCGCGCGCAGGGAGCTGACAGCCCTGATCGAGCGCGCGCCGCGCACCGCGCACCGGCGCACGCGCGAGAGCTGGGAGGACATCCCCGTCGAGGCCGTGGAGGTGCGGGACACCCTGCTGGTGAGGGCCGGCGAGGTGGTGCCGACCGACGGCGTGATCGTGGGCGAGCGCGCTGTGATCGATGAGTCCAGCCTGACCGGCGAGCCGCTGCCCGCGACCTACGCCCGCGGGCATACGGTGCGCAGCGGGATGGCCAACGCCGGCGACGCGTTCGAGCTGCGCGCCACCCGACGCGTGGAGGACAGCGCCTACGCGGCCTTGGTCGCGCTGGTCAGAGAGGCCGAGCAGCGGCGGGCTCCCTTCGTCCGCATGGCAGACCGCTATGCCGTGTTCTTCCTGCCCCTGACGCTCGCCGTCGCCGGAGGCGCCTGGGCGATCAGCGGGGACGCGGTTCGCGGCCTGGCGGTGCTCGTGGTGGCCACCCCCTGTCCCTTGATCCTGGCCGCCCCGATCGCGTTCGTCGCGGGACTCTCGCGCGCCGCGCACGTGGGGGTGATCGTCAAGGGCGGCGTGGCGATCGAGCGTCTGGGCGACGCGCGCACCGTGCTGCTCGACAAGACCGGAACCCTGACGCTGGGGGTTCCGGGGATCGAGCGGGTGATCGCACTCAACGGCATCGCCGGCGAGGAGCTGCTGCGCCTGGCGGCCTCGCTGGACCAGCTCTCGAGCCACGTGCTCGCCGGCGCCATCGTGCGCAAGGCAAGCACAGAGATGATCGCGCTGGCGCGGCCCGAGCGGGCTCGCGAGGCCCCTGGCCAGGGGATCGAGGGCGTGGTGGACGGCCGGCGAGTCGTGGTGGGAAGCTCCGCATGGCTGGCCGAACACGGGATCGATGCCAACGATCGCCAGGCGCTGCCGGCGCCCTCCGACGGCAACGCGATGGTGCTCGTGGGAGTGGATGAGCGCCTCGCCGGCGTCTTCGTGATGGGCGACCACATCCGGCCCGACGCCCACGAGCTGATCCGGCGGCTGCGCGCCGCCGGCGTGCGCCACGTGGCGATGCTCAGCGGCGACCGCGAGGAGATCGCCCAGGCGGTCGGCGCGGAACTCGGCCTGGACCGCGTCTACGCGCAGCAGAGCCCGCGGGAGAAGCTGGACGTCGTCCGGCGCCTGCGAGGCGACCCGCGCTGCGCGCCTGTGGTGATGGTCGGCGACGGCATCAACGACGCCCCCGCGCTCGCCACGGCCGACGTCGGCATCGCGATGAGCAACGCCGCCGCCACCGTGTCCTCGGAGACCGCCGACGCAGTCATCACGGTCGATCGCATCGATCGTGTCGCCGACGCGATCGTGATCGGCCGGCGTACCGTGCGCATCGCCCGTCAGAGCGTCGTGGGCGGGATCGGCCTGAGCATGTGCGGCATGGCCCTCGCCGCGGCTGGATTGCTGGTGCCGTTGGCAGGCGCGATCTTCCAGGAGGCTATCGACGTCGCCGTGATCCTCAACGCGCTGCGCGCTCTGGGAGGTGGCCACCACCAGATGTCTGGGAGGCGGACACGACTGGGTGGCATGATCTGAAGTGTGGGCCATGCAGATAGAGCGCCCCGGTGTTCTGCGCCTCGTAGAGCGTGCGGAGCCCCACCCGGGACCCAATCAGCTGCTCGTGCGGGTGCATGCATGCGGCGTTTGCCGCACGGACCTGCACCTGCTGGACGGGGAGGTCGACATTCCCCGGCCTCCCATCGTGCCCGGCCACCAGATCGTAGGGACCGTGATCGGCCGCGGCGAGCGAACAGCAGCCGGTGAGCCGCTTGAGCCCGGCACGCGTGTCGGCGTTCCGTGGCTGGGCTGGACGTGCGGTCGCTGCCGCTACTGTCTCAGCGGACGAGAGAATCTCTGCGACTTCGCGCGCTTCACCGGGCGCGACATCGACGGCGGCTTCGCGGAGTTGACGGTCGCCGACGAGCGCTACTGCTTTACGCTGCCAGGGGGTTATTCGGACCTCCAGGCCGCGCCGCTGTTGTGCGCCGGACTGATCGGCTATCGCGCGCTGGGAATGACCGGCGACGCCGAGCGGCTCGGCCTCTACGGGTTTGGCTCTTCAGCGCACATCATCGCTCAGGTCGCCCGATTCCAGGGTAGGCGTGTGTTCGCCTTCACTCGCCCCAAAGACCAGGCCGGACAGACCGCGGCGCGCGAGCTCGGCGCCGAGTGGGCGGGCGACTCGCTCACAGCGCCCCCCGAGGAGCTTGACGCGGCGATCATCTTCGCCTCCGCCGGCGAGCTTGTCCCCGTAGCGCTGCGTGCCCTCGCCAAGGGCGGCACGGTGGTGTGCGCCGGGATTCACATGTCCGATATCCCGAGCTTTCCCTACAGCATCCTGTGGGGCGAGCGCAGCGTTCGCTCGGTCGCCAACCTCACCCGCCGGGATGCCCATGAGTTCCTCGCCCTCGCTCCCCGTGTGCCGGTTCGCACCGATGTCCACCCCTACGCGCTCGAGCAGGCAGGCGATGCCCTGGAGGACCTACGCGCCGGGCGTTTCCAGGGCGCCGCGGTGATCGAACTGTGATTTTCCGTCAGGCCACCATCGGGCCGGGTGTTTCCAGAGCGCGGGCGGCGATGTGCGATGATAGGTACATGCCGAAGGCTCGACGCAAACTGTTGGCTGGAATCTCAATCGCGGCGCTTGGGATCTTCGCCGTGACGGGTGCCGCGGATGCTCGCCGTGTCCCTACGAGGAGCGAGGCCGCGGCGATCTCCCGCGCGCTTCACAACTCGCCCGCGACCGGCGCCGTGCACTGCTTCCACGTGCGCGACATCGTGATCTCCACGGTCGGCTCGTGGGCGCGCGCGGAGGTGGTCCGCTGCGGCAATGGTCGGCGTTTCGACACCGCGCTGTCGGTCTTGCAGCGACGCCACCACCAGTGGCGCGTGCGCGATCTCGGCACCGCCGGCGTCGGCTGCACCGTCGCGCCGGCGCGGGTGCGGCGCGATCTGCGGCTCATCTGTCCATGAGCCCCTATGGGCAGACCACGGCGCGGCCGTCGATCTGCCCGCTGCGCAGGCGCTCATAGACGTCAGCCACCCGCGCGAGCGGATAGCGCTGCACGTGTACGTGGATCTTCTCGGCGCGCGCCAGCTCGAGCACCTCGATCAACTCGATCGCGCTGCCCCACGCGTGACTTTTCTACGGATGAACCGTGCGGGGACGTCCCGATGTTCTGCCTGGTGTTGCGCCCTAGCGTTGTGAGTGTGCTGTTTGTCTCTCCCGGCGAGATCGACGACGTCCTCGCCGTCCTCCCCGACAAGTTCAGGCCTCTGATCGAGGCATGAGCCGGGTGAGCGTCACGGGCCATCGTCATCGCGGAGGAACAGACGTGAGCGTCTCGACGACAGCACCGGCCGGCCAGTGCGTAGTGCAGCTCGTCGTTGGGGTCGGTCAGCGGTGGTTGCCACGGTGATCCTCCGTAGAGACCACCGAGCGGCCACGGTGAGAGTCCCCGATGTGTCGGCTCGAGGCTGGGTCTAGCGTCGAGTGTGCAGGCTCACCACACAGCGACCGAGTGTGCGGGTCCACCGCATAGCGACCGAGCGTGCGGGCTCACCACGCAATGACTGAGTGTGCGGGCCCCACCGCACAACGACCAAAGGGTAGGAACAGAAGATGAAGGCTCTCGTTTATCACGGCCCCGGCCAGCGAGGCTGGGACACGGTCGATGATCCCACGATCCTCGATCCGACCGACGCGATCGTACGAATCGACACCTCGACGATCTGCGGCACCGACCTGCACATCCTCAAGGGAGACGTGCCCGAGACCACGCCGGGCACCGTGCTCGGCCATGAGGCCGTGGGCACCGTTCAGGAGGTGGGCGCCAGCGTCACCACCGTTGCCCCTGGCGACCGTGTGCTGATGTCGTGCGTCAGCTCTTGCGGGCGCTGTCGCTTCTGCAAGGAAGGCCGCTACGGTCAGTGCCTGGGCGGCGGCGGCTGGATCTTCGGCCACCTGATCAATGGCCTGCAGGCCGAGTACGCGCGCGTCCCATTCGCGGATAACTCCGTCTACAAGGTCCCCGAGCAGCTCACCGACGAGCAGGTGCTGTTCCTTGCCGACATCCTTCCCACCTCGTTTGAGGTGGGGGTGCTCAACGGCATGGTTTCCCCTGGAGACGTAGTGGCGATCGTAGGCGCCGGGCCGATCGGCCTGGCCGCCGTCCTGACCGCGAGGCTTTACACGCCTGGACGGATCGTGGCGATCGACCTCGCCGACAGCCGCCTGGAGAGCGCTCGGCGGTTCGGCGCGGACACGACGATCAACAACGGCAGCGAGGATGCGATCGCGCTGGTCATGGAGCTGACCGACGGTCTCGGCGCCGACGTCGCATTCGAGGCCGTCGGCGTGCCGCAGACCTTCGAGCTCGCCGCCGAGCTGATCCGCCCCGGCGGTCGCGTGGCGAACATCGGCGTTCATGGCAAGCCCGCCGAGCTGCACCTGGAGAAGCTGTGGATCCGAGACGTCACGATCACGACGGGACTGGTCGACACGTTCAGCATCCCCCAGCTGATGCGACTGATCGCAAGCGGTCGCCTGGACCCGTCGCTGTTCGCAACGCACCGCTTCGCGCTCGGGGACACGATGGCCGCCTACGACACGTTCGCCGACGCGGCGAACTCAGGCGCGCTGAAGGTCGTGCTCCAGGGCCCGAACAGCACCTCGCCGGTCGCCGGCAGGGAGCAGAGCATGGCGGTCATCTGAGCAACGTCTCGCCACCCCACAGCAACACGCAACCACCCTCAATTCCATCGCCAACACCAATGATCGGAGACTGACGTGGCAACCGTCGAGAAGCCAACCACCTTCGAGGCCCCCGGCTCACCCGGCAGCCCCGTGCAGTGCAAGGAGCGTTACGAGAACTTCATCGGCGGCCATTGGGTCGCACCGATCGACGGCGAGTACCGCGAGAACCTGACGCCCGCCACGGGCCAGCCGATCTGCGAGGTCGCGCACTCCGGCGCCCAGGACATCGAGCTCGCACTGGATGCCGCCCACGCCGCCAAGGACGCCTGGGGAGAGACATCCACGACCCAGCGCTCGAAGGTGCTGAACGCTGTGGCCGACGCGATCGAGGAGAACCTCGAGATGCTCGCCGTCGCCGAGAGCTGGGAGAACGGCAAGCCCGTGCGCGAGACGCTCGCCGCCGATATCCCGCTCGCCGCCGACCACTTCCGCTACTTCGCCGACGTGATCCGCGGCGAGGAGGGCAGGATCTCCGAGATCGACAAGGACACCTACGCCTACCACTTCTCCGAGCCGCTCGGCGTGGTAGGGCAGATCATCCCGTTCAACTTTCCGCTGCTGATGGCCGCCTGGAAGATCGCCCCGGCGCTGGCCGCCGGAAACTGCACGGTCGTCAAGCCAGCCAGCCCGACGCCGTGGTCGATCCTCAAGCTCATGGAGGTTATCGGTGACATCGTCCCGCCCGGGGTGCTCAACATCGTCAACGGTCCCGGCGCCGCGACCGGCAAGGCACTGGCCTCCAACAAGCGGATCGCGAAGATCGCGTTCACCGGCGAGACGGTCACCGGCCGGCTGATCATGTCCTACGCCGCGCAGAACATCATCCCCTCGACCACGGAGCTTGGCGGCAAGTCGCCCAACATCTTCTTCGAGGATGTGCTGGCCGCCGACGACGAGTTCCTGGACAAGGCCGTGGAGGGGCTTGTGCTGTATGCGTTCAACAAGGGCGAGGTCTGCACCTGCCCCTCGCGGGCGCTGATTCAGGAGTCGATCTACGAGGAGTTCATGGACCGCTGCCTGGAGCGCATTGCCGCGATCCGTCAGGGCCACCCGCTCGACCAGGGCACGCAGATCGGCCCGCAGGTATCCAGCGCGCAGCTCGAGAAGGTCGAAAGCTACGTGCAGATCGGCCTGGATGAGGGCGCGGAGCTGCTGATCGGCGGGCTGCCCAACATGCTCCCCGGCGAGCTCGCCGGCGGCTACTACTACGAGCCGACCGTGTTCAAGGGATCAAACGACATGCGGATCTTCCAGGAGGAGATCTTCGGTCCGGTGCTCGCCGTGACCACGTTCAAGGACGAGGCCGATGCGCTGGCGATCGCGAACGACACGATGTACGGGCTGGGAGCCGGCGTGTGGAGCCGCGACGGCTCGCGCGCCTTCCGCATGGGACGCGGCATCAAGGCAGGCCGGGTCTGGACGAACTGCTACCACCTCTACCCGGCACACGCGGCCTTCGGCGGTTACAAGGTCTCGGGCGTCGGACGCGAGAACCACAAGATGATGCTCGACCACTACTCGCAGACCAAGTGCCTGCTGGTGAGCTACGACCAGAGCCCGATGGGTCTGTTCTAAAAGGTGAGAGGGGTCGTCGTCGTGGATGGGAGTGTGACGGCGACCCCCATGACGATCAAGATGGTAAAGCGCCTGACCGCCAAGCACGGCCCGCTCGCCTTCTTCCAGTCCGGTGGCTGCTGCGACGGCAGTTCCCCGATCTGCCTGAAGGACGGGGAGCTGGCGCCGGGCGCAAACGACCTGCTGCTCGGCGAGATCGCCGGCGCGCCTTTCTATGTGGACCGCGAGCAGTATGACCGCTGGGGCCGACCGTCGTTCTTGATCGACGCGCGGCCGGGGCCAGCCGAGGGCTTCTCGCTGTCGGCGCCGGACGCGCATTTTGTGACCCGCCCTCCGGCTGCGCCTGACCGGCCCGATGCGCCGTGATCTCAGCCAGGAGGAGGGCACTGATCCCGCCCTCCTAGAGGCACTGACGGGGCCGGCGATGTACGGGGAGAGCGTGCGGGTCGTCGTGCACGAGACGCACGCCTCGTGGGTGTTCCTCGCCGGCGAGTTCGCCTACAAGGTCAAGAAGCCCGTCCGACCGGCGTTCCTTGACTACAGCACGCTCTCGCTCCGCCGCGCGGCTTGTCTTGAGGAGGTGCGCGTCAACCGGGAGCTGGCCCCCGGCATCTACCTCGGGGTACGGGCGATCCTCCGCACCACCGAGGGGTTTCGCTTCGCAGCACAGGACACGCCCGGCGCGGTCGAGTACGCCGTTCTGATGCGCCGCTTCGATGAGACGCACACGCTGCAGGGCGCCATCCAGACCCGATCTCTCACCCATGCGCAGATACGGGAGGTGGCTCGGCGTCTCGCTGACTTTCACCTGGGCTCACCGATGCTTGCCGCCGGTGGAGCAGCCCAGGTCCTTGACGCCTGGAGCGCGAACATCGAGGAGATCCAGCGCCTGGAGCGTCCCGGCGCGTGGCGGGTGGAGGTGATGCGTGGGTTCGGCGAGGCGTTCGTGAACGCCCACGCCACGGAGATCGAGCGGCGCGTCAGGGAAGGATGGGTGCGCGACGGGCACGGGGACCTGCGTTGCGAGCACGTGCTGCTCGGGCGTCCGGTTCGCGTCGTCGATCGGATCGAGTTCGGCCCCACCCTGCGCCACCTGGACGTCGCCTGCGACCTGGCGTTCCTGGCGATGGACCTCGAAGCTCACGGTCGGCGCTGGGCCGCGCGAGAGCTGGTGAGCGCCTACCGTCAGGCTGGTGGCAGCCCAGGCAGCGAGTGGCTCCGCGGGTTCCATGGCGCTTATTGGGCGCTGGTGCGAGCCAAGGTCGCGTTGATCGCCGCCACTTCACGAGAGGCCGGGGCCCGCCGGCGTGAATGGGCGCGGGCCGAGCGGCTGTGGAAGCTCGCGCAGCGACTGTGCTGGCGAGCTCGCAGCCCGGTCGCAATCGTCGTATGCGGCGCTGCGGCGAGCGGCAAGTCGACGCTCGCCGCTGAGCTTGCGCGTCGCTCCCGGTTCCCGGTCGTCTCCTCCGATGCGATCCGCAAGCGCCGCGCCGGCCTGCGGGCAACCGATCGCGCCGCTGCTGAGCACTACACCAAGGAGTTCACTCATGCCACCTACGATCTGCTGAGCCGGGATGCGCTCGCGTACCTGGATCGCAGGGGCGGCGTGATCGTGGACGCGACCTGTCACACCAAGAGCGAGCGTGCGTTGCTCTTTCACCGACTGCACCGAGGCAATGTGACTTTCCTGGTCGTCTACTGCCAGGTGAGGTTGCAGACCGCACTCGCCCGCGCGTCGGCTCGGACGCAGAGTCCCGAGCGGATCTCAGACGCCACGCCGCGGATCGTCACCGAGCAGTTCCGCCGTTTCCAGCCGCTGGACGAGCTCCCCGCTCAGAGTGTGCTCGCGCTCGATGCCGAACAGGACAACGACATACAGGCGGCCCGCGTCACACGCGCGGTGGACGACCGGATGCGCGCAGTGGCAAGCCGGAGTCCGCCGCGGTCATAGAGCCCGTGTTTTCCCCCAGTCGACCGGGGCGTTTCCCCCGTGGCTGAAAGACAAGCCGGCACCTAGCTTGAGAGTATGGCTGCACACCTGCACCTAGCGCCGAGGCCGATCGAAACGGGATCGGCCAGCGAGGCGAGCATGCCGATCCGGGTCGTGCTGGCCGACGATCATGCCTTGATGCGCCGCGGCCTGCGGCAACTGCTCGAAGGCGAGGAGAACATCGAGGTGATCGCCGAGGCAGATGACCTCCTCTCGGCTGTGGGCCATGTGCACGGGCATCGCCCGCATGTGCTCGTGCTTGACCTGAACATGCCGGACGGGTCTGGTCTCGAGGTGATAGGCAAGCGTCGAGGTCGCGCGCAAGCTGGGACTCTCCCCGCGCACGATCGAGACGCACCGCGCCCACATCCACAGCAAGCTCGCGTTGAAGACTCGCTCCGAGTTGGTCCGCTACGCGCTAAGACGCGGCCTGCTTGGAGCCTGAGCGCGCTTGGCCATTAGACGCAGCTAGGGGCAGGCAGATACGTACCAGCGTGCCCTGCTCGCCGGAGCTGATCTTCAGCGTGCCGCCGGCGAGGCTCACGCGCTCGCGCATGCCTGCGAGCCCGAACCCTTCGGTCTTGGTGTCGGTGTCGAAGCCTGTGCCGTCGTCCTGCACCTCGATCGAGACCTCCTCGTCGGACCCGCCGATCGCCACGCGCACGGTATCTGCCCGCGCGTGCTTGGCGACGTTCGTGAGCGCCTCCTGCACCAGCCGGTACACGGTGCTCTCGAGTTCGGCGTCCGCCATGTCCGGCAGTTCGAGCTGACCGTCGACCTCGGTGCCGTTCTGCTCGCGGTGGCGGTCGAGCAGCGCCTCCAGCGCGGTCTTCAAGCCGAGCTCGTCGAGTGCGGCGGGACGCAGCTCGGTGATGATCGAGCGTAGGTTCTCGATCTCCCGTTCGATGTGCTCCACTGCTTCGCGTATCGCTCTCTGCGTAAGGTCAAGGTCGTTGTGGAGCAGTGCAGAGGACAGCAGCAGCTGCAGGCCGCCGAGGCCCTGCAGCGTCTCGTCGTGGAGCTCTCGCGCCCAGCGGCGGCGCTCGGTGTCGGCGGCTGCGAGCGAGCTGCGCAGCCGGTCGCTCGCCACGCTCTGCGCGAGCGCCACAGCCGTCGCGGCGCTCGCCGCGAACGTGCGCAGCATCTGCTCGTCGTCCTCGCTGAATGCGACCTGATCCGCTCCATGATCGAACGCCGCTAGGATGCCGACCGCGTCGCCGCGGTAGACCATCGGCACGAGCAGCGCGGTCTGCGCATCTGGAACACCGAACTCCCGTGGTGCGATCCGCAGGCGTGCCGCGACGTTGGTGATCCGCTCGGGACGGCCGCGCTGGAGCACCTGCCCGGAGGTGGACTCGGCGATCGGCAGGCGCACCTCGCGCACGTTCTCGGTGTGCCCGGCGCTGGCCTGTACGACCAGCTCCTCTCCCTCGCGCAGCATAATCACGAGGCTGCGGGCGCCCACAAGCGCGCGCCCGCGCTTGACGATCAGCTCCAGCACATGCTCGAGCGCGATCTCCCCGCCGATCGCGACCGCCACGTCACGGGTCGCCTCGAGGCCGCGAAACGCCTTCTCGAGTTCCTGCCGGCGACGCTCGCTGGTCTCATACAGCCTGGCGTTCTCGATCGCCACGCCGGCCCACCGCGCGAGGATCACCGCAGCCTCTTCGTCGGCTTCGGTGAACTCGCCTCCGCTCTCCTTCTCGGTCAGATAGAGGTTTCCCCATGCCTGTCCGCGGATCAGGACCGGCACGCCGAGGAAGCTGCGCATCACAGGGTGACCGACGGGGAACCCGTAGCTGCTCGGGTGCAGACCCACGTCCGCGAGGCGCAGGGGCTCGGGCTGTTCGATCAGCGCGCCAAGCACGCCCCGCCCGCGCGGCAGAGCGCCGATCTTGCGATGCGTCTCCTCGTCGATGCCGGCGGTCAGGAACTGCTCGAGTTCGGAGCGGCGGTCATCGAGAACCCCGAGCGCCGCGTATCGCGCTCCGGTGATCTCGCGCGCCGCTTGAAGAACCTGATCCAGTACGGCCTTCTGGTCGAGCTCTGTAACCAGCGCCTGACCGACGTCAAGCAGACGGCGAATCCACGACTCTTCGGAATCTGTGGTCATCGTCTCTGATAGAGCTTACTCGTAGTTTGCCCCATCGGATTGTGGGATTTCCCCCGACTGCGGGCTACCCCTCGAACATATGCTCAAGGCCAACGTCGACCAAACCCTGGAGGCGGCGCTCTGACTGATCTGCCGGCTCTTGGTCCTTCCAAGGAGGGCGTCTTGCATGCAGGGGACCCCAATGGATGAGAAGTTGCGCTGCGTTCACTGTGGCGACGTGATCGGGGCGTATGAGCCTCTGGTCGTGCTCCTCGACGGCCTGGCACGCGATACCTCGAAGGCGGCGGAGACAGATGACGGCGACCCGCTTGGCGAGTACTACCACCGTGCCTGCTACACCCGTGCGCCTGACCACGCCGACGGCGAGTAGCCCTGGAGTCCGAGGAAACCCGCACCGTTCCGCTGGTCTACTGCGGATGACGCGCCGGCCGGCTCGTGAAAGCCTCGGTCTGATGCCAGCTACGTAGTTTTCCCCTTCGCGACCACGGATTTCCTCGACTGGCAAGGCCAACACGCGACCATAACCTCGGAGTCATGACTACAGACACCTCCCATTCAGAGAAGCGCCGCGTGCTCGTCGTGGGCGGCGGAGTGGCCGCCCTGGAGACGATGCTCGCCTTGAGCGAGCTCGCGGCCGAGCAGACCAGCGTAACTGTGATCGCTCCCAACGAGGAGTTCGTCTACCGCCCGATGAGCGTCCGCGAGCCCTTCGCCTACAGTCCGGCAAAGGGCTACTCGCTCGCGCCGATCGTGCGCGACGCTGGCGCGGAGCTGCTGGTCGACGAGCTTGCCTGGGTGGACCCCGGCAAGCGCATCGCCCACACCAAGTCCGGCTCGGAGGTCGAATACGACGCACTAGTGCTCGCGCTCGGCGCCAGGGCCATCCCCCGCTACCAGCACGCGATCACGATCGACGACCGCCGCATGGGCGAGGTCCTGCACGGCGTCATCCAGGACATCGAGGGGGGCTACCTGAAGAGCCTCGCGTTCGTAGCGCCCGGGCGGATGGCATGGCCGCTGCCGCTCTATGAGCTCGCGCTGATGACCGCCGGTCGCGCCTATGACATGAACATCGAGATCGCCGTCACGATCGTCACCCCCGAGGACACCCCGCTGGCGATCTTCGGGCAGAACGCGAGCAGCGCCGTCGCGGGGCTGCTCGAGCGCTCGCACATCCAGACTATCCACTCCGCCTACGCCGAAGTCCCCCGCTCCGGTGAGGTCGTCATCAACCCCGGCGACCGACGCCTGCACGTGGACCGCGTGATCGCGCTGCCAGAGTTATACGGTCCCAGCGTACGCGGCATTCCGCTCAGCGAACACGGCTTCCTGCGCGTGGACCCACACGGGCGCGTGCTGGACGTCGAGCACGTCTACGCCGCTGGGGATGCCACCGAGTTCCCGGTCAAGCACGGCGGCGTGGGCTCCCAGCAGGCCGACGCGGTCGCGCAGTCGATCGCGGCGCTCGCCGGTGCGCCGGTCACCGCCGAGCCGTTTCACCCCGTGATCCACGGGATGCTCTTGACGGGCGAGGAGCCCCTCTATCTGACAGCGCACATCACCGGCGGACATGGGTTCAGCTCGGAGATCACCGACACACCTACCTGGGAGCCTTCGAGCAAGATCGCCACCAAGTACCTCGCGCCCTACCTCGATGCACACGACCATGAGACGACCTCGACATGACGCGCACGAACTCGACCGGCAAGCCGGAGGAAGTCGCCCGCGAGGCCGGCGGGCCCTGCATAGTCCTTGGCTATGACCGCAGCGAGAGCGCCCGCCACGCCGCGAGCTGGGTGACGAATGAGCTGCATTCGGGTGGGAAGCTCGTGATCGTGTATGCCTGCCGGCCGTTGCACGCGCCACCGGCGCCGCTCAGCACGACGAGCGAGCGCCACGAGTTCGGCCGAGCGCTACTGGACGAGCTGATGCTCGACGGCGATGAGGAGCTGCTGGACATCGACCTCGCGACCGAGATCTCAGACGAGGACCCCGTGACTGCGCTGATCGACGCCGCGCGGCGCCACGAGGCTCGCGCGATCGTGATCGGCGCCAAGCACCACTCCCGGCTGCATGAGGCGTTGGGAACAGTTACGACTGAGCTGCTGAAGACTTCGCCCGTACCGGTCATCACGGTGCCGTTGAGCGCCAGTCAGATTTCCGGACATACGCTCATGCAGTCCGGCGCCGCAGAGTGAGACGTCCCCAGCGCGAGCGCGACAGACTCGCCACCAACTTCCCGAAAGCCATCGGGGACGATGCGCTCACTCAGGCGGCCGGACTGGGCAGCGTATCCAACGCCGCCTTGAGATCGTCCACCGACTGATAGTCCAGGCCGAGGAGATGATCGTGGCGGTGGCGCACAATGCCCTGCTCGTCGATCACGATGACAGCGCGCTTGGTCTGACCGAGCGCGAAAGCGCTGTACGCCTTCGCCACGGCCTTATCGACGTCGGCCAGAAGCGGGACTGTGAGGCGGTTTTTCTCGATGAAGCCACGATGGGAGTCCACATCCTGCGAGGAGATCCCGACCACCGTCGCGTCCAGCGCCGCGAAGTCGTCCGCCCGATTGCGATATGAGCAGAACTGCTTCGTGCACACCATCGTGTTGTCGCCGGGGTAGAACAGCAGCACCACCCGCTCGCCGCGGTGCTCGGAGAGCTTGAAGGGTCCGTCCGTCCCCGGCAGCTCGAAATCGGGCGCCTGCGCGCCCACCTGCGGAGTCTTCGCCATGCTCGACCCTCCTCTTGGACAACTGGAATGCAGCCCGGCCAGGATATCGCACGAATCCGATCACCTATTGGACATATCCGGTTGCTTCGGTGAGCGACAACACACGCAGGCGCGGCGTCTGGAGGGTATGCCGGCCCGTGCGCTACAACACCCCTGCATGTCCTCCGGCGCTCGAGTCCTGGTTGTGGTGGTGGTGTGCACGCTGGTGAGCGCGTGCGGGAGCTCCGGGGCGCCCGCCGTCAGCGTGAGCCCTGCGCCGAGCGCGCCCGCGGCGAGCATCCCGCCGCCCGCTCACAGCGCGACGGCGCTCTTGGATTGGCCCGAGTTCGGCCTCGATCCGGGGCGCTCGAACGTCAGCTCGGACTCGACCGGCATCACCGCGGCCAACGTCGCGCACCTGCGCCGCCGGCGGATCGCGCTGCCCGGAACGGTTGACTCCTCCCCGATCTACCTCCATGGGGTCACCGTCGCCGGGGCGAGCGGCGACGTCGCGGTGCTCACCACCACCTACGGGCGTACGCTGGCGCTCGACGCGAACAGCGGGCGCATCCTGTGGGTCTTCACGCCGCCGGGCTACTCGCGGTGGGCCGGCACGGCACAGATCACCACCACCTCCCCCCTGGCCGACCCGAACCGCCAGTTCGTCTATGCCGCCTCGCCCAACGGACTGATCCATAAGCTCTCGCTCGCCACCGGCCGGGAGGACAGCGCAGGCGCCTGGCCGGTTTCGATCACGCGCGACCCCACCCACGAGAAGCTCGCGGCGGCGCTCAACATCGAGGGGCCCTACGTGATCGCCGCCACCGGCGGCTACTTCGGCGACGCCCCGCCCTATCAAGGCCATGTCGTGCTGATCGAACGCTCGAGCGGCCATATCCACGCGGTGTTCAACACGCTCTGCGCGCTGCGCCGCGCGTTGATCGTGCCGCGGACCTGCGCCGCCAGCGACTCGGCGATCCTCTCGCGCTCGGGGCCCGTAGTGGAGCCCGGAGGGCGCATTCTCCTCTCCACCGGGAACGGTCCGTGGAACGGATCCAGCGACTTCGGAGACAGCGTGATCGAGCTCGACTACCCCGCGCTCACGCCGCGCCAGGCATACACGCCCGTCAACCAAGCGGAGCTGAACGAAACCGACACCGACCTCGGCTCCAGCGCGCCCGTGCTACTCGGCCACGACCGTGTGGTGGTGGCGGGCAAGGACGGCATCGTGCGCGTGCTCTCGCTCGCGCGCCTCGACGGTCGCGCGCCGCGAGGGGCTGGTCTGGGGGCCGGCGGATCTCGTGAGCGGCTGGGTGGCGAGCTGCAAACGCTTCCGCTGCCCGGCGGCGGAGAGCTGTTCACCGCGCCCGCCGTGTGGCGCGAGGGCGCGCACACGACCATGTTCGTGGCCGGCGAACACGGCACCGGCACCTACACCCTGCGCGGCGGGCGCCTGCGCGTGGTGTGGCAGAACGGCACGCCGGGCACCAGTCCGGTGCTGGCCGGGGGCCTGCTCTATGTCTACGATCCCAACGCGGGCGGCATCGACGTCTACCTCCCCCGCTCGCCCCACCCGATCGCCCACCTCGCCGGAGAACCGGGGCACTGGAACAGCCCGATCGTGGTCGACGGCCACGTGCTGGAGCCCGAGGGCAACGCCAACGACCACAACTCGACGGGAACGCTCGACCTGTTCTCAGTGAGCTGAAAATACTCCCCGGCACGGAAGGTGCGGGAGATTGACGTATAAAGCCGCAGGACCACCACGCTAGCCTCGGTGTATGGAGGAGTCTCTCAGCGGCCAGCTGCTGCTCGCCGCGCCCACGCTGCTGGACCCCAACTTCAGCCGCGCCGTGATCCTGATCGGCGCCCATTCCGAGGACGGAGCGATGGGCGTGATCCTCAACCGCCCCTCCCAAGTGACGGTCGGCGAGGCGGTGCCGCAGCTGGAGCCCGCCGTCGATGACGATGACACCGTCTACCTCGGCGGCCCCGTGCAGCCCGACTCGATCGTCCTGCTGGGCGAGTTCATGGACCCCTCCCCCGCGGGACTGCTGGTGCTCGGACGGATCGGCTTCCCCGCGCCGGAGGCCGGCATCGAAGAGTTGGCTGCCGCCACCGCGCGCAGACGCGTATACGCCGGCTATGCCGGCTGGAGCGAGGGCCAACTCGACTCCGAGCTCGAGCAGGGCGACTGGATCGCCCAGCCCGCGCTCCCCGACGACGTCTTCACCGAGGACCCCGATGAGCTCTGGAGCACCGTCATGGCCCGCAAGGGCGGCGCCTACGCCCTGCTCGCGCGCATGCCGCTGGACCCGAGCGTGAACTGAGTTCGCCATGGCCTGAAAGTTGCAGATCCGCAACAAAATGGCCCTTTGGGGTCAAATGTTGCAGATCCGCAACAAATACTGGGACGGAAGCCGAGACCTTCGCCTCTTCCGGCAAACCGTTCTAAGCTTCAGGCGATGCTCAAGCTCGCGCGCTGGTCGACAACGCACCGGCTCTACATCGTCCTTGGCTGGATCGCCCTGCTCGTCGGCGTCAACGCGGTGGCGCAGTCGGCGGGGACCTCGTACTCCAACAACTTCACGCTGCCCGGATCGGACTCCCAGCGAGCCGCGGATCTGCTGCAGAAGAGCTTCCCCGTGCAGGCCGGGGATCGCGACACGATTGTCTTCCGCGTCGCGAGCGGCAACGTCAACGATCCCGCCGTGCGCGCGCGCATGGAAGCGACCTTCGCCCAGGTCGCCAAGCTGCCCCACGTAGCCAGCGTCGTCAGCCCCTACTCGCCCGCCTCGGGCGGCGAGGCGATCTCCAAGGACAGGCGCATCGCCTTCGCCACCGTGCTGTTCGACGAAAAGGCCAACGACCTGCCCAAGTCCGCGGGCGAACGCGTCGTGAAGGTCGCCTCGGCGGCGCGCCAGCCGGGGCTGCAGGTCGAGCTGGGCGGGTTCGCGATCGAGGCGACCCAGCGCGAAGGCTTCGGCCTCTCCACCGCGATCGGCCTGCTCGCCGCGATCGTCGTGCTGCTCATCACCTTCGGCTCGCTCGTCGCGATGGGCCTGCCGATCGTCACCGCGCTGTTCGGGCTCGGCACCGGCCTCGGCCTGATCGCCCTGTTCACGCACGTGGTGGACACGCCCGACTTCTCCTCCGAGCTCGCCGCGATGATCGGCCTGGGGGTGGGGATCGACTACTCGCTGTTCATCGTCACCCGCTTCCGCGAGTCCTACGCCGGACCGGGGCCCACCGCGGGGCTCGTGCGCGAGTCGGTCGTGCGAGCGATGGACACCGCCGGGCGCGCGGTGCTGTTCGCCGGCTGCACGGTGGTCATCGCGCTGCTGGGCATGATGGTGCTCGGCGTCAGCTTCCTCTACGGCGTCGCCATCTCGGCCTCGATCGGCGTGCTGCTTGTGATGTTCGGCTCGCTCACGCTGCTCCCCGCCCTGCTCACCTTCGCGGGGCCCCGCCTGGTGCGGCCCTCGCGCAGGGCCAGGCGCCGCGGCGGGCAGGTCACGCACGCGCCCGGCACCGGCGCATGGCTGCGTTGGAGCCGCTTCGTGCAGAGGCGCCCCTGGACGATCGCGATCGTCTCCACGCTCGTGATGCTCGCGATCGCCGCCCCCGCCCTCGCGCTGCGCCTGGGCTCCAGCGACGCCGGCAACGATCCCCAGAGCTTCACCGCGCGCCGCGCGTATGACCTGCTCGCCGAGGGCTTCGGCAAGGGCTTCAACGGGCCGCTGCTGGTCGTGGCGCAGAACGGCAGCCCCGCCGCGCTGGGGCAGTTGCGGAGCGCGCTGGGCAGCGCCCCCAATGTGGTCTCGGTCACGCCTGCACGCCCGAACCCAACCGGCCAGGTGGCCACGCTCTCGGTCTACCCCCGCTCGGCCCCCCAGGACTACGCCACCAGCCAGCTCGTCTCCCACTTGCGCGAGCAGGTGATCCCGCCGGTGGCCGCGCAGAACCATATGAACGTGTACGTCGGAGGCGTCACCGCGGGCTCGGTCGACTTCGCCACCACCCTCGGCCACAAGCTGCCGCTGTTCATCGGCGTCGTCGTGCTGCTCTCCGCGCTGCTCTTGATGGTCGTCTTCCGTTCGCTCGTGATCCCCCTGCAGGCAGCCTTCATGAACCTGCTCAGCATCGGCGCCGCGCTCGGCGTGATCGTCGTCGTCTTCCAGTGGGGCTGGTTCGACGGGATCATGGAAATCAGCAAGGGCCCGATCGAGTCCTTCATCCCCGTGATGCTGTTCGCGATCGTCTTCGGGCTCTCGATGGACTACGAGGTCTTCCTCGTCTCGCGCATCCACGAGCAGTGGGCGCGCGGCAGCGACGCGAGGGAGGCCGTCGGCGAGGGGCTCGCGCTCACCGGGCGTGTCGTGACGGCCGCCGCCGCGATCATGATCTGCGTATTCCTGTCCTTCATGCTCGGCGAAAACCGCGTCATCAAGGAGTTCGGCCTCAGCCTCGCCTCCGCCGTCTTCCTCGACGCGGTGGTGGTGCGCTGCCTGCTGCTGCCCGCGGTGCTCAGCATCCTTGGCGAGCGCACCTGGCGGATCCCCGCGTGGCTCGACCGCGCGCTGCCGCGCGTGAACATCGAGGGCGCGGCGCCGGCAGTCGTCGTCGCCTCCGGACCCGACGGCAATGGTCGCGCTCCCTCAGAAGAGCACGGAAACGGCGTTGGGTCGGGCGGCAAGGAGCCCTCCCGCCGGGACGTCGTCAGTGGGAGAGTGGAGGGCTGAGCCGCATCCCGGGAGGGCCCTGGCTCGCTCTCCTGCTCTGCCTCTTCGCATCGCTGCTGGACGGCGCATCCGCCGCTGCCGGCGCGACGACGAACGCCTCCTCGGGACACGGCGGCTCCGCCTTGCTTGTGTTCGTCGGGCCCAGCGCCAATGCCCGCTCCTCCAAGGCTGCGTCCGCGAGCGGTGAGGCGATCGAGTCCGATCTGGCCTCGTTGCCGGCGCTCTCAACCGGCTTGCTGAGCGCCACCCAGGGCACCTACACCACAGCTCAGTTCCTGCTCGACCTCTCCCAGGGCGCAAGGGTCTCCTACTCCTCCTACTCCCCGCAGCACCCACCCGCGCTTTCGCTCGCGGACGGCTATGTCAGGCCATGGGCGCAGGTGCTCGCGCGTGCGCACAGCGCTCCGCAGATCCTCGAACCGGGACTGCTGGCATCCTCGATCCCGGGCGGCGCCGCCTATGTTGGCGTCACCGGCACGGACGACGTGAACGGCGCGGCCGCCGCCAACCGCAGCGGGCGCATCTCAGCGGTCTCGCTCGGCTCCAGCGCGACGCTGCTCGCGCGTATCGAGCGGCAGAGTGGCGTGCAACGCCTGGTGCTCGCCGACCTGCCGAGCGGTCCCGCGGGCGATGCCGACCTGCGCGCACTCACTGCCGGGCGTCCGACCGGCGAGCTGCTGATCGTGCTGCCTCGCGTGGCACCCGCGCCGGGCAACGAATTGCTGTGGGTCTCCCTGGGGGGGCTCGGCGGCGGTCACACACTCACCTCGCAAACCACCAACCAGCGCGGACTGGTGGCCACCACCGACCTCGCCCCCACGATCCTCGAGCATCTCGGCCTGCCCGTCCCAGCCGCGATGCGCGGGAAGCGGATCGCGCTCGACGGCACCTTCGAAGGCTCACACCTACGCTCGTTCAGGGCGCGTCTGCTGGTCCTCTACCCGCGCCGGCTCCCCGCGCTGGCCTGCCTGCTCGCCGCCTGGGCACTGCTCGCGTTCGCCGTGTGGCTGCTCCCGCTCGGCCCCTCACTGAGACCGCGCGCCCGCGCGTGGGGGGTGCGTGTGGGAGCGCTTGCGCTGCTGTGGACCCCTGTGGCGACGCTCCTCCCCGCGGCCCTAGCGCCTACGCGGGCGGTGGAAGTCGCGCTGCTCGTGCTCTCCTGCTTCGCGCTCGGCGGGCTCACCGACCGGCTGCTCCCCTGGCCACGCGCGCCGCTCGCGCCCGCGCTCGTCGCGGTGGTGGCGCTCAGCGCCGACGCGCTGGCCGGCACGCAGCTGCTGGTGCGCTCGTTGCTCGGCCCCAACCCCGCCCTCGGAGTGCGCTTCTACGGCATCGGCAACGAGCTCAAGTCGGGCCTTGCCGTGCTCGTCTTCGCAGCAGTCGCCGCCGCGCTGTACCCGCTCGCGCGGGGGGGCGTCCAGCACGACGCGGCCGCTGGAGACGGTACGTCCTCCGAGGCCCTCGCACCGCCACCTCCTGACTCTCGCGAGCTGCGCAGGGCGGCGGTGACGATGGCGCTGGCCGGCATCGCGCTGGCCGTGGTCGAGGGCTCCGCGCGCATCGGCGCCGGCGTCGGCGGCGTGATCCTCGTGAGCGCAGGCACCGCGGTTGCGGTGGTGCTTCTACTTCCCGGTCGGCTCACGCGCAAGCGCGCCTTGATCGTGCTCATCAGCCCGCTCGTGGGTCTCGTGGCGCTCGCGGCGCTCGATCTCCTCACTGCCCACGGCAGCGGCCACTACACCGGCAGCGTCCTGCACGCCCGCTCCGCGGGCGACATCCGCGACATCATCGTGCGCCGCTACACCGCCGCCTACGACGAGCTGAAGCACGGCGCGATGCCGCTCGCCACCGCGCTCGCGCTGCTCCTCGCCTTCCTCGGCGTACGCCGCCGCGAGCGCCTGCTCGCGCCGGTGGACTGCGACCCCGTGTGGCTGGCCGCGCTCGCCGGCGGACTCGCCGCGGGCGTGGTCGGAGCCCTTACAGAGGACTCCGGGCCGGTGCTGCTGGTCGTCGCCGTGTTCGTGCTCGCCTGCCTGCTGGGATACCTGTGGAGCGCCCCGCCCGAGGACGCTACGCGCCTCACCGCTCGGCGCACTCCCGGCAGGAGCCGTGCAGCACGATCTCGTGCTCGGACACCGCCAGGGGCACTCTCGCGCTGAGCCTGTCGATCGCCTGCTCCAGGGCGTCGTCGGAGAAGGGCATCACCAGCCCGCAGCTGTCGCACACCAGGTGGTGGTGGTGCTCGGAGTGCTCGTGAACCCGCTCGTAGCGCACCATCGCCTGACCGGTCTCCACGCGCTGGGCCAGGCGCAGGCGCTCGAGCTCATCGAGGATCCGGTACACGCTCGCGCGGCTCACCGCCCGCCCGCTGCGCGAGCGCAGCGCGTCCTCGATCTCCACCGCCGTCAGCGCGCAGCTCTGGCGTTCGAGCAGCTCCAGCACCGCGCGGCGCGCCCCGCCGCGCTTGCGCCCGGCGGCGCTCAGCGTCTCCTCTGCGCGATCGGCCCACGTCTCGGTGCTCATTGCTCGCTCCTGCCCGTGAGCAGGTTCTCGGCGCGCCTACGCTCGGGCCCACTATCTGCCCTCACAGCCCGCCAGCTCACGTGTGAATCCTCATCGGCAGGATGGTAGAGGCGGCGTAGACCCCCACCGCGAGCGCCACGATCGCGGTCGAGGGCGGCAGCCCGGGCAGCGCGTAGCTGAGCGCCAACCCGCCCCACATCGCCGCAACCCCCAGCAGTGCGGCGAGTGCGATCCCCGCGAACGGATTGCCCGCGAGCCGGTGCGCGGCGGCAGCGGGAGCTGTGAGTAGCCCGAGCAGCAGCAGCGCCCCCACGGCCTGGGTCGCCTCGGCGGCGACCACCCCCAGCAGCATCAGGAAGCCGACTCCCAGCAGGCGCGTGGGCACGCCCCGCGCGCCCGCCACCTCGGGAGAGACCGAGGCGAACAGCAGCGGGCGGGCGATCGCCAGCGTCGCCACCACCGCGCCCGCGCCGATCGCGGCGGCCAGGCGCGCTTCGCCGCTCCCCAGCCCGAAGATCGAACCGAACAGGGTGCGTGCCGTCTGGATGCCCGAGCCGCCGGCGGCGCTCACGCTGAAGAGCGTCAGGAAGAACACCCCGAGCGCCAGCACGAAGGTGAACACGGCGCCGATCGCCGTATCGTCCGCCGGCTGCATTCCGGCGCTCCCCGCGCCGGCGCCGGCGAACGAGCGGCGGCCGAGCAGCCCGATCCCCGCGCCCACCGCGATCGTCGCCGCGAACAGCCCCACGCGCTCGTCGATCCCCGCCGCCGCCGCGGCCAGCGCCCCCGGGAACGCCACGTGGCTGAGCGCGTCGCCGGCGAACACCTGGCCGCGCAGCACCACGAACCAGCCGCTCACCCCGCACGCCAGCGCGATGAACGTGCCGGCCAGCAGCGCGTTGCGCATGAACTCCTGGGAGAGCATCAGGCGATCACCCCCTGCGGCGGGGGCTCGACGCTTGGAGCGCCTTCCACCCCTCGCACGCCGCGCCGGTCGCGCAGACCGACCGCCACCCGCACCGCCACGTACGTTCCGAAGGAGATCGTCGTGATGAAGAACCCCGCTGGGTACACCGAGAAGTAGGCCACCCCCAATCCCACCCAAACCACCGCCAAGCCGAGCGCGACCGTCAGCGCAAGGCTGAGCCCCGGTCGCGCGGTGATCGCCTGCGCGCTCGCCGCGGGCATCAGCAGCAGCGCGAACACCAGCAGCACGCCGGTGACCTGGCTCGTCTCGGCGACCGCCAGCCCCAGCGCCACCAGGAACGCGATCGAGACCCCGCGCGCCGGCACCCCCCGTGCGCTTGCGACGTCCGCGTCGACGGAGGCGAACAGCAGCGGGCGCCCCAACACCGCCAGCGCCGCCAATGTCGCCAGCGCGACAGCGGCAAGCACCAGCACCTGGCCATCGGAGATGCCCACAACTGTCCCGAATAGGAGGTTCTCCAGATCCCCGAGCACGCCGCCGTAGAGGCTCAGGAACAGGTACCCAGCGGCCAGCGCGAGCACCTGCACCGAGCCGATCAGCGCCGACTGCTCGCTCAGCGAGCGCCGCCCGGTTCCGGAGAACCGGCCGATCGCCACTCCCCCCGCGGCGCAGAAGGCGAAGTACCCCCACGCGGCGGGCACCCCGATCAGCGCCGCCCCGCTCGCGCCCGGGAACGCCATCAGCGACAGCGTGTGCCCGGCGAACGCCTCCCGGCGCAGCACCATGAACCACCCCAGCAGCCCCGCTATCACGGCCACGATGCTGCCCGCCAGCAGCGCGTTGACCATGAAGTGGTATTCGAGCACCTCGCTCGCGTCGCGCGCCAGGTTCCAGCTCAGCTGGGGGTTCGCCACGTCAGCCACCATGATCGTGTTCGTGACGATCGTGATGGTGTGCCGGCGCCTCGGGCTGGCCCACCACCACCAGGCGTCCATCGGAGGCTTTCAGCACCTCGACCGGCAGCCCATACAGCCCGCTGAGCGTCTCGCTCGTGATGACCTCGGCCACCGGCCCCTCCACCGCACGCCCCGCGGCGAGGTACACGACCCGGTCGAGGTATGGCAGCAGTGGGTTGACATCGTGGGCCACCAGCAGCACCGTCACCCCCGCGCCACGGCAGATGTCGTGCACGAGCGCGGCCACGACAGCCTGGTTGGGCAGATCGAGGCTGTCCAGCGGCTCGTCCAGCAGCAGCACCTCGGGACGGCGCACGAGCGCCTGAGCGATCAAGAGCCGCTGCTGCTCTCCGCCTGAGAGCTCGCCGATCGGACGGTGCGCGTAGGCTCCCGCGCCGACCATCTCGATCGCCTCGGCGACGCGCTCGCGCTCCGCGCGGCGACGCCTGCGCATCGCGCCCCCTGCCAACCCGAGCCCCAGCGGAACGCCCCAGCGGTCGCCATCGAGGCCCAGACGCACAACATCGCTGCCGCGCAGACGCGTGCCCGAGTCGAACGACCGCCGCTGGGGCAGGTACCCGATGGCGTTGTTTGCCTGTCCCGCGGGGCGCCCCAGCACGCTGACCGTCCCCCCGGCGAGCGGCAGCGCTCCCAGCACCGCCTTCAGCAGCGTCGACTTGCCCGAGCCGTTTGCTCCCAGCAGCGCAACGAACTCGCCTGCACCAACGCTCATCCCAACCTCGCTCCAGATAGTGCGCCCGCCGAGCCGCACGGTCGCATCCACCATCTCCACCACCGGGGGCAGCGTGGCGTGTGGCGTACTCGCCACCGTCCGTGCGAGGCTCGCCGCAGAGGCCACGGCCTGCTCCTGCATGGGGTCTCGCGACACCGCCGTCTACCTTCCCGTCGCCTCGTGCAGCGCCCGTGCCAACCCTTCGAGCTCGGCGACCTGCCACTGCTGGAAGCTGTCCGAGGCGGGCGAGAGCGTCTCGGTCACCGTCGCGATCGGGATCTGCCGCGCACGGGCGACTTCGTTGACCCGCTGCACATCCGGGGTCACGTTCTGGCTGTTGAACACCCACACCGCTATCTGGCGCTTCTGCGCCTGCTCGTCCACGGCTTCCTTGTCCTGCGCGCTCACATCGGTCCCCTCGGCGATCGCCTTCGCGAAGCTGTAGGGGGTCTTCAGCTTCAGGCCGAGGTCTTCGCCGAGCGGCCTGAAGATGCTCTCGCTGTAGCCCACCGGCGTCCCCGCATAGCGCGCGCGGATCTGCTCGCGCAGCTGGTCATAGCGGGCGAGACCCTGCGTCGTGAATGCCTGCTCGCGCTGGGCGAAGTACGCTGCGCTCGCCGGATCGAGCCGCTCGTAGTCGGCGGCGATCTGGGCGATGACCCGCCGTACGGCGCTCGGCGAGTACCACTGATGGGGGTTATCTCCTTCCTTCAACCCCAGCGCTTCGCCCACGTTCAGCACTACCCGTCCGCTCACCGGGTTCGCCGCCAGCAGCCGGGGTGCCCAGTTGTCGTAGCCGATGCCGTTCACGATCGCCATCTGGGCGCCCGCCATCGTGCGGGCGTCGCCCACCGTCGGCTCGTAGCTGTGCGGATCGGTTTCGGGGTTCGCGACGATGCTCTGCACTGCCACGCGATCGCCACCGAGCTGGCCCGCGATGCTCCCCCAGAAGTTCTCCGCCGCCACCACCTGCAGCCGGCCGGAGCCCGCTCCGGCGGCGCTCTGCGAGCCGCATCCGCTTGCACCCACCACTCCGAGGAACGTGGCCGCGACCGCCACGCCCACACTCACCCAAGGACGCGGACGCTTTGCAGAACCGCGCGCCCCGGTGGAGCGGGAGCTCGCACTGGACCGTTGCCGTCGCATACGCTCGGCAACCTATCATAGGATTGAGTCTTATTCTTGCTCTGGTGGGCGTGCCCGGCGAGCGTGCCTCTCAGCCTGCGGGCGGTGGCGCCGCCGACGCCTCACCGCTCCCGCTCTGCCCGGTCTCGCCCGCGCCCTCCGCAAGATTGCGCCGGTGACCGATCAGCAGCACCGCGAGGATCGCCAAGATCACGATCACGAGGATCCCGCCCGCGATGTAGCGCAGCGTGTGGTGCACCGGCGGGGTCTTCGACTTGTGCTTCTCCACGCTCACGCTTATGCCCTTCGCCGTCAGCGCCGCGGCGATCTGGGGCTCGTCGTGGGAGGGGTAGATCGCCAGCACATGCCGCCCATCGTTCAGCAGCACGTGCACCGAGTGGGGCTTCTTGTTGAACGTCGCGGTGTGGATTTCACCGTGCGCCAGCTGGCCCTGGAAGGTCTGGTAGCTCTCGTGCTGGTAGTGGATCACGGTCGCCGCCTCCACCGCCTGCGTAAGGGGAGCGAGCGCCAGCACGCACGCCAGCAAGCCCATCGCGCCTGCGATCGATCTGTTCATCGCCGAGACCCTAGCGGTGCAACAGGACGCATGCGCCGTCCACGCGCTCGACCCGGGCGCGTGGACGGCGCTCTGTGCGCCAGCTGAACGGCGCTCTTGGCGCCAACTGGATGGCGCTCTGCGCGCTAGCGCGTACCCGCGCGCTCGTCCTCGCGCCTGTACCCCAGGCGCGCGGAGACCCGATCCGCGGCAGCCACCAGGTGCGGGCCGAGGTGCTCGACCAGCTCCTCCAGGGAGATCATCGAGGCGTGCGCGGTCATGCTCACGGCGGCCACCACCTCGTGGGACTCCGAGCGAACCGGCGCCGCGATCGCATACAGCTCCGGCGCGAGCTCCTGGTCGTTGACGGCGAACCCCTCCTCGCGGATGTTCTCGAGCTCCGCCCGCAACTGGGTCTTGCTCGTGATCGTGTTGGGGCCCATGCGCGTGGGCTTCACCTCGGACAGCAGGCTGCGCTGCTCCTCATCCGGCAGGAACGCCATCAGCAGCTTGCCCATCGCCGTGCAGTAGGCCGGCAGCCGCGCCCCGGGCGCCAGATCGAGATCGACCCCGCCCTGCGTGCGGCGCGATGAGCGGACCCGATCGACATACACGATCTCCGAACCGTCGAGCACCGCCAGGCTGACGGTGTAGGAGGACTGACGGCACAGCTCCTCCAGGTAGGGGCGCGCGTGCTCGCGTAGCGCCGTGGAGTTCAGCGCCGACATCCCCAGGTCGGTGACGCGCAGGCCAAGGCGGTACTTGCGCGCGGCGCCCTGTTCCAGATACCCGAGCGCCACCAGCGTCGACATGTAGCGGTGGGTGGTGCTGCGCCTCATGCCCAGCTCGTCGGCCACGTCGGCGATCCCGCGGATCGGCCGCTCGGGCGTGAAGCACGACAGGATCGCCAGCCCCCGCTCGAGCGACTGCGAGTAGCGCGGTTCGCGCAGGCTCGGGATCGACCATGCCTCGCCCTCGGGCTCCGGCTCGTAGAAGCTGACGACGTCTGAACTGCTTGCTGGCATGAGCTCTCCTGTGGCCTTGGCGTTTCCGCCGGCTGGACTCAGCCGGCGTTTAGCGAACAAACGGGTGTATCCCATCCTTATCGCGAATCCGATCTTGACGCATCCAACGCGTCAGGACTACTCTCATGAGAGTAAACGTGTTCTAACTATGTGCTTTGCGGCTGCGCAGCACCACCCGCGAACCGGCGTGTGGGGTGACCACGACGCTGCGCCAGCGCGGGTGCTCCATGCGCCTGGCCGCAGGGTGCACCGTAACGCTGCTCAGCACGGTCCGCAGCACCGCCTTCATCTCCAGCATCGCCATGTGCCGCCCCGGGCACCGCCGGCGCCCTCCCCCCCACGGCAGCCACACCTGCGGGGCCGGCTGGGCTTCGAGGAAGCGCTCGGGGCGGAACCTGTGGGGCTCGGGATAGAGCGCCGGGTCGTGGTGCGTCAGGTAGGTGCAGCCGAGCAACTGAGCCGGGCCGCGAATCCAGCCACCGAGCTCGATCGGGCGCTTGACAGTACGGGGAATCATGAAGAGGAAGGCGGGCCGGTGGCGCAGCACCTCGTTGACGGTGGCCGTCAGGTACTCATCGCCGGCGTCCCCATCGACCTCATCCAGCAGCCTGCGCAGGACGGCGGGGTTGTGGGCCAGCAGCTGAAACGCCCACTCCAGCTCCGACGCGGTGGTCTCGTGGCCGGAGACGATCGCCGTGACGATGTTGTCGCGCAGCTGCCGGCGGGACATCGGCGAACCGTCTGGGTTGCTGGCGGCGAGCAGCCGAGCCAGCAGACCGCCCGGCTCGCACGTTGTATGAGGTACCCACCCACCACCCCCAC